>DATCOJ010000295.1:0-21025 GCA_036564785.1 Rhizomicrobium sp. | reverse complement strand
GATAGCCGTGCGCCATGTGCAACTCGATCATGTCGAAGCCGCAGGAGGCAGCCCGTTCGGTGGCGCGCACGAAATCGGCGATCACGCGCTCCATGTCGGCGCGAGTCGCGGCGCGCGGAGTCTGGTTCTTCGCCGACCAGGGAATTGCCGACGGCGCCAGCAGCGGCCAATTGCCGGCATCGAGCGGCTCGTCGTCGCCTTCCCACGGCACCTTAGTCGAGCCTTTCGGTCCCGCGTGGCCAAGCTGCAAGCAAATCTTTGCTGGCGTCTCGCGATGCACGAACTCGACGATGCGCGTCCAGGCGGCTTGCTGCTCATCCGTGTAGAGGCCAGCGCATCCCGGCGTGATGCGCCCGTCCGCCGACACATCGGTCATCTCGGTGACGACCAGCGAGGCGCCGCCCTGGGCCCGCGCCCCGTAGTGCACGAGATGAAAATCGCCCGGCAGTCCATCCACCGCCGAATACATCGACATCGGCGAGACCACCACGCGATTGGAAAGCTTGAGGTCGCGCAAGCTGAACGGCGTGAACATCGGCGGAATGGCGCGGTTCTCCTCGGAGCCGGCCCGCCTGGCCAGCCAGGTCTCCAGACTCTCCAGCCAGGTGCGGTCCCGCAGCCGCAGATTCTCGTGGCTCACGCGCTGGCTGCGCGTCAGCAGCGAGTACGCGAACTGCATCGGCTCGAGTCGCGTGTAACGCGGCAGGTGCTCGAACCATTCCGTGGAATTGCGCGCCGCATTCTGCAGGCGGATGACGTCCAGCTGGCGCTCGTCCTGGAAGGCCGACAGCGAATCCGCATTCACGCCGTGCTCATGGACATGACGTGCCAGTGCGATGGAATCGTCGAAGGCAAGTTTGGTGCCGGAGCCCACGGAGAAATGCGCGGTGTGCGCGGCGTCGCCGATCAGCACGACATTGTCCTTGAACCAGCGCTCGCAGGTCAGATGCTGGAAGTTGAGCCAGGCAGAGCCGCGCAGATGTCGCGCATTGCTCATCAGCGGATGGCCGTCCAGATAGCGCGCGAAGATGCGCTCGCAGATGGCAATCGTCTCGTCCGTCGAGGCGCGGTCGAAGCCCAGCGCCCGCCAGGTCGGCTCGGCACATTCCACGATGAAGGTCGAGCTCTGCTTGTCGAAGCGATAGGCGTGCGCCCAGATCAGGCCCTGGGGCGTCTGCTCGAAGGCGAAAGTGAAGGCCGCGAAGGGCTTGTCGATGCCAAGCCAGATGAACTTGTTCGGACGGGCGTGAATATGCGGCTTGAAGGTGCCCTCGAACATCGCGCGGATGCGGCTGTTGACCCCGTCGCAGCCGACGATCAGGTCGGTATCGCCATAGTCCTCGAGTGTTTCCACTTCAGTCTCGAATTCGAGTTCGGCGCCCAGCGCGGCAGCACGGTCCTGCAGGATATTGAGCAGCCGCTTGCGGCCGATGCCGCAGAAACCGTGCCCGCCCGAGGTGATGGTCTCGCCGCGATAGTGGACATCGATGTCGTCCCAATGGGCGAAGGCATCGAGGATCTCTCTGGCGCTCTCCGGATCGATGCGCGAGAGCGATTCCATGGTCTGGTCGGAGAACACCACGCCCCAGCCAAAGGTGTCGTAGGGCCGGTTGCGCTCCACCACCCGCACCTGATGACGCGGATCGAGCCGCTTCAGCGCGATCGCGAAATAGAGCCCAGCCGGGCCGCCGCCGATGCAAACCGCTTTCACGAAGCTGTGGCCTTTGCTGCGCCGGCGAATCTACAATATCCGGCCGTAAAGTCGATCCGAGGCCAATGAAGACCACCCGCGCCGACTGCCTTGCGCTGGACTCCGCCGATCCGCTCCGCCATGCGCGATCCCGCTTCGTCCTGCCGGAAGGATTGATTTACCTGGACGGCAATTCGCTGGGCGCGCTGCCGGCCTCGACGCCCGGCCGCATCGCCGATTTGGTCGCGCGCGAATGGGGCGAGGACCTGATCCGCAGCTGGAATACCAATGACTGGATCGGCATGCCTGCCCGGTTGGGGGCGCGCATCGCGCGGCTGATCGGCGCCGGCGAAGACGAAGCGATCGTCGCCGATTCCACCTCGGTGAATTTGTTCAAGCTGGCGGCGGCAGCTTTGCGCGCCAAGGCACCGCGGCGGGTGATTCTTTCGGAGCGCGGTAATTTCCCGACCGATCTCTACGTCCTGCAGGGCCTGGAAGCGCTGATGGGCGGCGCCGTCGAATTGAAGCTGGTCGAGCGCGGTGCGCTGATGGAGGCATTGGACGAAAGCGTGGCGCTGCTCGCGCTGACCCACATCCACTACAAGACCGGTGAGATCCACGACATGGCGGTACTGAATGCGCGCGCCCATGCGGTCGGCGCGCTCGCGCTATGGGACTTGAGTCACAGCGCGGGCGCGGTGGAACTGGCATTGAGTCGCGACGGCTGCGATCTCGCCATCGGCTGCGGCTACAAATACCTGAATGGGGGCCCCGGCGCGCCGGCGTTTCTCTACGTCGCGCGCGAACTTCAGCCGCATCTGCATCAGCCCCTGAGCGGCTGGATGGGTCATGCGGCGCCCTTCGAATTCTCCGACAGCTATCGCCCCGCCGACGGCATGGTTCGCCATCTCTGCGGCACTCCCGTGGTGCTTGGCATGGCGGCGCTGGAGGAAGGTCTCAAGACCTTCGACGGCATCGACGTCGGCGAGCTGCAGAAGAAGGCCGCCGCGCTGGGCGATCTCTTTCTGGATCTGATGGAGCAGCGCTGCGCCGATCACGGGTTCCTTCGCTGTTGTCCGGCTCAGGGCCAGCGGCGCGGCAGCCAGGTCGCGTTCCGCCATCCCGGCGGCTACGCCATCATGCAGGCGCTGATCGCCGATGGCGTGATCGGCGATTTCCGCGCCCCCGATGCCATCCGCTTCGGGTTCTGCCCGCTCTACACCCGCCATGCCGATGTCTGGGACGCGGTGGAGACGCTGTCGCAGATCATGATACGCGAAACCTGGCGGCAGGAGCGCTTTCACGTCCGGGCCGCGGTGACGTAGAGTGGACATGACGCCAACCAGGGACCGGCGATGAAACCGCTGTTCGTGCACATCAAATGCCAGCTCGGCGAGGCTTACAACGTCGCCGACCGGGTCATCGATCAGATCGAGGAGGTGGCGGAGATCTATTCCACCAGCGGCGCTTTCGACCTGCTGGTGAAATTCCATCTGGGCGATGAGCAGAGTATCGGCGAATTCGTCAATCTCAAGCTGCACAAGATCGCCGGCATCCGCGACACCGAGACGGTGATGGCGTTCCGCCTGTTCGTGCCCGAGCGCGGCGAGAAGCTCGACGAAACCGATTTCCGCGCCCGCCGTGGCAAATAGCCAAACACCCGCCGACTACGAAAGCGAATACAACAATCGCGCACGCGTTCCCGAGCATCCGCAAATCATGGCCGGATGGCTGCGCGATGCGGCCGCCTATCGCGAAGCCCGTCCGCCGGAGCGGATCGCCTATGGCGCGCGACCGCGGGAGATGCTGGATCTGTTCGGGCCGAGCGAAGGACCGGTCATTCTGTTCATTCATGGCGGCTATTGGCAGGCGCTGGACGGCTCCTCGTTCAGCCACATGGCCCGCGGATTGAATGCGCGCGGTATCGCTGTGGCGGTCGCGACCTATGATCTTTGTCCCGACGTCCCGATTGCTGCGATTGTCGAACAGATACGCTTGGCGGCGCGTGTGCTGCATCGTCGGACGGGACGGCGCGTCATCGCCGTGGGCCATTCGGCTGGCGGTCACCTGGCAGCCTGCCTGCTGGCCACGGACTGGCGGTCAGTCGATCGCGAGCTGCCGGCACAACTCGTTCCCGCTGCCTGTTGTCTCTCGGGCCTGTTCGATCTTCGCCCATTGGTCGAGACCCAGATCAACCGGGCGCTGAAACTCGATCCGGCCGAGGCGAAGCGGCTCAGCCCGCTGTTCTGGACTCCGCCGCGCGACGCGAAATTGCACGCCGCGGTCGGCGAACTGGAGAGCTCCGAATATCATCGCCAGAGCCGTGAGATCGTGGAGCGCTGGCGCACCGCTTGTGTCGAAACGACATTCGAATCCATTGCCGGCGCGAACCATTTCACGGTCATCGCACCGCTCGCCGACCCGGACTCGAAAATCGTTGCCGACATCGCCGGGCTGGCCGAAGCAGCCGTCTGAATTCACATCTCGGCGAAGCGCTTCAGCAGATGATGGGCGATGGCGACCGGCGGGGGAATCCACAGGCCTTCGATACGTTCGCCGGCGAGCAGCGCGCGGATCTTGGCGCGCTCCAGCCAGAAGGCCTCGGCCAACTCGTTCTCATCCACCGTGATCTCGCGCCCCTCGGCGCGTGCGAAGCACCCGATCATCAACGAAGACGGAAACGGCCACGGTTGCGCGGCGAAATAGGTCACATCGTGCACGCGGACGCCGGCTTCCTCGAACAACTCGCGCGCCACCGCTTCTTCGATGGTCTCTCCCGGCTCGATGAAACCGGCCAGGGCCGAAAACATCCCTTTGGGAAACTGCTTGCCGCGCCCCACCAGGCAGGCATCGCCATGGGTCGCCAGCATGATCACCACCGGATCGGTGCGCGGGAAATGATCGGCGCCGCAGGCGTCGCAATGTCGGCGATAACCGGCATCGACCAATATCGTTGGCGCGCCGCAGCGCGGGCAGAAACCGTGCCGCTGGTGCCAGTCGATCAGCGCTTTGGCCTGGCCCATGATGGCGGCGTCTGCAGCCGGCAGCAACTGCGCGGCCGCGCGGGCATCGCGGAAATGGCCGAGCCCGGCCAAAGGTCCTTCGCTCGCGGGATCGTTCGCGGCGCTGATGTCGAGTGCGAAATAGGCGCGGGTCCCTTCCAGGCCCAGGAAGATTTCCGCAGCACCTGGGGCCGCCAAGGCTTCCGCCAGTCCGGGCTTCAGATACCCGGCCTGCAGCGGGGGCGGATCGCCTTCCCGTCCCAGCAGGAAGGGCTGCAGCCGCCACATCGGAAGCACCAGCGTCGACGGATCGTTTCGTTTTGCTGCGATCCATTCGGCGTCCGTCCGCTTCTCACTGGCGCGGTCGAGCGGATTGCCGGAAAAGGGAATGGCGGGCATCCGGGGCTTAAGCTTTCGTCAACCTCGTTTTCCGGCATAGCAGGATGGTTCGCCTCTAACCAGCCGCCGGTCTCTGGATGCCACAGTGGAATTCACCGCGGAATTCACCGCGGATTTACCACGCCGGGGCAACAATCAACCTATGTTGCACGTGCTTGGCTGCATTACCGAACAGCACGATCTCAGGCTGGTCGTGCTCGCCGCCCTTCTTTGCTTCTTCGCCTGCACGACGGCGATGAGCATGATCGCGCGCGGCCGCGCTGCGCAAGGGCGCATGCGCACGATGTGGCTCGCTGCCGGCGGACTGGTTGCCGGTTGCGGCATCTGGGGTCTCCATTTCGTCGCCATGCTCGCCTACCGCTCCGGTCTGCCTGTCGCCTATGATGTTTGGCTGACCGCGCTGTCGGTCGTAATTGCGGCATCCATCAGCGCGCTGGGGTTCACGCTGGCATTCAGCAGAATGGGCCCGGCCTTCGGAGGCGCCGTAACCGGAGCCGCCATCTCGGCGATGCACTACACCGGCATGGCGGCGGTACGCATCCCGGCGGTTGCTTCCTGGGATGTTGGTTACGTAGTTGCCTCGCTGCTCATCGGCATTCTCCTTTCCGCACTCGCTCTTCATATCGCTCTCAGGCGCGACGACATTCGCGGTTATGCGATCGGCGCGGGCCTGTTTGCCGTGGCGATCGTCGGCATGCATTTCACGGCGATGTCCGCTGTGGTCTTTTTGCCCGATCCGACGGTGACCGTCACAGGCGTGGTGATCGATCCGGGGATACTGGCGATCGCAATCGCGGCGACCGTCGTTCTCATCATGGCGCTGGGACTGATTGGAGCGCTGGTCGATCATCATTTGGCGGCGCGGGCGTCGGAAGAGGCCACCCGCCTCCATGCGCATATCGCCGAGCTGGAAGCGACACAGAAACAGCTCGAGTCCACCTCGGAGCATCTCTCCGCCGCGCTCGACGCTGCCGACGCTGCCAACCGCGCCAAGTCGCAGTTCCTGGCGACCATGAGCCACGAATTGAGAACGCCGCTCAACGCCGTCATCGGCTTTGCGGAGATTATCTCGAGCGAGATATTCGGTCCGCTCGGGAGCGCCCGCTATCGCGAATATGCGGGGGACATCCGCGCCAGCGGCGCGCATCTGCTTTCGCTGATCAACGACATTTTGGACCTCTCGCGTCTGGATGCCGGACAAGCCGGCCTCAATGAAGAAATGCTGGATGTATCTGCGCTCGTTGCCGAGACCTCGCGCATGATGCGCCGTCAGGCCGAAGAGGCCGACCTTGAGATCGCCGAAAAAGTCGATCCAGGCCTTCCCGCCCTGCGCGCCGACAAGCGCCGCGTCCGCCAGGTGCTGCTTAACCTGCTGTCGAATGCGATCAAGTTCACGCCTGGCAAGGGACGCATCGTCGTGTCGGCAGCTCGCCGTGGTTCGGAGCTTGCCGTCATCGTCACGGACACCGGCATCGGCATCGCCAAGGACGACATCGCCACCGCGCTCGAGCATTTCGGCCAGATCGACGGCCGGTTGTCCCGCCGCTACGAAGGCGCGGGCCTCGGCCTTCCGCTTGCCAAGCAGCTCATGGAACTGCATGGCGGCCGCCTGGAACTCGCCAGCGAGCCGAGCCGCGGGACCACGGTCGCGATGGTCTTCCCCACCGAGCGCCTATTCGATCCGGTGCGCGCAGTCGCCTGAATCGATCCGGAGCAGCGAAGTAAGCGCTTGCTCCGAAAGAAACTTTTTCGTGACGCCAGAACCAATCTCCCTTCAAAGCATTGCCATGGTGGCGCCGGTCCTTCCCCGGTGCTAGGCTCAACTTTTCCAAAACGTGGGGTAAATCGACATGCGCAAATCTTCCATGATGGCCGGCGTTGCCGGCCTGACTTTGCTTGCCGCGTCTTCGGCGCTGGCCGGCACGCTGGTCCCGGTCACGCCATTTCCGGGCGCCGCCACCACCATCGTCTTCGGCATCAACGACGACGGCGTGATCGCCGGCAGCTATCGGGATTCCGACGGGATCGAGCACGGCTTCTTCGGCCCGCTCAACGGCACCTACACCAGCTTCGACTACGGCGGCACCAGCTCGGGCACCGAGCCGCGCGCTCTCAATGACGACGGCGCCATCGTGGGCTTCGCGACCGATCCGAACTTCGCCGTGGGACAGGAGTTCCTGCGCGAGACGGACGGCACCATCAAGACATTCAAGAAGGATGGAGCGCCGCTCGACGGAATCGCCCAGGGCATCGCCAAGAAGGAACACTCGACCGGCGACTATATCGATCCCAATAGCTTCGTCCGCACGGGCTATCTCGCCAAGGACGGCAAGTACAAATCTGATCTCAATCTCGGGTTCGACGTGACGCGCACCAGCCCGCGCGCGATCGCCTCGAACGGCGCTATCGCCGGATTCTACGATGACGATGTCGGCGCCATGCACGGCTTCATCGACAATGCCGGCACGGTGCTGGTGGTCGATGCCGACGACAGCGGCACCACGGTGCTCGAGGGTCTGAACAAGAAGGGCCTCGCGACCGGGCAGATCGTCGATTCCGGCGGTGCCCAGCATTCCTTCACCTACGACAGCACCACCGGCAAGTTCAAAAGCATCGACGTGCCGGACGGCTCGACCTTCCAGCAGGCCTGGGGCGTGAACAACGAAGGCCAGGTGGCGGTCAGCACAAGCGTGGCCTCCTACATCTACTGCACCAAGAAGAGCGATTGCCCTGCCGGCGCGATCGACATTCCGGAAGGCAAGACTTGGAGCGGCAAGCCGGGTTCGGCCCTTCACTATGACGCCAATGGCCGCACCGGCGCGCATCCGGCCAAGATCGTCCATCCCATCAGCGGCGCTGCCCAATAGGCAGAGCCGATTCTAGCGACTGCGGCGCACGCTCGTGCGCCGCAGTTTTCTTTCGGGGATAGCGCAATTTCGCTTCCCGCGCCGGCTGTGCTACCCGCATCGTCATGCGGGCACTGGTGTTTCTCATCTTTTCCCTGTTGATCCTGTCGGGCGCCGCCTTCGCCGCCTGGCCGGTGCTGCGGCGGCGGAACCAGCCTGCCCGAGCGCGATTCCTTCTTGCTGGAGCCGTTGGGCTGCTGGTGACTGGAATCGGCGGCGGCGTGTACCTGATGCTGGGCCACCCGGAATTGGCCGCGCGCTCCATCGGCGGCGGGTCCGCAAGCGATGTCAGCAGCCTCGTCGCACCCCTGGTGCAGAAGGTCCGCCAAAATCCCGATGATCCCAGGGGATGGGCATTCCTCGGCCGCACCTATCTCAGCCTCAACGATCCAGCCGATGCAGCAGCCGCGCTTCGCCGCGGCATCGCGGTCGCGCCGCCGGGAGCGCGCGCCCAACTCTATTCGGCATTCGGAGAAGCCGAGACCTTGGCCTCCGGCGGCAACACTCCGCCCGACGCGGAAGCCGCTTTTTCTCTGGCATTGGCTGCGAACCCGAAGGACAACGCGGCGCGCTTCTATCTGGGCCAGCTCTACGCCTCGCGCAACGACCGCGCTCGCGCCCTCGCTCTGTGGCAGAGCCTGCTCGCCGACACGCCGCCAAACGCGCCGTGGCGCGCAGCACTTGTCGATCGCATGGCGATGCTGACGGGCCGAGGCGGGGCGGCGCCCGACATAGGCCTGATGGTGCAATCCTTGGCGGCGCGGCTGCAACTGCATCCAGACGATCCCGAAGGATGGCAGCGGCTGATCCGCTCCTATGCCGTTCTGGGCGACAAGGAGAAGGCGGTGACGGCCCTCGCCGAGGCGCGCAGGGCGCTGAAGGAGAATCCGGCCGCCCTCGCGCAATTGGCCCGTGAGGCCGAAGAGCTCAAGCTCCGGAAATGAAAACGGCGGCCTCTCGGCCGCCGCTTCCTGCCCATCGGGTCTCAGCCTCGGACCCGGCCCTGCCAGACGGGCCAGCAGGTAGACCTGCCATGCGCCTTGCTGGCGTCGTAAAGCTTCATCTGTGCGTCTTCGGCATTGGTTCCGCTGGCGGTCGCCAGATAGTCGGAAGAGCCGGTGCACCAGACATAGAATTGATGTGTCCCGGGAGCGAAGAAGTCGCTCTGTTCGGCGGAGGTGAAATTCGAGGCCACCGCCACACCCGCGATTGCGACCAGGATGCCCCCCACCGCTGCCGCAACAATCCGCTTCGTTGTCATTACTCTCTCGCTCCGCGTTGCTGGCCGTTCCGGCTCTTGTTGCTGCTGGAACCGTCAGGTCCCGTCATCGTTATCCGCTAGCGCGGGATTCCACTTATTTCCGTCCCCCTTCCGACAAAGCGCGCCAACACGGCTCTCGCTTCCTTTAGGGAGAATACCCGAACCGGGACCCATTGTCACCAGTTTTCGAGTTGGATCAGGCATTTAGGCGAACGGATCGTTACCGATCCTCAAGCTTTGGCTCGATTCCTTCGGCCCCGAGCGCCGCCTCGATCGCCTCGGCTGCGGCCGAAACCGCCGCCGAATCCCGGCCCCGAGCCACCAATTGGGTGCCGGAGCCGTCCTCCCGATAAAAGGGATAGCTGCCGATGGCAACCGTTTTGTGCTCGCTCTGGATGCGGGCAAGCGCCGCAGCAATCCGGCCCTCGGCGACCCGTGCGGTAACGGTGCGGGTGTGGACGGGTACACCCCGTTTCAGTTGCGGCGCTACATCTTCGAGCATCGCCCGCATGATCATGGGCACGCCCGCCATGACGAAGACATTTTCGATCTGGAAACCAGGAGCCGCTGAAACACTGTTCCGGATCAGGATTCCGCCCTCCGGGATGCGGGCCATGCGCCGGCGCATCTCGTTGAATTCGCCGGGCTTGTAGCGGGGCTCCAGGATGGCCAGCGCCTCAGGGTGATGGTGGATAGGCACCCCGAAGGCCTTGGCGATGGCGTCGGCCGTGATGTCATCATGGGTGGGGCCAATGCCGCCGGTGGTAAAGAGATAATCATATGTTGAGCGCAGCGCATTGACCGCCGCGACGATCTCGGCCTCGATATCGGGGACGACGCGGCCCTCCCTGAGGTCGATCCCCAGCGCGCCCAGGAACCTGGCGAGGTAGTTGAGGTTGATGTCCTGGGTTCGGCCCGAGAGGATCTCGTCGCCGATCACCAGTATGGCGGCGGTCACCGGTTCTGGCTGGCTCATGGCTGGCGATGGCGCTCCGAAAGGCCTATGTGTAAGACTTGATTGAGTTTCACGCTTTGGAAGGCGCTTCGGCAAGAACCCCGATGCAGTCGCAGATACCAGATCCCCAAGCCTTCGAGACCGTGCGGCGCGCCGGCCTGGCGGTGGCACTGCACGAGCCCGGTGCCTTCGAGGGCATGCGCAAGGCCGGCCGGCTCGCGGCGGAAGTTCTCGATCTGATGGTACCGGAGGTGAAGCCCGGAGTGGCCACCGCCCATCTCGACAAGCTCGCCTACGAGTATGTGATCGACCATGGCGGCGTGCCGGCCTGTCTCGGCTATCGCGGCTATCGCCACACGCTTTGCACGTCGATCAACCATGTGGTCTGCCACGGCATCCCCAGCGACAAGCCCTTGCGCGACGGCGACATCGTCAACATCGACGTGACCGTCATCGTGGACGGCTGGCATGGCGACACCAGCCGCATGTATCTCGTCGGCGACGTCAAGTTGAAGGCGCGGCGCCTGGTCGAGGTGACCTACGAAGCCATGCTCAGGGGCATCGCAGCGGTGAAGCCCGGTGCCACCACCGGCGACATCGGCCATGCCATCCAGTCGTATGCCGAGGGCGAGGAACGCTGCTCCGTGGTGCGCGATTTCTGCGGCCACGGTGTCGGCCGCGTCTTCCATTCGCTGCCCAACATCGTGCATTACGGGCGCGCCGGCTACGGCTTGGGCCTCAAGCCCGGCATGTTCTTCACCGTCGAACCGATGATCAACCTCGGCGGCTATGGCGTGAAGATCTTGAACGACGGCTGGACGGCGGTGACGCGCGACCGTTCGCTGTCGGCACAGTTCGAGCACAGCGTCGGCGTGACGGGGGATGGGGTCGAAATCTTTACGCGCTCGCCCAAGGGCTTGGACAGACCTCCTTACGTCTGACGAAAGCTCTCTTCGGCGGCCGCTTGCTGCGGCGATCGGCGTACTCTGTGCGGTGCTGGCCTGCACGTCTGCGGCCGCGACCGGCGCGGGGCCCGCGAATCGGTTTCTCGGCCGCCTGATCCTTGGCGAAGAACGGCCCGGCGGCATGTTCAGGGTATTGCGCGACGACTACGATCTCGCCGATCTGGACGGCGGCGCGGCCAGGCATCTCCCGCCTTTCGACTTCGCCTTCGTGCAGTCGGGAAGCGCGATCATCCCCTTCCGGCGTGGCGCGATTCCGAGCACGCATCCGCTTTGGGAGTATATCCTGGAGCCAGGCACCGTCTCGGATGCAATGGACGGCTTCTCCCACGCACAACTTCCCTTCACGATCGAGGAGCGCAACGCCAATTGCATGCACTACGGCGTGCTCGACTTCGATTTCCGCGACGACGGCGCGATTTCGGACGTCTCCTACGCGATCGCTTCGGAGACCTGTCCCTATTTCAAGTTCGACATGCTGGGCCGCAGCGCGGCGAGCTACCGGCGCGAGCCGGTCCCCGATGCCGCCCGCATCGTCAGGAGTTATCAAGGTGAACGCGAACATTGGATTCCGGCAAAGCCAATCGAGGCGCTGGCCACGGACTATCCCGGCACCGATCCCTCTCAATTCGGCTCACCCGACGAAGTCGATCCGACAGACATGACGGTCTACGGCGTGATCGTCGACGGCACGCACTATGTCGGCGGTTGCCATACACGGGCAAGCCTCTATCCATTCTGCGCGGCAATGGATCTGCCCTCCTACTCGCTCGCGAAGTCGATTTTCGGCGGCCTTTCCGCCATGCGCCTCGCGCATCTCTTTCCTCGCGCATTGCACGAGCGGATCGCCAGTTACGTGCCGGACTGCGCGGCGCTGGGTAGTTGGGACGATGTGACCTTTGAAAACGAACTCGACATGGCGAGCGGCCACTACCTCTCCAGCTTCCCCTTGGCTGACGAAGGCTCGCCCGACATGCAGGCCTTCTTCCTGCCGGAAGATCACGCTTCGAAGATCGCGTTTTCCTGCGACCACTATCCGCGCCAGGCGCAGCCCGGCACCCTGTGGGTCTACCACACCGCCGACGCCTACACTCTAGGCACCGCCATGCGCGGTTTCTACGAAGCCCACGCCGGCTCCGGTCACGATTTCTATCGCGAGCTTCTGGCGCTGCCTCTGTGGCGGCCGCTTCATCTCGATCCCGCGCTCGATGTGTCCCGCCGCACCTACGACGCGATTGCGCAGCCGTTCACGGGCTACGGCCTCACCCTACACGGCGACGATATCGCCAAACTCGCGATCTTCCTGAACGTGGACGACGGCCACCTTGCCGGAAAAACGGTGCTCGACGAACGGCAGCTCGCGGCGGCGCTGCAGCGTGATCCACGCGATCCCGGCCTACCCGCCGGGTCGACACTCGTCCGCTACAATAACGGCTTCTGGGCATGGAACGCGCAAGCCACGCTCGGCTGTCGCTCGCCGGCCTGGATCCCATTCATGTCGGGCTATGGCGGCATCGTGGTCGCCCTCTTGCCCAACGGGATCGCTTACTACTACGTCAGCGACGGCGGTAGCTTCGCTTGGGCCAAGGCCGCCGCCGAGGCAGACAAGATGCGGCCGTTCTGCGACAAATGACGATGGCCGAAAAATCCTCGCGCCCCCGCCCGAAAGCGAGCCCTCCTGCATCCGACGGCGTGGACGACGTTGGACGGGTGTTCGTCTCGGAGGCGGCCGTCCCCGCGCCGCACTATTCCGGCCATCGCGAACGCCTGCGCGAGCGGTTCCTCGCCTCGCCAAACGCCATGCCCGACTACGAGCTGCTGGAACTCGTGTTGTTTGCCGCCATTCCACGCCGCGACGTCAAGCCCCTGGCCAAGGCGCTGATCGCCAAGTTCGGCGGTTTCGCCGAAACCATTGCCGCGCCGCGCGAGCGCCTCTTTGAAATGGAGGGGATCGGCGAAAACGTCGTCGCCCAACTGAAGATCGTGGAAGCGGCCGCGCTGCGCCTTTCCAAGACCAAGCTGCTCAACCGGCCCGCGCTCAGCTCTTGGGCGGCGCTGCTGGACTACTGCGCGGCCGCCATGAGCCGCAGTGTCCAGGAAGAGTTCCGCATTCTTTTCCTCGACCGCAAGAACGCGCTGATCGCCGACGAGGTGCAGGGGCAGGGCACCGTCGACCATACGCCTGTCTATCCACGCGAGATCGTCAAGCGCGCGCTGGAGCTTTCCGCCTCGGCCATCATCCTGGTGCACAATCATCCCTCCGGCGATCCGACGCCGTCCAGGGCCGATATCGAGATGACACGCGAGATCGCGGCCGCCGCCAAGGCGCTGCACATCGCAGTCCATGATCACATCGTGGTGGGACGCGGCGGCACCGCCAGCTTCAAGGCGCTGGGACTGCTGTAGATGCCAGACTTGAACAAACTGCGCCCCGCGGCGGCCGCCTTCGCGATACTGCTGTGCTCGTTGTCAGCCGCGGCGCAGGAGCGGACCGGCATCGATCCCGAACAGCCCGGCGAAGCACGCACGATCCAGATCGAGCGCTCGCAATGGTTCTACGGCCAGCGCGCCTATCCTCACAAACTGGTGCCCTCCCGCGCGCGGCTTAAGGCGTTGCGCCAGCTCGATCGAATGCTGGCCCTGGAGGCTGGCGAGTTCACTCCGCGCGCCAGCTGGAAGCTCATCGGGCCGCAGCCGATTTCCACGCCTTACACCGATCCGATCGTTGCCGGGCGCGTCTCCGCCTTGGCGGTCGATCCGGCGCATTCCGACGTCGTTTATCTCGGTGCCGCCATGGGGGGACTGTGGAAGACGACCAATGGAGGCGGTCTGTGGATGCCGCTGTCCGACGGCCAGCCCTCCATCGCCATTGGCAGCATCGCCATCGACCCATCGAATTCCGACATCGTCTACGCGGGAACCGGCGAAGAGAATTTCTCCGGCGACAGCTACTATGGTGCGGGCATCCTCAAGTCCACCGACGGCGGCAAGAGTTGGACGCAGTATTGCGGCCCGTTCTGCGGTCCGCTCGGCAAGGACGGCTACTACGGTGGCGGAGCTCGCATCGGAGGAATTGCGATCGATCCCGCCAACGACCAGGTGCTGCTGGCGGCCGTGGCGCTGTCCGGCAAGGACGGCATCTACCGTTCCTCCGACGGTGGACAGACCTGGGCGCGCGTGCTTCCCGGCAATCCCGGCACCGCGGTGCTGTTCGATCCGGGGGACGGCAACACGGCCTACGCCGCCATCGGCAACATCTTTGCCGGCGGCGTGACCGGCGTGTACAAATCGACGGATGCCGGCCAGAGCTGGTCCCCGAACAACGGAAGCGGCGCCGCCTCCCTTCCCTTGGGCGATGCGGCAAGAATTGCGCTTGCGATGGCGCCGCAGAACCACCGGACTCTTTTCGCCGGCATCGCCAGCCGCAGCAGCGGCAGTCTGCTCGGCCTCTTCAAGACCACCGACGGTGGTGCGCATTGGACGGAGCTCACGGCCACACCGGACTACTGTTCGCCGCAATGCTCCTACGACAACGCTGTCGCCGTCGATCCCAAGGATTCGAACGTGGTGTTCGCGGGCGGCGCCTTTGCCACCACGCTGGTGCGCTCGCTCGACGGCGGCACGACATGGTCGGTGCTGCAATCAGCGCAGCATGGAGGCTTCCTGCATGCCGATATCCACGCGCTGACCTTCTCCGCCGACGGCAAGGTGCTCTATCTCGGCAATGACGGCGGCGCCTACAGCACGACTCAAATCAAGAAACCGCTCCCAAGCTATGACGGACTGAACCAGACGCTCGCCATCACGCAGTTCTATCCCGGTTTGTCGATCGCTTCCTCCAGCCCGCTGACCGCGATCGGCGGCACTCAGGACAACGGCACCAACATCTATTCCGGGCAACTGGCCTGGGAGGACGTGACCTGCGGCGACGGCGGCTACACCGCGATCGACTTCGCCAATCCGAGCACGATGTACGCAACCTGCCAGCAGATCTACCTCGAGAAATCGACGGCGGGCGGCGCCTTCGGCAGCTGGCATCTGATGGAGAGCGGCGTCAATCTCTCCGACCGCGGCGCCTTCATTCCGCCGCTGGTCATGGATCCGGGGACGAGCTCAAATCTCTATTTCGGAACCTATCGAATCTATCAAACCAGGAATGGCGCCGGCTCCTGGAGCGCCATCTCGCCGGACCTGACCAACGGCAACAGCTTCTGGGGCGTGGTAACCGCGATCGCCGTGGCGCCCTCCGACGGCAATGTCGTCTATGCCGGAACCGGTGACAGCAACCTCTGGATTACCACCAATGCCTTGTCCGGTGGGGCTACCTGGGCGAAGGTGAACGGCAATTTGCCGCCGCGGGTGCTGACGGCTCTGGCCGTGCATCCGGCGGCACCAAGCACGGCTTATGCGGTCTTTTCCGGGTTCTCGGGGTTCGGGGACACGCTGGGACACGTGTTCAAAACCATCGACTCCGGAGCAAGCTGGAAGGACGTGAGTGGCAATCTGCCGAACACGCCGGTCAATACCATTGTCATCAATCCGGAAAAGCCCGGCCAAGTCTTCGTCGGCACCGATAGCGGCGTGTTCTATACGAACAACGACAAAAAGTGGCGACCGCTTGCGGCCGGCCTGCCGCGGGTCGCCGTGCTCGGGCTCACGCTGCACGCGCCGTCTTCGACCTTGCGCGCGGCGACGCATGGCCGCAGCGTCTGGGACCTCGATATTTCGGGCCTGCGCTGAGGGTCCTTCCTCAAGGTGAACGATCGACTCGCCGCTTCTCAAGCGCGGCCGAACTTGCGAAGCTTGCGCCGGGCAACTCGGGGCAGTGAAAACGATGTGGCGAGACGGGCTCAGACTGGCCCTGCGTCTGATTCTGGGTCTTCTCGGCGCGGCACTGCTCACCGCGGCGCTGTCGTTGCTCGCGAGGCCGGAAATCGGTCATTCGCTGAGTCTGCTTGACCGGCTCACGTCCGTCCTGCATGCCGACTTTGGAGTGAGCCGGGCGAGCGGCTCACCCACCGCGCTGGAACTGGCGCACCGTTTGCCAGCTACGCTGGAATTGATCGGCTTGGGCGCGGTGGTGGCGCTGCTGGTCGGCATTCCGCTCGGGCTGCTGATCGGCGCGAGTCGCACCTTGCGGGCGGCGGTGCCGCTGATCCAATTCGCCGCTGCCACGCCGCTATTCTGCGTCGGCCTTGCGCTGATCTGGCTCGCTACCGAAGGGCGCTGGCCTCTCGGCGCGCAGGGTTACCTGCCGCTTCCGCCGCTCGCAGGATCGGACTTGGGCGCCGAGTGGCTGCGTGCGCTGCGGGCCATCGCGCTTCCGGTTCTCACCGTGGGCCTTGCCGGAGCCGGCGCGGTCGAAGCGGCGCTCAGCCGTGCTCTGGCCAAGGCGCTGGACGAACCTTATCGCCGCGGCTTGCGCCGCTTCGGCCTCTCGCAATGGGAGATAGACCTTCACTATGTCGTCCCCGAAGTGGCTGCCGGCTTCGCGGCGCAGCTTGGAGAGATTGCGCTCGCCCTCATCGCCGCCGCGGCGGTGACCGAATGGGTGTTCCAGTGGCCGGGCGTGGCGGCTCTGTTCGTCAAGGCCATGGCGCTGCAGGATTGGCCGGTCGCGGCCGTTACTCTCTTTCTGTTTGCCGCGTTCAAATTCGTGGCCGAGTTTGCCGGCGCCCTCGCGGCGCGCTCGCTTTCCGTGGCGGTGCCATGAGCGTCAGCGGCACGCGCAGCATGGGACAGTCGATCCGTTTCGCCAACCGCACGATCGGCTTGGCGGGGCTCGGCGTCATGGCGGTCCTGGTCGGCCTTGCCGGGGCAGTCGCGCCCGCTCCTCCCGATGCCGCCGGCGCGGCACAATCGCTCCTGCCGCCCTCGCGCGATCTGGCCTTCGGCAGCGATGCCCTGGGGCGGGACGTCTTGAGCGAGACGCTGCATGGACTTTCCGCGACCGCAGGGCACGCCACGCTCGCCGCCGCGATCGTCATCGTTGTCGGGGCCCTGGGCGGCTTCTTCGCCGCGCGGCTGCCCTGGCATAGCGGACTCGTTTTGCGTTGGGTGGCCAGGATTCTGAAAAGCGTACCGGCGCTCCTGCTGGGACTTGTTTTCATCGGAATCAGCGGGCGCTCCTTCGCCGCCTTGGCCGCCGGACTCGCGATTGCGCCGGCCGCCTTCGCCCGCAGCTACGATCGCGCCTTGACGCTCGCCACGTCGCGCCACGCCGAATTCGCCCGCGCCACCGGCGTCTCCTGGACCACGCTGGTCCGCCGCGATCTGATCTATGAGCTCCGCAACGCGTTTCTCGCCGTCGCCGCGCGTGCATTGGCGGCTGCGGCCATTCTGCTTGCGACCGTCAGTTTCTTCGGCTTCGGCGCGACTCCGCCGCATCGCGACCTTGGCCTCATGATCGGAGCGGCGTACGCCACAGCCAGAGCCTCTCATGATTTCCATGCCTGGTGGACAGCGCTGTTTCCGGCGCTGGCGTTGGTCTTGCTGATCTTTTTCGCCAGGCTCGCCGCCGCCGCGGAGCAGGAGCCATGAGCGCGCCGCAGCGCTTGATGCTCCTGCGCGACATCGCCGTTGGCCGGCAGCGCGAGCACGGCTCCGAACTGAACGAATTTTCACTCAGCCTGGATTCCGGCGAAGCTGTCGTGCTGTTGGGCGAATCCGGATCGGGCAAGAGTGCGTTGATGCGGTTGCTTTGCGGCGATGGCAGCCTCGGCGAAACCGTCGCCGGGACGGTGCAGTTCGGCCATGCGTCGCCGGAGCCGGCCGCCACGCTGCTGCTAGGATGCGATCGGATTGCCTACTGGCCGGATGCCTCGATGCCCCTGCTGAGCCCGCACGCTCCGGCCCTGGCGCAATTCGTGCGCATCGTCTCGCACAAGACGCGCACCTCACTGGAGACGGCGCGTGCGGAATTCGCTCTGGCCCTGGAGCGCTTCTCCGGCGCGCCGCCGCTCGCCACCTTCGCCCTATCGCCGGCCGCGATCGGCACCGGGCTGCTCGCTTGGGGCCTGCTGGCGGCGGCCCTGGCGCAGTCGCCGGAAATTCTCGTCGCCGATCAGCCATTGGCGCAGCTCTCGCCGGCCGCGGCGCGCGCCCTGATCGATGCCGTCATGGCCGAGCAGAAGCGCCTGGGCTTCGGCCTGCTCTATGCCGCAACACGACCCGATATCGCCAAATGGCTCGGCGCTCGCGTCGTCGTGCTGAAGCAGGGACGCGTGGTCGAGGAAGGCTCCGTGGCGCGTCTTGCCGGCGAGCAATCGCATGCCTACACGCGCACCTTTTTCCGTCCGACGACCCGGGATGGCGCTCAGCCGCGGGGACAGGGCCGCGGCGAACCGGTGCTGCAGGTCTATGGCCTAGAGCTGAAGCGCAAGGGGGACAAGCAGAAGCGCGAGCCTCTGACCTTTGCGCTCCACCGCAGCGCCACGCTTGCGCTGATCGGCGATGACGGTTCCGGACGCAGGGCCCTGGTGCGCACGCTTGCCGGGCTGCAGAGGCCGCAGGCCGGGCGCATCGTTTTCGATTCCGTCGACATCGGAATCCTGACCCAGACCATGCTGTCCCGCCTGCGCCGTCGGCTTGCCATGATCACTGGCGACGATGCCGTGCTCGATCCGCGGCTGACGGTGGCCGATACGGTCGAGGAGCCGCTGCGCGCGCCTCTCAATCTGTCGCGTGAACTGCTGGCGGCCTACCGGGACACGGCGCTCAAGCGCGTGGGATTGTCGTCGCTTCCCGTCGATCGGGCGGTGAAGCATCTCTCCTCTTTCGACAACCGCCGTCTGCAGATCGCGCGCGCTATTGCCGCGGCGCCGTTGCTCGTCATCGCCGACGAGCCGTGGCGCGGCTTGGAAGCGCCCGCACAGAACGCCATCCAGGACCTGCTGCGAGACTTCCGCAGCCAGGAAGGTCCCGCCTTCCTCACCGTCACCGCCGACTTCGCCGTGGCCCAGGCGCTGGCGGACGAGGCGCTGGTGCTGGAGAACGGCCGCGTGGTTGAGCGCGGGGCCATCGCGGATCTGCTGCGCGCGCCGCAGGAAGAGGCCACCCGCCGCCTGGTCCGAGCAGCGCTTCCTGAGCGCCTCGGCGGCTGAAAGACGGGCGAACCCGCCAAAGTTTCGCTGGGCTCCGGCATTTTCTGCGGGTCTCCAATGCGCTTCTATCGAGGCCCGGCATGTTCTAGAAGATCAGCCAATGGCCGCCCCACCGACCCTCAAGGACCCATCGCTGCTCAAGCGCGATGCCTTCGTGGATGGCGCCTGGACGGGGGCCGCGTCCCGCTTTGCCGTGACCGATCCGGCGAGCGGCGCCAGCCTTGCCGAGGTCGCCGATTGCGGCGAGGCCGAAGCGCGCCTGGCCATTGAGGCCGCCCACGCCGCCTTTCCGGCCTGGAAGAAAAAGACGGCCAAAGAGCGCGCGCAAATCCTGCGAAAATGGTTTGATCTCATCATGGCGAACCAGGAAGACCTGGCGCGCCTGATGACGGCGGAGCAAGGCAAACCGCTGGCCGAATCGCGCGGCGAGGTGGCCTATGGCGCCGCCTTCATCGAATGGTTTGCCGAGGAGGCCAAGCGCATCTATGGCGACGTGATCCCCACCAACGCGGCCGGCCGGCGCATCGTCGTGCTCAAGGAGCCCATCGGTGTGGTGGCCGCGATCACGCCGTGGAATTTCCCCATCGCCATGATCACGCGCAAATGCGCGCCCGCGCTTGCCGCCGGCTGCACCGTGGTGATCAAGCCGCCGTCGGAGACGCCGCTCTGCGCGCTGGCGCTGGCCGAGCTTTCCGTCCGCGCCGGCCTGCCCAAGGGCGTGCTCAACGTGGTGCCAACGAGCCATGCCGCCAAGGTCGGCGGCGAGTTCACCGGCAATCCGCTGGTGCGCAAATTCTCGTTCACCGGCTCGACCGAGATCGGCAAGCTCTTGATGCGCCAATGCGCCTCCACGGTGAAGAAGATCTCGCTCGAGCTCGGCGGCAACGCGCCCTTCATCGTGTTCGACGATGCCGATCTCGATGCCGCGGCCGACGGCGCCATGCTGTCGAAGTTCCGCAACATGGGACAGACCTGCGTCTGCGCCAACCGCTTGCTGGTGCAGTCGGACGTCTATGACGCCTTCGCCGAAAAGCTCTGCGCCCGCGTCGCCCGGATGAAAGTCGGCAACGGTTTCGAGGAGGGCGTGATGCAAGGCCCGCTCATCAACATGGAGGCCGTCGAGAAGGTCGAGCGGCTGCTCAAGGACGCGACCTCCAAAGGTGCAGTCATCGCCACCGGCGGCAAGCGCCACGCGCTGGGCGGCACCTTCTTCGAGCCCACCGTGGTGCGCGACGTGACGCCTGAGATGGCCATCGCCAATGAGGAGATCTTCGGCCCCGTCGCCACGCTGTTCCGCTTCGCGCGCGACGAGGACGCGATCCGCATCGCCAACGACACGGAATTCGGCCTCGCAGCCTATTTCTACGCCCGTGATCTCGGCCGCGTCTGGCGCGTGGCGGAGGCGCTCGAATACGGCATCGTCGGCATCAACGAGGGCCTCATCTCGACCGAAGTGGCGCCGTTCGGCGGCATGAAGGAGTCCGGCATCGGCCGCGAAGGCTCCAAATACGGCATCGAGGATTTCCTCGAGATCAAATACCTGGCCATGGGGGGGCTCGGCGCATGATCCCGCGCTATTCCCGGCCCGAAATGACGGCGATCTGGTCGCCGGAGACGCGCTTGCGCATCTGGTTCGAGATCGAGGCGCATGCCGCCGACGCCTTGGCCGAACTCGGCGTCATACCGAAGTCGGCGGCCCGCGCGGTGTGGGAGAAAGGCGGGGCGGCCACATTCGACATCGCCCGCAT
>DATCOJ010000294.1:0-4050 GCA_036564785.1 Rhizomicrobium sp. | reverse complement strand
AGTTCAAGCTGACGGAGCGGTAGCTCCCATAATTGTCATGGTCGGGCTTGTCCCGGCCATCCCGCTTAGGTAGGCACGGGCGTGCCTCATGAATGGGGATCACCGGGTCACGCCGCTACGCGGCGGCCCGGTGATGAAACTGACAATGTCTCAAGTCACCTTACGCCCCTACTCCGCCGCCGACGAGGACGCGGCGATCGAGCTGTGGCGGCGGACCTGGCAGAAGCATTATCCGCATCTCAATTTCACCGAGCGCGTTCCCTGGTGGCGCGAGCGCTGGCGCAAGGAACTAGTGCCGGTGGCGCGCGTCGTGGTCGCGGAAAACAACGGCGCGCTCATCGGCTTCGTCACCGTCGATCCCGAGACGACGTATCTCGACCAGATCGTGGTCGCGACCGAATATTGGGGCTCGGGCGTTGCCCTGATGCTGCTCGACGAGGCCAAGCGCATTTCGCCCAAAGGGCTCGAACTGCTGGTCAACAAAGACAACGCCCGCGCCATCCGCTTCTACGAGAAGCACGGCTTCAAATATGCCGGCGAGGACAACAACCCAGTCTCGGGCAAGCCGGTGAACCGGATGGCCTGGCGGGCGTAACGCGTGACGATAGAGCTCAGCCGCTGCGTAGCCTATTCGGCATTTTCAAATCTCTAAATGATGCGGCTATTCTTTGGCGGCACGCCTCGCCAGGCGTGTCGGGTGGCTGCGCCAGCCGCCCAAGAGCGCGTGCGCCACGCGCTCTGCGTTTCCCGGCGCTCCGCTCCCCTCGTGGGCGCGTTGAAGGAGACGACGGCGTACCCGGCGCCGCTCAAAGAATACGGGCGATAGCGCTTGCCTTGGCGCGAACCGGGCAAGCCCGGCGCGCTGCGTTGGCTAATTGCTGTTTGAAAATTTTATTGGTGGGGTGCCCGCTTGCGCGGGCATGAGCGGAGAGAAGCCAAGCCCGGCAATGACAACAGAGTTCGCGGTCAGGATGCGCCGGCCAGCGATGCTGCCATGGCCGCGTCGTAGGATTTGGAATCCACCTTGAGATAAGCGAGCTTTTCTTCCGCGATCACCACCGCCATGGCCACGCCCGGCACCAGACGCAAGCGCGCGGCGAGGCTTTCCGGCTCGGCCGCCGGGCCATCGCCGATCGGCAGCAGCCGGGTCGTCAGATAGCTCGGTTGCGCCATGGTGGCCGCCGCCAGCAGCCAGAGCAGCGCCAGCGCCGCCGTCAATGCAAAAACCCCGGTGGTGCCCCCGGTCTGGTTGGCCCATCCGCCGACGACGCCGCCGACGAAGATGCCGAGGAACTGCAGGCTTGAATAAAGCCCCATCGCCGTGCCCTTGGCGTCGGGCGGCGCCACCTTGGTGATGAGCGAAGGCAGGCTCGCCTCCATCACATTGAAGCCGGAGAAAAAGATGATGAGCGCCGCCAGCAAGACGTAGAAATTGCCGGCGCCGCGATAGAGCATCACCTGGCTGACCAGCAGCGCGGCGACCGCGCCGACGAACACGCCCTTCATGCGGCGATACTTCTCGGCCACGATGATGGCCGGCACCATCACGGCAATCGAAACCAGCAGCACCGGCAGATAGACCATCCAGTCTTTATGGGTCGATACGTCGAGCGTGCCGCGCAACAGGCCGGGCACCACCAGGAAGCTCGCCGTCAGCATCGCATGCAGCGCGAATATGCCGATGTCGAGCCGCAACAGTTCCTTGTTGCGCAACACCGCCAGCATCAATGCCGGAACGGTTTCGGCGTCGCGGTGAACGCGCACGCGGCGCGGGTTCGGCACCACGAACTCGGTGATCGCAATGCCGATCATGGCGAGCCCCACCATCAGCCAGAAGATGCCATCGACGCCGATGAATGTCGCAAGGATCGGGCCGGTCACCAGCGCCACCATGAAGGAGCCGCCGATGGTGATGCCGACCATGGCCATCGCCTTGGTGCGGTTTTCTTCGGTCGTGAGATCCGCCACCAGCGCCAGAATCACCGAGCCGACCGCGCCGGAGCCCTGCAGCACGCGGCCGACGATGATGCAGCCAATCGAGGTGGAGAGCGCCGCCACCGCGCTGCCGAGCGCGAACAGAAGAAGGCCGACGATGATCATCGGCTTGCGTCCGAACCGGTCCGACAACAGGCCGAACGGGATTTGCAACAGGCCCTGGCTCAGCCCGTATATGCCGAGCGCTTCGCCGACCAGATAGGGCGTCGAGCCCGAAAGATTCTGGGCATAGGCGGCAAACACCGGATAGATCATGAACAGGCCGAGCAGCCTGACCGAGAAGACCGCCGCGAGCGAGCCGGCGGCGCGAAACTCTTGTCTTCCCATCGGATCTATTCCCAACACACGGATGAGGCGCCGCCCGCCTTCAGTAGGCCGTTACACAGCCCGGACCATGCCCTGTGGCCTTGATCTCGGTCAATTGCGGCGGCTTGCCGCTTTCGTCCGGCTCCTGTATAGACCCGCCAAATTCAGCCCCTTTCGGCGCGCCAAACGGAACCAGACCGATGAAGCAAGATATCCACCCCGGCTACCACAAGATCAAAGTGGTCATGACCGACGGCAGCGAATTTGAGACCCGCTCCACCTGGGGCAAGGAAGGCGATGTCATGCATCTCGACATCGACCCGAAGTCGCACCCGGCCTGGACCGGCGGCCAGCAGCAATTGCTCGATCGCGGCGGCCGGTTGTCGCGCTTCCAGAAGAAGTTCTCGGGCTTCTTGAAGGCCGACGAGAAGAAGTAGACGGCGCGCTTTAGCCCGCGACGAAAAACCCCCGCGTCAGGCGGGGGTTTTGTTTTTACCGGCCATTGCGGGACTCGGATGCAGACGGCTAAGCGCTCTCGGCGCCGAAGGCCGCCTTCAACAGGCCGAGCTGGCGCTCGACCGGATTTTCCGCCGCGGCCCGGGTCGGGGCGTTGTGATCGTGAATCGATGCGTCGAGCCGGCGCACTTTGCCGTGCAGCTTGTGCGAACGCTCGATCAGCTCGCGCAAAGTCGCGGGCAGCAATTCCAGATTATGCGGATCGTGGTAGTCGGCGGCGGCGAGCTTGACCTTGGCCTTTTCCTTGTTGGCCTGGGCGAGCGACATCTCGCCTTCCTTGACCGCGCGATGCAGCAACAGCCAGGACGCGAGCTGCATCAGCCGCGTGGTGAGCCGCATGCTTTCGGTGGCGTAGGCGAGCGCGGCGGACCGTTCGAGCTTTTTGGATTCCTGACGGCCGACGCCGTCGAGATAGGTCGCGGTCTCTTCCACCAGCGCCATGCCGTCGCGGAACAGATCGGCGAAGGCCTGCGAATTGGCGAGCCGCGCGCCGAACGACACTGGCTGCAGATCGTTCATCGACTTTTCAGCCATTCGCGTACGCCTTACCCATGCACCGGAACTGTTACGCGTTCCGTGTAGGAATAAGCATCGCGCGCCTCGGGCCGGAATGTCCAGACCGCGATGGGCAAACTTTGCGACATAGTTGCCGCACAACGTTAAGAGCGCAGCCACCATAGCGGCCGCATTTTGTCCCGGAATGGGACAAAAAAGAGCCGCCGTCGCCGGCGGCTCGAAGTTGATAACAGGGAGGCGTCAAACAGAGTGGACAGGAGCCACTCAATGTCCACGAAGATGGACGCCATTAGTAATGATCCGGAAGCCTTAACGACACGTTAAGAACTTGCGTCCAATGCCGGATTTTTACGCCCCCGGCGCGGCGCGCCGGAACGGTGCCGGCTTACCGCTTGAAAAACTGATCGGCCGCCGAGCGCGAGGCGCGCTTGTTCGCCATGTCCGCCTCCAGCCGCGAAATCTCGTCGCGCATCAGCTGCACGCGCGCAGCCAGTTCCTCCACCGAAAGCAGGCTCAAATCCTGCCCAATCTCGTGGCTGATTTTTTTCTTCGGCTTGTCGTCTTCGTCGATCGCCGCCATGGCGCGCGCCCTGAGCTTCTGTCCCCGGATGGATGAAAATCTAGCCGCCGCCGGGCGGGTTGTCACACTGCCGTCGCCCGCCTAAACCAAAGCCCCTGTCCTTCGCAACCGAGGCTTTAATGACCGCACTCCCGACC
>DATCOJ010000293.1:0-2429 GCA_036564785.1 Rhizomicrobium sp. | reverse complement strand
CCCCCGATCATTCGCTCGCTGCGCTCGCGAACGATCGCCCCCTCCCGCAAGGGGAGGGGGGAGAGCAGGCCCGTCTCGCCGTCTCCCGTCTCGTGCTCACCAATTTCCGCTCCTATGCCCGGGTGGAGATCGCGGCCAGCGGCCGTCCCGTCGTGCTCGTGGGGTCGAACGGCGCCGGCAAGACGAACGTGCTCGATGCCATCTCCATGCTGGCGCCGGGCCGCGGCTTGCGCGGCGCGACGCTGAGCGATCACACCCGCCGCGAGCCGGCTTCCTCGGATGCGCTGTGGGCGGTCGCGGCCACCGTGACGCGTGGGACGCAAAGCCACGACATCGGCACGGGGCTGCTGGCGGGCGGAAGCGGCGGCCTGTCGCGACAAGTGCGTCTCAACGGCGCCATCGCGCAAGGCTCGGCCGATCTGGGCGAGTTGATCCAGATGGCATGGCTGACGCCGGCGATGGATCGGCTCTTCATCGAAGGCGCCAGCGGACGGCGGCGCTTTCTCGATCGCCTCGTGCTGAGCTTCGAGCCCGGCCATGCGCGCCAGGCGCTGCGTTACGAGCAGGCCATGCGCGAGCGGGCACGGTTGCTGAAATTCGGGCCCCGCGATCCGGCCTGGCTGGAGGGCCTGGAATCCCAGATGGCGGAGAGCGGCGTGGCGCTGGCATTGTCCCGCGCCGTCGCCATCGAACGGCTCAACCGGGCGCTGGCCGAGCGCGGCCAGGCAGGTGCCTTCCCTTGCGCGCAGCTGTCGCTCGACGGCGCGTTCGATGCCATGGTGGCAGAGCGCGGCGAAAGCGCCATTGCCGCGGCGCGCGAGCGGTTGGCGCAGCTGCGCGTCTCCGATGCTCAATCCGGACGCACCGGCTTCGGTCCGCATATCAGCGACCTTACGGTGCGCCACACCGCCAAGCGCACTAACGCGCGCGAGTGCTCGACCGGCGAGCAGAAGGCGCTGCTCGTCTCCATCGTGCTTGCACATGCCTGGGAGCATGCCCATGTCAGAGAAGGGCTCGCGCCCATCCTCCTGCTCGATGAAATCGCCGCGCATCTGGATGGCGTTCGCCGTGCCGCCCTGTTCGAGGAAATCCTCGCGCTCGGCACGCAGGCTTGGATGACCGGCACCGATCCGGAGACCTTCGCACCGCTCGCGCGCCGCGCCGATCTGTACGCCGTCGAGAATTCCCGCATCCGACCGATTGCCGAGTAACCAGATGGTATCTTCTTCCGCCCTGCCCGATCCCAACGACTACGGCGCCGACAGCATCAAGGTGCTGAAGGGCCTCGACGCCGTGCGCAAGCGGCCGGGCATGTATATCGGCGACACGGACGACGGCTCCGGCCTGCACCACATGGTGCACGAGGTGGTGGACAACGCCATCGACGAGACCCTGGCGGGCTATGCGGACCGCATCGACGTGATCCTCAATCCCGACGGTTCGTGCACGGTGCGCGACAACGGCCGCGGCATTCCCACGGGCATTCACGAGAGCGAAGGCGTCTCCGCCGCCGAAGTGATCATGACCCAGCTGCATGCCGGCGGGAAATTCGAGCAGAACGCCTACAAGGTCTCCGGCGGGTTGCACGGCGTCGGCGTTTCCGTGGTCAACGCGCTGTCCGAATGGCTGGACCTGCGCGTGTGGCGCGACGGCAAAGAGCACTACATGCGCTTCCAGGACGGCGACCCGGTGGCGCCGCTGAAGGAAGTCGGCGACGCCAAGGGCCGGCGCGGAACCGAGGTGACGTTCCTGCCCAGCCCCAAGACCTTCACCAAGACCGAGTTCGACTATGCCACCTTGGAGCATCGCCTGCGGGAGCTCGCGTTCCTCAATTCGGGCGTCACCATCGTGCTGGCCGACAAGCGCGGGGTGGAGAAGAAGGAAACGACCCTGCACTACGAGGGCGGGCTGGAAGCCTTCGTCAAATATCTCGACCGCGCCAAGAACGCGCTGATCCCCTCGCCCATCATGCTGGGCTCGGAGCGCGACGGCACCGTGGTCGAAGCCGCGCTCACCTGGAACGACTCCTATCACGAAAGCATGCTGTGCTTCACCAACAACATCCCGCAGAAGGACGGCGGGACGCATCTGGCCGGCTTCCGCGCCGCGCTCACCCGCGTGGTGACGAAGTACGCCGATGAATCCATGGGCCAGAAGAAGGACAAGGTGGCGCTGACCGGCGACGATTGCCGCGAGGGCCTCACCTGCGTGCTGTCCATCAAGGTGCCCGATCCGAAATTCTCCTCGCAGACCAAGGACAAGCTGGTCTCCTCCGAAGTGCGCCCGGTGGTCGAAGGCGTGGTGCTGGAGCAGCTGGGCCGCTGGTTCGAGGAGCATCCGCCTGAAGCCAAGGCTATCGTCGGCAAGGTGATGGAGGCGGCGGCGGCGCGCGAAGCCGCCCGCAAGGCGCGCGAGCTCACCCGCCGCAA
>DATCOJ010000292.1:0-6753 GCA_036564785.1 Rhizomicrobium sp. | reverse complement strand
CTCGGCACCCTGCGCCGCCGAGCCGAGCGGTTCGAGAAGACATTCTGGTCGGGCCTGTCGCTGGACGAGCTCTATCAGCAATTCGCCCAGCGGCCCGATCATCCCTTCGCCGCGGTGTTCACCTCTGCCTTGCGCGAATGGCGTCGCGCATTCGAGGCCGGCCCCCCGCGTGAAGGCCTGCTGCCCGGCGTCAAGGAGCGCATCGACAAGGCGATGAACGTCACCATTCAGCGCGAGACCGAGGGCATCGAGCGCCAGCTGGGCTTCCTGGCGACTGTCGGCGCCACCGCCCCGTTCGTCGGCCTGTTCGGAACGGTGTGGGGAATCATGAACTCGTTCTCGGCCATCGCCGCGCGGCACGACACCACGCTCGCCGTGGTGGCGCCAGGTATAGCCGAGGCCCTGTTCGCCACTGCCATGGGCCTGCTGGCCGCGATCCCCGCCGTGATCTTCTACAACAAATTCGTCAATGAGGTCGGCCGCTACAGTGGACGGCTGGAAAGCTTCGCCGACGAGTTCTCGGCCATCCTGTCGCGCCAGCTCGACGACAAGGTGGCGCGCTGATGGTGGCGCACGTCCAGCGCGTGCCCTCAGGCGGCCGCCGCAGGCGCATCCGGCCGATGTCGGAGATCAACGTCACGCCGTTCGTCGACGTCATGCTGGTGCTACTGATCGTGTTCATGGTGACGGCGCCGCTGTTGACCGTCGGCGTTCCGGTCGATCTGCCCAAGACCAAGGCGCAGGCGCTCTCCCAGGATCGTGAGCCGCTGTCCGTCACCGTGCGCAGGAACGGCCGCATCTATCTGCAGAATGCGCCCGTTCCCGAGGACGAGCTGGTGCCCAAGCTGACCGCCATCGCGGCCAACGGCTACGACCAGCGCATTTTCGTGCGCGGAGACAAATCGGTCGATTACGGCCGGGTGATGGAAGTCATGGCGCTGATCAGCGCGGCGGGGTTCACCCATATCGGGCTAGTCACGGATGTCGCCAGGAAGCCCCCAGACCGGAAGTAAACTGTCGGCGGCGACGCTGGCCGGCGACCGGCGTTCTCCCGCCGGCTGGATCGGCTCGCTCCTGCTGCACGCCACCATCGTGTTCGCGACCTTGTTCACCTTCGCCCACAAGCTCGACATCGCGGAGGAATCCTCGCCCGTGGTGCCGGTCGATCTCGTCACCATCGGCGCCAAGACCAACATCGCGCCCACGGTGAAGGTACAGCCCAAGGCGCCGCCAAAAGAGGTGCCTCCGGTCCAGCCGCCGGAGCCCGATCAGTCCCAGATGCAGCCGCAGCAGGAGCAGCAGGAGACTCCACCGCCGCCGCCCGAGCCGGCGCCTGCGGAGCAGGTCCAAACGCCGCCGCCGCCGCCCGCGCCCAAACTCAAGCCGCAACCGACGCAAGCCCCGCCGAAGAAAGAGAATTTCGACATCAACAACATCATGGCGCTGCTCGACAAGCGGGCGCCGGCCGCCAGCTCGGCGCCGAACGCCCGCGTGGCCGACCGCAACGTCAAGGGCATCGGGGCCCAGACAGCCGCGACCATGGATTTGCAGGACGCCATGCTCAGCCAGATCAAGAGTTGCTGGAGCCCGCCGGTGGGCGGCCCGCACCCGGAAGATCTGGTGGTGGAGTTCGAGCTGTTCCTGAACGTAGACGGGTCGGTCGCACAGCCGCCACAATTGTCTGCTGATTCTCAGGGCGCCGTTTCGCGGAATTCCTATACGCGGGCGGCGGCGGAGGCGGCGCGGCGCGCGATCTACACCTGCGCGCCCTACAAATTGCCGGCGGATCGCTACAAGGATTGGCGCGACATCACGCTCACCTTCGATCCGCGTCAGATGATGGGTCAGTAGACTGGGAGAATGGCATGACGAAGTTCGCCCTTGTCGGCGCGGTTCTTGTGGGCCTCATTTTCACGGGTGCGGCTCCGGCCTCGGCCGCGCTGCATGTCGACGTCACCCAGGGCAACGTGCAGCCGATGCCCATCGCCATTCCGGACTTCATCGGATCGCCGCAGGCAGCGCAGATCTCCGGCGTGGTGCGCGCCGATCTGGAGCGCTCCGGCCTGTTCCGCTCGCTCGATCCCAAATCCTTCATCGAGCAGGTCAAGGACATCAACGTGCCGCCCAATTACGCCAATTGGCGCGCGATCAATGCTCAGGCGCTGGTCACAGGCCAGGCGCTGGCGCAGCCCGACGGCCGCCTGCGCGTTGATTTCCGCCTGTGGGACATTTTCGGCGAATCCCAGATGTTGGGCCTGCAGTTCTTCACCACGCCGGAGAACTGGCGGCGCATCGCGCACATGATCTCCGACAAGATCTACGAGCGGATCACCGGCGAGAAGGGCTATTTCGATACTCGCATCGTCTTCATCTCGGAATCGGGCCCGGCCACCAATCGGCGCAAGCGGCTTGCCGTGATGGACGAGGACGGCGCCAATCCCATCTTCCTCACCCGCGGCGACTACCTGGTGCTGACGCCACGCTTCAATCCGACGGCGCAGATGATCGCCTATATGTCCTACATCGGCGCCAAACCGCGGGTCTATCTGTTCGATCTCGAAAGCGGCCGCCAGGAGATGCTGGGGAATTTCCCCAACATGACCTTCTCGCCGCGCTTCTCGCCGGACGGCAACAAGGTGGTGATGTCGCTGGAACAGGGCGGAAATTCGGACATCTATGTGATGGATTTGCGGACCCGCGGCGTGACGAGGCTCACCTCCGATCCCGCCATCGATACCGCGCCCACCTATTCGCCGGACGGCACCCAGATCGCCTTCGAATCCGACCGCGGCGGCAGCCAGCAGATCTACGTGATGAATGCCGACGGCTCGAACGCCCACCGCATCAGCTTCGGCGGCGGCAAGAACGGCACCCCGGTCTGGAGCCCGCGCGGCGATCTCATCGCCTTCACCAAGCAGGCGAGCGGCGCCTTCCATATCGGCGTGATGCGCACCGACGGCTCGGGCGAGCGCATCATCAGCGACGGCTGGGAGGACGAGGGCCCCACCTGGGCGCCCAACGGCCGTGTGCTGATGTTCACCCGCACGGAGCGCGGCGGCCGCGGCTCGCAGATCTATTCGGTCGACGTCACGGGCCGGAACGAGCGGCGGGTGGTTTCGCCCACCGCCGCCTCGGACCCGGCCTGGTCGCCCTTGATCCAATGACAGGGGATTTCTACTATCAAATGATCGCTTATGGCTCTTTTGCCCCAAAGCGGCGTTATTGTGGCGGTGCGCGCGTCGTTCCCGCGCAGGCCCTGCGCACTGGGCCTGGCGCCAATCCCGGAGTCGACATCAGATGATGAAATTTACAACCGGTCTGAAATTCACGGCCGTTGCAGCTCTCATCCTTGTTGCGGGTTGCACGACGAAGCCCACCGCCTCGACGGAAGCCCCGCCCGTGGCCGCGCCCGAGCAATCCATGTCCGCGCCCGTGTCGCAGTCCAACATCATTCCCGGCAGTGCCGAGGATCTGCGCGTCAATGTCGGCGACACGGTGCGTTTCGATTACGACCGCTACGATCTGCGCGACGAGGACCGCAGCACCTTGCAGCGCCAATCCGCATGGCTGCAGAAATATCCCTCGGTACGGGTCAGCATCGAAGGTCATTGCGACGAGCGCGGCACCCGTGAATACAACCTCGCGCTCGGCGCCCGCCGCGCCAACGCGGTGAAGGAATATCTCGTCAGCCTCGGCGTCTCCTCGGCCCGCGTCGATACCATCTCCTACGGCAAGGAGAGGCCGGTGTGCACCGAATCGAGCGAGGATTGCTGGGCGCAGAACCGCCGCGGCGTGACCGTCATCACAGCCGGCGCCTCGTCCTAAGCCAGTTCACAAAGTTGAAAAGGGCGCCTTCCGGGCGCCCTTTTCGTCGCCGCGGCGATTCCGGCGCGCCGCGATTTGGGCTAAATGAATCGGCAATGATGGGCAACAGGCTGGAGCGCGGCCATGCGGCATGCAATCGGGACGAACGGCAGAAACAATCTCCGCGCCATCGCCTGGCGCGGCGCGCTGGTGGCACTCGTCCTCCTGGCAGGCGCCGGCAGCGCCTCGAGCCAGACGTCGGACGATGCCACCGTCGTCCGCCGGCTCGACGCGGCCGAGGTCAAGACCCGCGCGCTGGAGAACAAGCTCGCCGCCGACAAAAAGCACCTCGGCAGCTATCGCGTGGCCGATCTGTTCGGCGAGAGCGACGAGGAAAAAGCGGCGCGGCTGCAGCACGAGCAGTCCCAGGACAGTTCCATCAACGGCATCAACCAGCGCATGGGCGACCTCGAGGATTCGCTCCGCCGGGTGACCGGCCAGGTCGAGCAGCTCGATCACCGCATTTCCGAACTCAATACGCGGATCGAGCGCATGCAGAAGGATTTCGACTACAAGCTCTGCGCGCTGGTGGCGCAGCAATTGGGCGCCACGGCCCAAGGCGAGGACCAGAACGCGCTTCCCTGTCCAGGCAACGCGAGTTTTGCGCCGCCGCCAGCCGCCGCCAATCCGCCGCCGCCGTCGCCGGTCACCAGCTCGTCCTCCGGTGTCATCCATCTCGCCCCGCCGCCGGGCGTGCTCGGCACTTTGCCCTCCAGCGGCGGTTCCGCTGCGACGGCTCCAGCGCCGCTCGCGCCCAGCCCCAACCGTCCGCAATTCGACGCCGCCATGAATCTGCTGGCCAAGGCGCAATATGACGAAGCCCGCAGCGCCTTCCGTTCTTTTGCCGACAGCTATCCCAAGGACGAGCTGACGCCCCAGGCGGTATACTGGATCGGCGACATCGCCTATGTGCAGAAGGACTATGGCAACGCCGCGCACGCCTTCGCCGAGGAGATCAAGAAATATCCCGCGAGTCCGCGCGCGCCGGAAAGCATGCTCAAGCTCGGTCAATCCCTGATCGCGCTGAACCAGAAGCAGGAAGGCTGTACCACCCTTGCCGCCCTCCCGTCGAAATATCCGGGCGCGTCCAAAACCGTCCTCGCGCGCGCCGAGCAGGAGCGCAAAACGGCCGCCTGCCGTTGAGCCGAAGCGGGCGAAGGCGCCATCCGTCGTCAAAACCGGCGACAATGGGCTGGCGACGCGCTTCGATGCGGCGATGGCTGGGGCGCCGTGGCCCGGCGCGGTCGCAGTCTCCGGCGGCGGCGATTCCGTCGCGTTGATGCTCCTGCTGGCCGATTGGGCCAAGCACGGGGGCAAGCCCGCGCCGGCGGTGCTCACAGTCGATCACGGCTTGCAGAAGGACTCCGCCAAGGAAGCCGAGCGGGTGCACAAGCTGGCGCGCGGCGCCGGACTCAAGGCCGAGATCCTGGTCTGGAAAGGTGCCAAGCCGGAAGCCGATATCGAGGCGGAGGCGCGCCAGGCGCGCTACCGGCTGATGGGCGCCTGGTGCGCCGCCAACGGCATCGACGCGCTCTATGTGGCACACACGCTGGAAGACCAGGCCGAGACGTTCCTGCTGCGGCTGGGGCGGGGCAGCGGCCTCGACGGTCTTGCCGCGATGCAAGCCAACACGCCGCTGCCGGTCGATGGCCTTCAAAACATCCGGCTGGTGCGGCCGCTGCTCGATTTTCGCCGCGACGAGCTGCGCGCCTTTCTCAAAGCCCGCGGTGTCGCCTGGTCGGAAGACCCGATGAATGCCGATCCGCGCTTCGCCCGCAGCCGGCTGCGGGCCGCCTGGCCGCAGGTCGAGGCGCTGGGACTGTCGGCGGCCCGGCTGGCTGACGCGGCCCGGCACCTGGCGAGGGCCCGCGAGGCGCTGGACGACATGACGGAGACGTTCCTGCGCCGCGGCGCCCGCTTCGACAGCGAGGGCGCCCAGCTCGACGGCCTGCGGCTCAAGATGTTGCCCCGCGAAGTCGGCCTGCGCGCGCTGGCCGCCGTGCTGTCGCGGGTCTCCGGCGAGGCCTATCGGCCCCGTTTCGACAGCCTCGAGCGGCTGTTCGATTCCATCGTGGGGGAACGGCTGGGCGGCGGCGCCACGCTGCATGGCTGCCTGGTCGCGCCGGCACCCCAGCGGGGCCAGGTTTTCGGCTCGGCCACGCTCACTTTCGTGCGAGAAAAACCTCGCGAGAGGGAAGAACCGAAAGCGGCCAAATCCCGTAAGAAATGATGGCACGGACAGTGCTTGGCCGCATTAACTGCCTGTCTTAAGCGGATTGCGAGGCTGTCATTGCCGCCGACAATTGAATTTCTTAACGTTTTGATGGCTGGCAAGGCGCTAAGAAGGTTCCTATGTAGTATGGTCGTGCCTCAGGCGCTTTGGCCGAGGCCCGCCCCCGAGAAAGGCCGATCGTGAACAATCTTCGAAACCTGGCGCTGTGGATCATCATCGCGCTCTTGCTGGTTGCCCTGTTCAACATGTTCCAGGGAACCGGCACCCATCCCAACACGACGGCGATGACCTATTCCGACTTCACCAAGGATGTGCTGCAGGGCGAGGTCAAGAAGGTCACGATCCAGGGTCAGGATATCAAGGGCGAGCTCGTCGGGAACCAGGCTTTCACCACCTACGCGCCGGATGATCCGCAGCTGGTGCCCACGCTCAAGCAGCATGGTGTCGAGATCACCGCGGCGCGGCCGGATGACGGCATGAACTTGATGGGCATCTTCATCAACTGGTTCCCCATGCTGCTCCTGATCGCGGTGTGGGTGTTCTTCCTGCGCCAGATGCAGGCGGGCGGCGGCAAGGCCATGGGCTTCGGCAAGAGCCGCGCCAAGCTTTTGACCGAGCGCACCGGCCGCGTCACCTTCGAGGACGTGGCGCTGTCT
>DATCOJ010000291.1:0-10191 GCA_036564785.1 Rhizomicrobium sp. | reverse complement strand
CGCTCACGCGAGTGCGCGACACCTTCCCCCACAAGGGGGGAAGGGGAACGCGCGAGTATTACCCTTCGCTTCCTCCGCGTGAATCCTTCTTCAGGCCGGACCAATCGGCCCTTGCGCCGCGCGCCTTCGCCTGCTCCGATGCGGCCTAGGGAACGGGAGGGGCGTCATGCTGAAAGTCCATCATCTCAACAATTCGCGCTCGCAGCGCATCCTCTGGCTGCTGGAGGAATTGGGCGCGCCTTACGAGATCGTGCATTACCAGCGCATGAGCCCGGTGCCGCTGGCGCCGCCCGAACTGAAGAAGGTCCATCCGCTCGGCAAATCGCCCGTCATCACCGACGGCGACGTCACCCTCGCCGAATCCGGCGCCATCGTGGAATACATCCTCGACACATACGGCAAGGGCCGGCTCAAGCCTGCGCCCGGCTCGCCCGACCACGTCAAATACATCGAATGGATGCACTACGCCGAGGGCTCGGCCATGTTGCCGCTGCTGATGCACATGTACGCCGGCTTCCTCGGCGAGGGCGCCGCCCCCTTGCGTCCCCGCATCGACAGCGAGATCGCCAACCAGCTCTCCTACATGCAGAGCGCCATCGAGGGTCGCGAATTCTTCGTCGGCAACGGGCTCACCGGCGCGGACATCCAGCTCACCTTCGTGCTGGAAGCGGCCGAGGCCAGCGGCTTGCTCAAATCCTATCCGGCGCTGGAAAAATATCTGCGCGCCATGCAGGCGCGCCCTGCCTATCAGCGCGCCGTCGAGAAGGGCGGACCCTACAGCCTCGGCGCCAACCGCCGCCGCGACTGAGACTCATGCTCCCGGCCGAGGCGCAGTAAAATTCATTGGGGGACATCATGATCTCGACTCTTGCACGGCGAACGCTGCGGACGCTGTGCGCGGCCATCGCCTTGTCCACACTGGCCAGCGCATCGGCGCTGGCCGCCGCCACCAGTATCTGGACCAACGGCGTGATCTTTGCCGCGCCGCCGGAGCTGAAGCGGTGGGACCTCTCGACCGGCGCGCTGATCCAGACGGTCCACCCGGCCCATGGAATGTTCGGCCGCGGCATCGCCCAGGTCGGCAATCTTCTATATTACACCGACAACCAGACCAATTCCGTTTTCGTCTACAACCTCACCACCAATATCGATCAGGGAGTCGCCTTCAGCGTCCCCGGCGCCGGCGGCTTGGGCAGCCTCGCCTATGACGGCACCAATTTCTTCGTCGAGGACTACATGCTGTCGGAAGCCATCTTCGAGGTGACGCCGAACGGCACGGTGCTGGCCACCATCCCGCTGTCGCAATGTCCGGGGAATTTGGGCTCCTGCGACGGGCTCGAATACGTCAACGGCACGCTGGTCTCCAATCGCGGCGACGGCTGGGGACCCTACGACGTCTATTCGCTGTCCGGCGGCAATCCGCAGACCCTTGCGCTGATTCAGGCTCCCAACAACAACGCGACCACGGGCATCGCCTTCGACGGCACCTATTATTACGTCGAAGACCATACGACCGGTCAGATTCTCGTCTACAACAGCGCCGGGGTCTATCAGAACGCGGTCATGCTGGCCGGCGCCCCCCGCAACATCGAGGATGTCTCGGTCGACTACGCCACCGTTCCGCACGATACCTCCACGCTCAAGCTGTGCAAGGCGGCGGGGCTCGGCGTCACCGTCGGCACGCCGTTCGCCTTCACCGTCAACGGAAACCCGCTCACCATTCCGGCCGGTCCGGCGCCGGGAGGCTATTGCGTGGTGGCCGGAAGCTTCGCGCAGAACGCGCCGGTTCTGGTTCAGGAAACCGGCCCGCTGGGCTACACGGTCGCCAACATCACCGTCGCGCCCCCGACCAGCCTGGTCGGCATGCCGGATCTTCTCAACAGGAAGGTCCAGCTGTCGATGGGCAACGGCGCCACCGATGTGACCTTCACGGACGAGAAAACGAAGGGCGAGACCGGCTATCTGGAAATCTGCAAGCGGGGACATGTCGTCGGCAATTTCAGCTTCACCATCACGCCGGGCAATATCGGACCGATCGTGGTTCCGGCCGGAGTCTGTTCGCCGGCCATCAAGGTCTATGGCGGTTCGGTCACCATCCACGAGACGCCCGTTCCCAACACCGTCATGACCGGCTGCGCGACGATTCCCGCGAACCGGCAGGGGCCGTGCAATCCGGCCGCCTGGAGCTCGACCGTGACCGCCGCCGGCGGCATCGCTTCCGAAACCACCGCCATCATCACCGACGCGCCTTTCTTCCATGACGACGGCAGCGGCCACATCGAGCGCCGAGCGCCTCCGCCGGAGCCGCAGGGCGGAAATTGCCGCGACTACGACCCGATGCAGCGCATGCCTCAGCGATGCCTGTGCCCGCAGGGAAGCGACTGGAAGGACGGCAAATGCGCCAAGTCGAGCAGCCTGCTCGACAATTTTCATGTCGGGATCGGCATCGGCGTCGGCGGCGGCCAGGGTCATGGCGGCAAGAGCAAGACCTGCGATCCCAACAGCCCGGTGCCCTGCCCCTGATCGTGGTGGATTGAAGCGCGAGCTCCTCAGTCAAACGGGCGTTTTTTACTTCGCGGCGGCCGCACGAAATTGTGGGTTCGCTTGACCGATCCATTCGATTCGAGGGATGCCGGAGGAAGATCGCCGCCATGTTCGCCGACCGCGCTGGAACAGCGGGCAGCGGAATCAGCGCCTGCGGCGTTCTGCGGAAAGATGGCTGCGACTTGCTTTACGGGTGGGGAAATGAAAGATGAAGATACTTTCACAAACAATTTAACGTTGGGGAGAAATACATGTACAAACATCTGACAAACGCGTTGCTGAGTTGCGTTGCGGTTGCTGGCATTTTCAGCGCCGGTCCGGCTGGGGCAGCGATTTCCTTCAACTCTTGGGAAGTCGCGTCGGAATTCTCAGATACCAGCAATCCGAACGACAATACCACCGGCCGGTTTTCCTACGGTTATGAGACGACGCTGAACGGTGCATTTATCTCGATGCCCGCCTTCTCTGCGCCGCCCATCGACGGCTGGACAGCCAATCTCTCGGGCACGGGTACGCCGAGCGTCGCCCATAACATGACCAATGTCACTCAAGGGCCTTTCGGCAGTGCCTTCGTCGTGTATCCGCCAAATGCGCTGCAATTGCATCCGGGCGTGGGTTGCGAATACGCGGACGTTCGCTTTACGGCGAAAAAGATGGGAAAATATCGGATCAGCGGTCAGTTCTATGCGATGAACTACAATGCGGGGACCACGACCGACGTCAACATCTCGATCAACGGAAGTCCGCCGATCTATAGCGGTCAGATCAACTATGGATCGGGCGCCGTCAGCGCGAGCTTCACACCAATGCATTTGATCGTTGGGCTGCAAGTCGGCGGCACAATCGACTTTCAAGTGGGCTGTGGGAGCAACGGCGACTATTTCAGCGATTCGACCGGCTTGGACGCCGTGATCGAGCGTAGGTAGCGAGCTTAAGCAAAAGGCCGGGCGAGCGGGCTGGATTTGTCGCGTGACAAGCCAGCCCCTCGTTCGCAGTTGGTCCCACTTTTTACTTCGGGAAAGCTGCGCGCTATTGTGTTCGCCTGGGGCCGCAATCCGCGAGTCGCGTATTAGATCCGGCCCCCATAGGGCATTTGCGCCATGTTCGCAGATCGCGTCCCGCGCCGAGGTTCCGACGCTCCGCGCGCCAATGCGGCGCTGCGCGGATCGCGGCAAGCGGCCGAGGTGCTGCCTTCGGCGAAAGACCTCGCCGGCAGCGGCCGGCCTTTGCCCCAAGCCGTGCGGGCGCCGGCGGAAGCCGCGTTCGGGCAGAATTTCTCCCAGGTCCGCGTGCATGAAGATGCAGCCGCGCAGCGCTCGGCGGAGTCGCTCGGCGCGCGCGGCTGGAGCTGGGGCGAACACGTGGTGCTGGGCAAGACGAGCGGCGCGGATACGCTGGCCCACGAACTCGCTCACGTAGCGCAGCAGCGCGAGGCGCCGCGCGAAGCGAGCCTGCAGCTCGGCGAGCGCCATGGCGCGCTGGAAGACGATGCTCATGCCGCGGTGCGCGGCGGCCATCCACCGTCGCTCAAAGCAGAATCGCGCGCAGTGCAGATGCAGAGCGGCGAGGAAAAGGGCAGGCCGCCCTCGCTGCAACTGCCGCAATTGCAGGCGCCCCCGCGGCTGCAGATGCCGCAACACAATTTCGGTTATCAGCCGCCCAAGCTCGATACCGGCATCGTGCCGGCCTATGCCTTCCATCTCACCGCCAGCGATCGCCTCACCATCGATTCCTATCTCTCGGCGCACGATTTCAAGCTGATGCAGCTGAAGCCCTCGCTCGACGGCGCCGCCGTCACGGTGGACGAGATCGTCAATCGCCTGCGTCCGCAGATTGCGCTCACCGACCGGGTGGAGATCGAGCGCTACGTCACCGGCAAGGTTCAGGGGCTGGTCAACGACGCGCTCCTGCATCCGCGTATCACCGCCGGTCCCGCCGTCCCGACGCAGCTGAGCCTGCCGCTCATGTCGAGCCGGCCGCCGGGCAAGCGCACCGCCGGTGCGCCACCCGAGAAGATTCAGGGTTGGCAGACGGTGCTCGCCGCCGGTGCCCAGATCGCCTGGCACATCGACGTCGCCACCGGCAAGCCGTCGTCGACGCCGCAGGACGTCACCATGCAGTTCCAGGCGGCGCGCAATTTCGCCGGCCATGCGGAGAACCAGTCGGGCTCCGAACTGCAGGGCATCGTGCAGTTCGGCTACAACATCACCACCGGACAGGTCACGGTCTTGAGCGGCGCGCAATACACCGAAGTATTCTCGCTGTTTCAGGGCCACTTGCAGCTGGCCGGCTTCGCGCAATTGCTGGCGGGAATCGCTGCGGGCGGCGGCTCGGTCTCGGCGCAGATCCAGCCTTCGGTTGGGGCCCAGGCGCTGGTGCAGATCGGCCCCGTGCAGGTCGGGCCGCAGGTCTCGCGCGGCATCACCGCGACGCAAGGCAGCCCCACGACGCAAGACACCGCCGTCGGCGGCACGCTGCAGGTGAGCTTTTAGAGCGCGTCGCTTCCGGATCGACTCTCTGGACATTTTTCATCAAATCGGACTTCCCCTGTGGATTCAATGGGTTATATGTTGACATTCCTATTCGCATTTGGTATAGCGACGCCGTCATTGGCGCGTGTCATCCGACTCTCGGAACCAAAGGAGCGGCTCAACCGCTGCGCTTTTGCATCAACGGGAGAATTCCGTGGCGAAGGTTACAAAAAAGAATCTCGCGTCACATATCGGCGGGACGCCGAAGGAAATTGCGCGCGAGCTACGGTCATTTTCTCGCAGCGCTCGGGCCTTGTCCTCCCACACCCCTCGCTTGGTGGACGAACATCCCAGGCAGTGGATTGGCGTTTACAACGGCAAAGTCCAAGCAAGCTCAAAATCGTTCAAAGGGGTCATGGCCTCTTTGAAGCGGCTGGGGATCGCGCCTAGCCAGTCCATCATCAGATACATCGACACAAGTGGTCGAAAGTTGATCCTCTGAGTCTCATGCTTCTGGGGCGGTTCGGGGACACGTCAACGGCACCGTATATCGAAGCGGTGCTCTCATTTCCACGGCTTGGGCAACGAGGGCCAGTATCGTTTCTGATCGATTCCGGGGCAGATGGATCGGTCCTCATGCCCGCCGATGGCAAGAAACTGGGAATCGATTATTCTTCACTCCGAAACCCGACAGTCAGCACTGGAATTGGTGGTCTGGCGCAGGGCTTTCAGGAACTATGCGTTCTCACCTTCAGCGACAATCGCTATCTGTACTCCTATCTCATACGGGAACTGGAAATCTCAGCTTCAACATCGACCAATCTGAGATTTCCGTCCTTGCTGGGCCGCGATATCCTCAAGCGTTGGCGTCTCGTTGTCGATTATTCTCACGGCAAGGTTTGCTGTACGCCTTACAGTTGGGATCAGAGAATTACGGTGTGAATCTGCTTCGCAGCCAGTGTGCAGTTCAGCGCCGACCAACCCGATGATTCCCGATAGCTACGAGGCGAACGACCTAAAAAATCCATCGCAATCAATGTCCTGTCATTTTTAATGACAGTATTGCTTCCCGATCTATCAAACCGGCCTTGCGGCGGGTGTATGATCGCGCCCATGGGCGACTCTCGAAGTGCGAATCAAGCCGACGGGCTGGCCGATACCGCGGAAGCGGGCGTGGTGCTGAGGCGCCGCGCTGGCGCGCCGCACGCCAACCGCAACGCTTTCAAGCACGGACGCTTCTCAGCGGCGGCACGGGCCGAACGGGCGGCCGCGCGCGAGCGAGTCTTGCGCCGTTTCGCTCCTCTTGAGGCAGGAAAAGCGAACGAATCCAGCGGCCTGCGCGATCGGAACGAGGCGAAAGGGGTTCCCCCCTCCCCCCGGGGTGCTGCTGCGGACAATTCAAACAATTGTGTTGCGGGCGTCGCGGACTCTCCGCCCAAGCGGCGCCGCGGCGCGCCCAAGGGCAACAAGAACGCGCTGAAGCATGGCCGCCGCACGGCGGAGGCTGTTGCGCATTACGCGCCGGTGCGCGCGGTGCTGGAGCGGGCGCGGACTCTTCTCGCTCTCGCCAATGGTTGCGTGGAGATCGAACTGGCGCGAAAGCGCGGAGATGGCGGGCCGCAACTCGCCGCCGATCAGGAGGCCATGCTTCGAATGGGCCGCGAGCTCCTGAACAACCGCATGAACAAGGCAGGCAAGAGCGCGTTACACGGCGAAGCGGTCCTTGGCCTGGGCGAGACGGCCCTCGGCCTTCACGCGGTTGGTGGCGGCGGCGAGCCCGAAGGGCGGCATGTTGCCGTAGACGGTCTCGAACTTGCCGGGCTCGATCAGGTAGGTCTCGTGCCAGATGCCGACGGCGCCGTCGGCATAGCCCACGCGCCGGTTGAACTCGGCCCAGGCCGGAAAGTGCTCGCCGCTCCTGTCATGGGCATAGGCAAGCAGCCGGTCGAAGCTTTCCCAATATTGCTGCACCATGATCACCGGCGGCGAGATGTAATTGCGATACCAGAGCAGGCCGGAGCCGGGCTTGGCGTCGAGCTCGGCCAGCATCTTCGGCATGGCGCGCGCCACCATGGGCCAGCGCTTCAGATCCCAGAGGCGGTTGATGCGCATGCCGATGAGGAACAGCACCACCGGCTTGTCCAGCCGCGCGGTGAAGCGGCCGGCGGAAATCTCGCTCATCTCTTGGCCCCGACTCTAAACTGTCACGCCGAACCCGCTCTGCCATACGAAAACACAGCCGTAGTGGATCAACGCGGCCCCGTCCAATCTCAAGGCAACCAATCGCCGGACACCGGCCGGGCTAGCGGGGCTTGATGTGATGGCGAATCCACTCGGCCAGCTCGCTTTCCGAAAACGCGCCCGAGGCCACGGAGAGCATGATCAGCGTCGCTTCCGCCTGATCCGCGACCAGCCGTTGGTCGTTGATGCGAAGAAACAATGCGGCGGCGATGAAGGCGATGCGCTTGTTGCCGTCGACGAAGGCGTGGTTCTTTGCAAGTCCGAAGGCGTAGCTCGCCGCCAACCGAGCCAGGTCGGTCACGCCTTCGTAGGCGAGAAGGTTTTGCGGACGCGCCAAAGCGGATTCAAACAAGCCTTCATCGCGCAACCCTTCGGCGCCGCCATGCTCGGCGATGCTTTCGCTGTGAAGAAGCTCGAGCGCCTGGCGGTTCAGCCAGAGTGGCTCGCTCATTTGGCGAGCGCGCGCAGCGTGTCGCGATACTCGCGCATGACCTCCCGTCCGGCCTCGACCTGGCGCGCGACATCCGGGTCATACGGCGTAAGCCTGTATCCATCCGGAGCGGGCGTGGCGGTCACGGTGTCGCCCTTCTCCAGCTTGAGATCGGCCAGCATCTCTTTGGGGAACGTGGCGCCCAGCGAATTGCCGATCTGGATGATCTTGAGAGAGAAATGCATGGCTACCTCCGTTCGTACGCATGTTATAACGCCAAGTTATAACAGATGTATGAACAAGGCAAGGCTTTCAGTGACCGAATTGGTTCAGCGGGTTGGGAGCGCCGCTGCCGGGACCGAAGCAGGGCAGGCCCAGATTGGAGTTGGGATGGTCGAGCGGACAGGGCTTCTCCGCCGGCACGAAGGGGGCGTTGCGCCGCGCGATGACGGCGTCGAAAGGCGAAGGCTGGGCGGGACCGAGCGTCAAGGCCGGGCCCTGGCCGTTCCACTGGTTGGCGAGGCAGTGTGCCTTCTCGCGCGGGCTCAGCTGCTCGTAATAGGCGCCGCTGCAATTGTAGAGGTAGCGGCCGAGCGCGCGGATATCGCCTTGCGGCTGCGCAGGCGCTGGCGCCGACGGCGCGAGGGGCGCGATGGTGATGGCGCGCGGGGATTCCGGCGCCAGGAATTCCGGCGGAGGAATGGCCAGCGGATTTTTCTTCTCGGGTCCGGTGGAGGTCACCGGTGCCGGCGGCAGTTGGAGCACGATCTCGCCGACCCGCGAAATCTCCCGCACCACCGGCGTGCGCAGCGCCACCAACAGCGCCAGGATGACGAGCACGTGCAGGAGGAGAACGGCGCCGCCGACCGCGGCCCGGCGGAGTCGCAATTCATCCACCACGCGTTCTCCAGTTTACGCCTCCCCCGGAAGGCCCCCTATCAAACACGCTTTGGAACGGAGAATCGAGGCGCAAGCCCGTCACTCAGGCGCGATGGTCACCTTGATTCCGTCCAGTTCCGCCTTGCAGGTGATCTGGCAGGAGAGCCGCGAATTGGGCTCCACCGCCACCGCCATGTCCAGCATGTCGGTCTCGGCGTCCGATTTCGGCGGCAGCTTTTCGTACCAGCCGTCCTCGACATAGACCTGGCAGGTGGCGCAGGCGCACGCGCCGCCGCATTCCGCCGCCACGGGCAGGCCGGCATCGCGCAGGATCTCCATCACGCTCCAGCCCTCGCGGCCTTCCAGCGTGTGGACTTCGCCCTTGCGGTCGGTGGCGATGATCTTCATCGCCGTCCCGCCCGCCCATTTGCGAGCGCCGTCCGAGTAAGCGCGATATGTTCACGCGGAGGCGCGGAGACGCGGAGAAGATCGCTTGACCTCCGCGTCTCCGCGTCTCCGCGTGAGTCTCTTCTTGGCCGTCGTAAAACCATGTCAGGCGACCCCAAGTTTCTTTTGCAGGCTGGACGACGACGTCGTGTACTGGAAGCGCAGCTTCTCGTTCGGCCGGCAGACATGGAAGGCAGCCTGCGCCATCAGCGCCGCTTCATGGAAGCCGCACAGGATCAGCTTCAGCTTGCCGGGATAGGTGTTGATGTCGCCGATGGCGAAGATGCCGGGCGTCGAGCTCTCGAACTTCGCGGTGTCCACGGGAATCAGATCTTCGTGCAGATTGAGTCCGAATTCCGCGATGGGACCGAGCTTGATGGTAAGGCCGAAGAACGGCAGGAGAGCATCGGCCTTGTGCTGCCACTCCTTCTTGTCGCTGCCTGCGAGCGTCACCGCTTCCAGCGCGCCGCCTGCGCCGTGCAGGGCCTTCACGCTGGCGACGTGAAAGGCGATCTTTCCTTCCGTGGCCAGCTCGCGCATCCTGTTGACGCTGTGTTGCGCCGCGCGGAATCCGTCGCGGTGATGCACCAGGGTGAGCGACTTCGCCAGCGGCGCCAGATTGATGGTCCAGTCGAGCGCGGAATCGCCGCCGCCGGCGATGACGATGTCGCGGCCGCGGAACTGCTCCATCTTGCGCACGGAATAGAACACCGACTTGCCTTCGTAAGCCTCGATGCCGGCGATGGGCGGCCGCTTGGGCACGAAGCTGCCGGCGCCGGCGGCGATCACCACGACCGGTGCGATGATTTCGGTGCCGGCATCGGTCTTCAGCCGCCAGCGTCCGTCCTCCAGCCTGTCGAGGCCGCTCGCCATCTCGCCCAGGTGAAACTCTGGCGCGAAAGGCTTGACCTGCTGCATCAGCCGGTCTGTCAGCTCCTGTCCGGTGACGATGGTGAGGCCGGGAATGTCGTAGATCGGCTTCTCGGGATAGAGCTCGGTGCATTGGCCGCCCGGCCGGTCGAGGATGTCGACCAGATGCGCCTTCAGATCCAAGAGGCCCAGTTCGAATACGGCGAACAGGCCGATGGGCCCTGCACCAATGATGGCGACGTCGGTCTCGATGGCGTTGGTCATATATTTCACATTCACTGCTTGTATGAAAATCCGTCCCACGTGACT
>DATCOJ010000290.1:0-4636 GCA_036564785.1 Rhizomicrobium sp. | reverse complement strand
CGCGCGGCATGCCGGTCTTGAGCACGCGGCGGATCAGGTCGGGCGCGAATTTTACCGCGGTGTCCCAATAAGGCGTGTGCTGGGTGGAAAAGGCATAAGCTTGCGACAGCGAGAACGACGGAATGCCGAGCACGGTGCCTTCCATGGCGCCGGCGACCGTGCCCGAATAGGTCACGTCCTCGGCGGCGTTGCGGCCGCGGTTGACGCCGGACAGCACTAGGTCCGGCATCTCCTTCATCAGGTGCCGCGCGCCCATGATGACGCAATCGGTCGGCGTGCCCTTCACGGCGAAATGCTTGTCGGCCACTTCGCGCAGCCGCAGCGGATCGTTGAGCGACAGCGAATGCGACACGCCGGACTGGTCACTCTCCGGCGCCACGATCCAGACTTCGTCGGATAATGCGCGGGCGATCTTCTCGCAGGCCTCGAGGCCCGGCGCGTGGATGCCGTCGTCATTGGTGATGAGGATGCGCATTAGCTCTTTCTTGTCCCGGACGCGGTGCAGCGCAAAGCGGTGCACCGCTGATCCGGGACCCCGGTTGGTTTCGACCCCCAGAAACCGGGGTCCCGGGTCTGCAGCGCATCACTGCGTGCTGCGCTGCGCCCGGGACACATCAGCCGAAATTGCAACGCCACCATCATTCTTTCCGCTCGATCTTCGTAATGCCGCCCATATAGGGCTTGAGCGCCTCGGGCACCGCGATGGCGCCGTTTTCGTCCTGGTAGTTCTCCATCACGGCGATCAGCGCGCGGCCGACCGCGACGCCGGAGCCGTTGAGCGTGTGGACGTGACGCACGCCGTCCTTGCCGCGGTAGCGCGCGTTCATGCGGCGCGCCTGGAACTCGCCGCAGTTCGAGCACGACGAAATCTCGCGGTACATGTTCTGACCCGGCAGCCAGACTTCGATGTCGTAGGTCTTCTGCGCGGCAAAGCCCATGTCGCCGGCGCAGAGCGTGACCACGCGGTAATGCAGCTCGAGTTTTTTCAGAACTTCCTCGGCGCAGGCCAGCATGCGCTCGTGTTCTTCCTTGGATTTTTCCGGCGTGACGATCGAGACCAGCTCCACTTTGGTGAACTGATGCTGCCGGATCATGCCGCGCGTGTCTTTGCCGGCGGCGCCGGCCTCGGCGCGGAAGCACGGCGTGCAGGCGGTCAGCCGCATCGGCAGCTTGTCTTCGTCGACAATCGACTCGCGCACCAGATTGGTCAGCGGCACTTCGGCGGTGGGGATTAGCCAGAGACTCTCTCGCTTTTCTAAAAGCGAATTTATCACTTGCGCGTATACCTCTTGAACTGTCGGCGCCAAAATATCGACAACACTTTTCTCTTTCGGCGTTAAGGTCGCCAAGCTTTCTGGTGACAATAATCGCTTCAAAGTCGCGCCAGCCTCAAATAGACTTTTATTGACTTCAGTTTGATTCACTTCATGTGTTGTCTGAAATTGATCCTCGCGAAATTTCGGTAATTGTGCCGTGCCGAACATTACCTCATCGCGCACTAACAGCGGCGGACTGACTTCGGTGTAGCCATGCTTCTCGCTCGTATGCACATCGAGAAAAAACTGCCCGAGCGCGCGTTCCAGCCGCGCCAACCCCTTTTGCAAAACGACAAAACGCGCGCCGGATAATTTGGCGGCCAGTTCGAAATCCATCATGCCGAGCGCTTCGCCCAATTCGAAGTGCTGCTTGGGCCTGAAGGCGTAGTCGCGTTTCTTGCCGGACTGATGATGCTCGACATTGCCGTGTTCGTCGGTGCCGTCCGGCACCTCATCGGCCGGCGCGTTGGGGATTTGCGCCAGTTCTTTGTCGAGCTCGTCGCCAAGTTTCTTCTGCTCCGCCTCCAGCGCCGGCAGCGTGACTTTAAGCTCGTTGACTTCGGCCATCAGCTTCTGTGCCGTGGCCTCGTCCTTTTTCTTCTTGGCCTCGCCAATTTCTTTGGACGCGGAATTACGCCGCGCTTGCGCCTGCTCGAATGTGGTGATCGCGGCGCGCCGCTTTTCGTCCAGCGCGATCAGTCCGCCGGACAGCTTCTCCAGCCCACGGCGCTTGAGCCCGCGGTCGAAGTCTTCCGGATGCTCGCGAATCCATTTGATGTCGTACATGGGGGGCTTTTAGCCTGTCATGGCTGGGTTTGTCATGACGGACTCAACAGTGGTGATGCTATGGCTCAATCCGCCCCATCCTTCGAGACGCGCTCGTTCGGAGCGCTCCTAAGGATGAGCCCGAGACAGGCCGAGAAAGCGAATCATTCCGCCGGCTTGGCTGCAGCCGCTTCTGCCGCGGCCGCCTTCTCGGCTTCCTTGGCTGCATCTTTGGCGGCCTGCTCGGCCTTGGCTTTCTTCTCCACGAACCGCACCGACCAGATCGAGCCCTCGTAGAGCAGCATCAGCGGCACCGCCAGCGACATTTGGCTGAGCACGTCGGGCGGCGTCAAAATGGCGGCCAGCACGAAGGCGCCGACGATGAAATAGCGCCGCTTGGCCTTGAGCTGATCGGCAGTGATCAGGCCGATGCGGCCGAGCAGCGTCAGGATCACCGGCAACTGGAACGCCACGCCGAAGGCGAGCACCAGCGTCATCATCAGCGAGAGATATTCGCCGACCTTGGGCAGCAGCACGATGCTGGCTTCGTTCGAGGTTCCCGGCTGCTGCATGTGCAGCGAGAACCGGATCAGCATCGGCAGCACCAGGAAATAGACCACCATCGCCCCGAGCGTGAAGAAAAACGGCGTCGCGATCAGGTATGGCACGAAGGCCTTGCGCTCGTTGCGGTAGAGGCCCGGCGCCACGAACATGTAGATCTGCGCCGCCACCACCGGAAACGACAGGAAAGCCGCGCCAAACATCGCCAGCTTTAATTGCGTGATGAAATATTCCAGCAGCGCGGTGTAGATGAATTTGGAATTCTCCGGTCCCGCCACCCACACGAACGGCCAGACCAGGACATTGTAGATGTCCTTGGCGAACACGAAGCAGAGCGCGAACATCACGGCGAAGGCGAGCACCGCCTTGATCAGCCGCGAACGCAGCTCGATCAAGTGCTCGAGCAAGGGCGCCTTGCTGGCCTCGATGTCCTCTTCGCTCATGCCCCGCCCCCGGCTTTTTCGGCGGGCGGCGGTGGAAGCGCGGCGTGATCTTCATGGGCGATGGCGGGCGGCTCCGGCGCCGCCTCGATCGCCGGCAGCGGCGGCGCGTCCGGCAAGGCATCCTGCGCAGGGTTCGCAGCGTCCGCCGTTGGCGCGGCGGCCGGCGTTTCTTCGAAGGCGCGCTCGACGTCCTTCTGGGCGTCGGCGAGCGGATCGATGTTGGAGAATTCGGCCACCGAGCTGGAAATGTCGTCGGCGTGCTTCTTGAGATCGGCGAACTCGGCTTCGCGCAGCGCTTCCTGGAACTGGCCCTGGAATTCGTTGGCCATGCGGCGGACTTTGCCCATCCACTGGCCGAGCGTCCGCAGAACGGTCGGCAGTTCCTTGGGCCCGATCGCGATCAGCGCGACGATGCCGATGACGACGATCTCGCCCCAACCAAGATTGAACATGGATAGATCAACTCCCGGGGCGTGCCGGCCACCCGCTTCCCGTCAGCACGCCGCCGCTGCCAAGCTTTTTTAAGAGCGCACGCTTTCGGCGCGCTGCTCGGTTTCCGTCTTCGGCGCTGCGCCGGCGGCCTGGTGATCGATGGTCTTGGCCGGCTCGGCCTTGGTCTCGACCGGCTTGTCGTCTTCCGACATGCCCTTCTTGAACGCCTTTATGCCTTGCGCAAAATCGCCCATCAGGTTGGACAACTTGCCGCGGCCGCCGAACAGAAGCATCACCACGACGATGACGATCATCCAGTGCCAGATACTTAAAGAACCCATTGGCGAACCCTCCGCTGCGGCGGCTTCGTACGCGCCCCGCCCGTGATTTGAGTGTGAAACTAGGCTCCGGAAGCGGCAAAAACAAGGACTTCGGGCCTTTGTAATGCGGCCTTCATGTCGCAGCGAAGGCAAAAATGGGCTTAAGTTACTGAAGCTTACGGCATCGCGCGCCGTTAAGCATACGATCCGTCACCCTGAGGTGCGAGCGAAGCGAGCCTCGAAGGGCGACGGATGATGCTCGGTGCCGGGGGCTTACGTCTCGCTGCGCGAGGATGGCGGCGCCAACCCTAGATCGAGATCGCCCGGATCGAGCGGTTCCTCGTCGTCGCGCAGCGCCAGGTCATCCGACGGCATCGGCACTGCAAAGCCCGGCGGCAGATTGCCTTCCAAGAGGCCGGCGCCTTTGAGTTCGTCGAGACCGGGCAGATCGCCCACCTCCTCCAGCCCGAAATGGGTGAGGAACGCCTCGCTGGTGCCGTAGGTGATCGGCCGGCCGGGCGCTTTGCGCCGCCCGCGCGGGCGAATCCAGCCGGTCCGCAGCAGCACGTCGAGCGTGCCGGCGGCCGCCACCACGCCGCGGATTTCCTCGATCTCGGCGCGGGTGACGGGCTGGTGATAGGCGATGATGGCGAGCGTCTCGATCGCCGCGCGCGACAGCTTGCGCGTCTCCACCGTCTCCTTGGTGAGCAGCCAGGACAGATCTTCGGCGGTGCGGAACATCCACTTCTTGCCGATGCGCATCAGGTTGACGCCGCGCATGGCGTATTCGGCCTTGAGC
>DATCOJ010000289.1:0-2652 GCA_036564785.1 Rhizomicrobium sp. | reverse complement strand
GCCGCCGCGCCGGCTCCTGCGACGCCGACGGCACCGGCCGCGAAGCCCGCCGTGGTGGCGACGAACGGCTGTCCCGATCATTGCGCGCCGCCGCCGTCCTGGTTCGTCTATGCGGTGATCGGGCTGATCGTGCTGGCAGCGCTGGTCGCCATGCTGATCGTGCGCGCCTCGATCAGTTCGTCGAGCTTCTCGCTGGGCGAAGCCTTGTCGGAGGAAGCAGAGCTCACCGCCACCGACAAGGACGGCCAGCCGATCGCCGATGCTTCCGGCAAGCCCGTCGCCATCACCAGGTTGGTCGGCAGCACCAGCCGCGTCATCGCGCTGATGGGCTCGATCGTGCTGATGGTGCTGTTCATCGGCTTCGGCAGCTTCGTGCTCTACTATTTCGGCACCGGCCAGGGCGCACCCAAGGACACCGAAGAGGTCATCCGCTTCCTGGTGGCGGGACTGACGCTGTTCGCGCCCTACGCGGTCAACAAGTTCGCTTCGCTGTTCGAGGGCCTGGCGCCCAAGCGCTGAACGACGGAACGATTTCCCACGTAACCTCTACATCCGCGCGACGCCGCGCTGGGTCCAGACCTGCTCGAGGATCTTCCAGCTGCCATCGGCCTGCCGCCGGAAGACGAAGAGATAGCTGCCCTTGGCGCGGATCGCGCCGCCGGAGCCATGTACGGCCGTCGTGGTCTCCTCGTAGCTGCCGCTGTCATAGGCGAGATCGCCCGACGCCTCGCTCTTCAGGCTCTTCACCGCAAGCTGCGGATTGTATTCGGCGAGCCCTTCCGCGAAATGCGCGCGGATGACGGCCGCGCCTTCCCACCGCTCGCCCGAGGCAGTGAGGAACACCGGCTCCGGCGCATAGAGCGCCATCAGTCCGTCCAGATCTTTGGCGCTCCACCCCGCCGCCCAACGTGCGCTCAGCGCAGCCGGCTCGGCCGTGGGCGACACCACCGGCGCCTCCGCCATCAGCAGCGGCGCGAGCATAAAAGCGGTAAGTGCTGCAACAGAATGCATCCGCATCGGTCGTCTCTCGTTCGGCATTGTCTATTGGATCGTCAGCGGCATGCGCGTCGTTCGGGACCGGATGCTACAGCGCCAACGAGGCTTTGCGAAGCACCCGCTGGTTCCGTGACGCTGCTATTGCTCGAACAAATCTATCAACTCTTGTGCGAAGTAGTAGCGGGGACGGCCGAGGCCCGCACCTTCCTTGAGAATCTTGTACTGCACGAGCTTTTCCAGGTTGTTTTTTGCCGCACGGTAGCTCGTGCCGGTCAGAGCGCGCGCGCCGGGTACCGAGATGACCGGGCGCGCAAACAAGGCGTCGACGATCTGAATCAGCAGCGCCGAGGAGCGGGCCTGCTGGCATCGCTCCAAATAATCTCGGTGCAGCGCGTTGATCTTGCCTATGGTCTGTATCGTCTTTGCGCATGACCTTGCCACGCCAGAGAGGAAAAATGTGACCCACGGCTCCCACGCACCCTTTTGCGAAACGGCCAGCATCAAATCCACGTACTCGTCCTTGTTGTCTTCGAAAAATTGACTCATGTAGAGCAGCGGTTGCGGCATCAATGACCGCTGCATCAGGATGATGGGAATGAGAATGCGCCCGACGCGGCCGTTGCCGTCCGGAAATGGATGGATCGCCTCGAACTGATAGTGGATGAGCGCCAGGAACACCAATGGCGGCAGATCCCCGTAGTCCTCTCGATTGATGAACATCTCGAGGTCATGCATGCACTCCAGATGAATGGGTGGCGGCGGCGGAATGAACCGTGCCTTCGCGATGTCACGCTGCTTTCCGATGAAGTTCTGCGCGCTGCGAAATTCGCCCGGCGGGAAATGGCCGCGCCTTCGCGGCGTGACGCGCCCCAAGAGCCTTTCGTGAAGTTCCAGAATCAGTCTGTTGGAAACCGGCAGTTCCTTGAGCCGCGCGACACCATGCTGGAGCGCGCGAACGTAGTTGAACACTTCAATCGTATCGGACGTGCTGGCGTGATCCTCGCCGCCGGCTTCGAGCACGAGCAGTTCCGGCAGCGACGTGAACGTCCCCTCGATGTTGGAAGATGCGATGGCTTCGCTGCGCTGCAATGGGGTCAGGAGCAGATAAGGGTTGTGCAGATAGGCCCCAATTCCCCGCAATTCGCCCAGCTTCTGGTCCGCCTCGGACAGAATTTGCTGGCAGCGTTTGGTGTCCAGCTGCGGTGGAAGCGGCGCTGGCATGAAGGCCTGCTGGCCCTCGATTGTGGGCACGAGCCGGCCGGCAGAGGGCGATGTGAAACTATAAGGATCCATTTGCAGCCGCTGAGTTCAATTCGTCGGCTCGTAGTATACTTTATAGCTATTAAAGTTCACTAATAAATCACGAGTTGAACCTTGGCGAAACTCCGGCTGCCCCCTTGACGGGTGTACCCCGCGAAATTATATGTCCGGTGGAGGGTTGGCACTCTGCTATCTTGAGTGCTGCCAAGGCCCAAGGCCCGCGAGGGCTTGGCCGATCCAAACCATTGTGAACGTTGAACTTTTCAGGAGGAAAGTCCCCCATGAAATTCCGCCCACTTGGCGACCGCGTGGTCGTCCGCCGCGTCAAAGAGGATCAGAAGACCCCCGGCGGCATCATCATCCCCGATACCGCCCAGGAGAAGCCGAGCCAGGGCC
>DATCOJ010000288.1:0-9924 GCA_036564785.1 Rhizomicrobium sp. | reverse complement strand
TCGGGCCGATAGGCGCGTTCGCCAGCTGAGGGATGCATGGATCTCCTCCTTGAAAACAAAGGGTTTTCGCCCGATTGACCGGCCGTTCGACAAATCCTCTTCCAATTCTTCACACCGCCCGCTAGAACACCGGCCTTCCTCGAAATCGTTAAGCTTCGAGCGAAGGGACGGGGCCCGCAGCCCCGCCCGGGAAAGGAAAGACTGTATGGCCGCCGAACCGCAACGCCCGCTGATGCCCAAGGCCACTGCCGTCTGGCTGGTGGACAACACCTCGCTCAGCTTCGAGCAGATCGCCGATTTCTGCGGCCTGCATCCGCTGGAGGTGAAGGGCATCGCCGACGAGGATGTGGCCAAGGGCATCAAGGGCCAGGATCCGGTCACCTCCGGCCAGTTGACTCGCGAGCAGATCGAGGAGGCGGAGAAGAACCCCAAGGTCCGCCTCAAGATGGCGCCGCCCAAGCACAAGATGCCGGCGGTCAAGCAGAAGAAGGCCCCGCGCTACACGCCGGTCTCCAAGCGCCAGGACAAACCCGACGCGGTCTATTGGATCCTGCGCAATCATCCGGAATTCTCCGACGCCGACATCATCAAGCTGGTCGGCACCACCAAGGCCACCATCCAGAAGATCAAGGACCGCTCGCATTGGAACGCCTCCAACATCAAGGCGGTCGATCCGGTGACGGCCGGGCTGTGTTCGCAGCTCGAGCTCGACTTGGCCGTGACACGCGCCAATCAGCGCCGCGAGCGCGCTGCCAAGCGCGTCGCCAGGAAAGGCGAGACGCTTAAGCCGATCGAGGAGACGACAGCTGGGCTCAATCCGTCGTCTGCCGCCGAACCGAATGCCAGCGAACAGGCTTCGGAGCAGAGTTCCACAGAGATTGCCCCGGAGCACGAGAGAAACCCCGACGAAGGCGCTCCGGCTCCCGACGATTACAACCTCTCCGCCGAACTCGAGCAGGACTAGACGTCAAGCCGCTTCGGGCCGCCGCGCGTGTTCCGGTCCGCGCGGGTCAAGCTCGAGGGCGGTGGGTGAGGATTGCTGCGGCATCGGCTCGAAATGCTCATGCGTAGGCGGCGCCGGCGCGGCCATGCGGATGCGCGCGACGGTGAAGATCGCCAGGCCGACATGGATGCTCGCGGTGTAGAGAAACAGCGAGGCCATGCCGAAGCGCGCGGTCACCGACCCTGCGATCACCGGTCCGACGGTTGAAGCGAGCGCGTTGATCAGCAGCAGAGTCGCGGAGGACTCCACGAACATTTCGCGCGGCAGGCGGTCATTGGCATGCGCCACGGAAAGCCCATAGACCGGCAGGCAGGCCATGCCGAACACGGCGACAAGCGCCAATGCGGCGGTCTTGCTCGCGCTGCCGAACATCGACAGCGCGATTCCCGCCGCGGCGGCGGCGATGGCCACGCCGGCGATGATGAGGCGCCGGTCCATGTGGTCCGAGAGCCGTCCCAGCGGCAGCTGGATCAGCGCGCCGCCCAGCGTAAAGGCGCTCATGAAGCCGGCCAGCAGCCCGCGCGTCAGGTGCTGGTCGTGGGCATAGACCGGCAGAAAGACCCAGGCCGCCGAATTGGCCAATCCCACCGCCACGCATCCGGCCACCCCCACTGGCGAGATCCGGAACAGCTTGGCCGGGCGAAGGTGCGGCACCTCCACCTGTTTGGGCTGCGGCAGTTGGGTCAGGCCGACCGGTATCAGGCACAGGGCGTAGAAGATCGCCGCCACGCTGAACAGGGTGAAGCTCGACGGCCGCCCGGTGATAAAGAACCATTGCCCGACGATCAGTCCCGAGAAATTCACCAAGAGATAAAGGGCGAAGACGCGGCCACGTGTCTCATTGCTGGCGCGGTCGTTGAGCCAGCTCTCGATCACCATGAAGACGCAGGCCGCGGCGAGGCCGAATAGCCCGCGCAGCACCACCCAGGCGACTTCGCTGACCGCCAGCGACTGCATCAGCGTGGCGGCTGCCGCCATCCCCGCCGCGGCGGCAAAGGTGCGGCTGTGGCCGACGCGGGCGAGCAGCCTCGGTCCCGCATAGCAGCCGACGATGAAGCCCACGAAATAGGCCGAGCCGATGAGACCGATGGCGAAATCGGAGAAGTGGGCGAGATGGGCCCGCACCGGCAGCAGCGTGCCCGTCAACCCATTGCCCATCAGGAAGATGAGCGTGGAGAGCAGGATCGCGCCGACGGAGAAGAGCTGGGTCATGGCAGGCGGCCCTCGCTAAGGCGCGATTGTGGCGAAGGTTGGGATAGAGACCGTCGGCTTGCGCAGAGCTGCGTTGCGGCCTCAGTGGAACGCGTAGCGGGCGATCACATAACCGGCCACGACGATGATCAGGAACGCCACCAGCACCAGCTCGAGGTACTTTTCGATCACTCGGCGCACCGGTTCGCCAAAGAAGTAGATCAGGAAGGCCACGATCGAGAAGCGCAAGCTGCGGGTGATCACCGACAGGATCAGGAACAATCCCAGATTCATCCCCGCGAAACCCGAGGCGATGGTCACGATCTTGTAGGGGATGGGCGTAATGCCCTGCAGCACCATCAGCGCACCGTATTTGTTGTAGGCGGCGCGGAAGGATTCGATGTCCCCGCCCATGCCGTAAACCTGGATCAGCCATTGGCCGACGGAATCGTAGAGCAGCGAGCCGATCATGTAGCCCAGAAGCCCGCCGAGCACCGACCAGAAGGTGCACCACGCCGCCAGCACGAAGGCACGATTGCGGTTCTTCAGCGCCATCGGGATCATTACGATGTCCGGCGGCATGGGGAAGAAGGAGCTTTCGGCGAAGGCGATGGCAGCCATGGTCGCCCAGGCGTAGCGGCCCTCGGCGTTCTTCATCACCCATGCGTAGAGACTGCGGAGCGGATTCCACCGCGCCCGCGCCTGGACCCCGTTGGCCATTCTGATCTCGGCGTTCCTCGGGACCTTACGTAGCAATCGCGGGGCCCTTCGTCCATGCTTGCCCGCTTCTTCGCCATTCACTAGTTTTTGCCAGGGCTTCACTCGCAGATTCCGCATGGCTCGAGAAAAAGGCAGAGACTCCCGCAAATCGGGCAAAGGCACGCGCGGGCGAAAAAGGCGCAAAGCTTCCGGAACGGTGAAATCGGCCAAGGCCGGCGGTCGGCGGAAGGCGGCGAAGCCTCTCCTGCGGCCCCGCAAGACGCCGGGACCGAGGCCGCGAAAATCCTTCGTGCGGCGCGGCGCGCAAGCCGCGCTCAGGCTGGCGCAGCGGCTGAAGCCGGTATTGTCGCGCCATCCCTATGACAGCGATCTCGAACGCAATGCCGCCAACTATCAGCCGCTGACACCGCTCTCCTTTCTGGAGCGCGCGGCATCGGTGTTTCCCGCGCGCACCGCCATCGTTCATGGCGACCAGCAATTCACCTATACGCAGTTCTATGAGCGCGCGAGGCGCCTCGCCTCCGCGCTGGCCAAGCGTGGCATCAAGAAGGGCGACACCGTCGCGGTGATGCTGGCCAACACGCCGCCGATGCTGGAGGCCCATTACGGCGTGCCGATGTCGGGCGGGGTGCTCAACACGCTCAACACCAGGCTCGACGCAGCGGCGCTTGCCTTCATTCTCGATCACGGCGAGGCCAAGGTGTTGATCACCGATCGCGAATTTGCCCCCGTGATCAAGGAAACGCTGAATCTCGCCAAGGCCAAGCCCCTGGTCATCGACTACGACGATCCCGAATTTCCGCAGACTGGCGAGAAGCTCGGCTCCATCGAATACGAGGCCTTCATCGCGGGCGGCGATCCGGACTTCGAGTGGAAGGGCCCGGACGACGAGTGGGACGCCATCTCGCTCAACTACACCTCCGGCACCACCGGCAATCCCAAGGGCGTGGTGTTCCACCATCGCGGCGCGGCGCTGATGGGCTACGGCAACATCCTTGCCGCCAACATGCCGCGCCATCCCGTCTATCTCTGGACCTTGCCGATGTTCCACTGCAACGGTTGGTGCTTTCCCTGGTCGCTGTCGGTGGTGGCGGGCACGCATATCTGTCTGCGCTGGGTGCGCGCCAAGGCGATCTACGACGCGCTGGTGGAGCGCAAGGTGACGCATCTCTGCGGCGCGCCCATCGTGATGTCGACCTTGATCAACGCGGCACCTGCCGACCGCCGCGAACTGCCGCACACGGTCGAGTTCATCACCGCCGCGGCGCCGCCGCCGGAAGCCGTACTGGCTGGCATGGCGGAGGCCGGCTTCAACGTCACCCATGTCTACGGTCTCACCGAGACCTACGGTCCCGCCGTGGTGAACGAGTGGGATGCCAGCTGGGACAAGCTCGACAAAGGCGCGCGCGCCACCAAGAAGGCGCGCCAGGGCGTGCGCTATCACGCGCTCGACGCGCTCTCGGTCATGGACCCTGAGACCATGGAGCCCACGCCGGCCGACGGCGAGACGCTGGGCGAGGTCATGTTCCGCGGCAACATCGTGATGAAGGGTTATCTGAAGAATCCCAAGGCCACGCGCGAAGCCTTCGAAGGCGGCTGGTTTCATTCCGGCGATCTGGGCGTGCTGCATCCGGACGGTTACATCCAGCTCAAGGATCGCTCCAAGGACATCATCATTTCCGGCGGCGAGAACATTTCCTCCATCGAGGTGGAGGACACCCTTCTCAAGCATCCCGCCGTGATGCTGGCGGCGGTGGTGGCGCGGCCCGACGAGAAATGGGGCGAGACACCGTGCGCCTTCGTGGAGAAGAAGCCGGGCCAGGACCACGTGAGTGCGGCGGACCTTGTCGCCTATTGCCGCGAAAACCTCGCGCACTACAAGGCGCCGCGTCACGTGGTGTTCTGCGACCTGCCCAAGACCTCCACCGGCAAGATCCAGAAATACAAGCTGCGCGAGATGGCCAAGACGGTGGGATAGTCCGCGGAAGCCCTTCATGCTCCTTCGAAATACGAGAATTTAATCTGCCTCGCGGTGGGGCTGCGGGCTCTCTGCGGCATCTTAGTCGGTAGCAGGTGGGGAGGCCCTTTGCCAGGCGTCGCCTCGCCAATCCCAAAAGGCTGTTACTTGCGTGCTTGATACCGAACGTCCCATCGCTATCGAGCGCGCGGTCTTCGCCGCTCTGCGCGTCAGGTTTCCCGCCAGTTTGTCGGCGGCCGGCCTGTCGAAGGTCGAGCCCGGCAGTGTGGTTGTCGCCCTTATCGTCGTGACCACGATCTTTCGTGTCGCGCTGGCCGCCGCTTTCGGGCTGGGCAGCGACGAATCCTATTCGGTCGCGAATTCCCGTTTCCTCGATTGGAGCTATGTCGACTACCCGCCGCTCCACGTCTGGCTGACGGCGGCCTGGGTCTGGCTCGCCCACAGCGATCATCCGACGATCGTGCGCCTGCCGTTCATCGCGTTGTTCGCCGGATCGACTTGGCTGATGTACGAACTCTCCGCGCGGATGTTCGGTGCGCGCGCGGGTCTTTGGGCGGCATTGCTGCTCAATCTGGCGCCGGTCTACGCCTTGCCGCATTCGAGCTGGGTGCTTCCCGACGGTCCGCTCACGTTCTTCATGCTTGCCTCTGCCACTGTGGCGACGAAGCTGCTGTTCGAGCCGCCCAAGCCGTCGCGCGCAATCTCGGGTTGGCTGCTGGCCGGCCTTCTCGCCGGATTGGCGATGCTGTCGAAATATCATGGCGCATTCCTCATCGCCGGCACGTTTGTCTTTCTGCTGACCTGGCCGCCGGGCCGCCGCCTTCTGGCGTCGCCGGGACCATGGCTGGCAGCCGCGATTGCGATCGCATTGTTTGCGCCAGTGATCGCCTGGAATGTCCAGCACGGGGCCGCCGGTCTGCTGTTTCAAAGCGATCGCGTGACAACAGGGATCCACCCAAGCCTGACGCGGCTCGCGGGAAACCTCGCCGGCCAAGCCGCTTATCTTTCGCCGTGGCTATTCGTTCCGTTGATCGTGGTCTGGTTTCGCGCGCTACGGCAGGGGCCGCGAGCGCCGCAATCCTGGTATCTGGCCTTGCTGGCAAGCGGACCCATCGTTTTCTTCACCGCGGCGGCGGCTCTGGTACACAGCCTGCCGCATTGGCCGATGCCGGGCTGGCTGTTCGTCTTTCCCTTGCTCGGCGCCGAAGCGGCGCGCTGGGAACGCGAGCGACCGAATCTGATCCTTGCCGCGGCCGCCGCCGGTGCCGCGATTGTCGCGGTGACCGCTGCCGGCATCGCGAGCGAAGCGGCGAACGGCGGGGCAGCGCGGCTGATGCCTGCGTCAATGGCGCGAAACGATCCGACGCTTGACCTGCTCGATTGGAGGGAGGCCGCCAAAGCGATCGAGGATCGCCATCTTTTGAACGGCAATACCAAGGCGGTCGCGGGCACGCGCTGGTTCGAAGCGGGCAAGCTCAACTATGTCATCGGTCGTCAGGCGCCGGTGCTCTGCCTTTGCGCCAATCCGCAGGAATTCCGCTTCCTTCACAATTCCGCCGACTATGCGGGACAGGACGTGCTGGTGATCGGCGCGAACCGCGGGCCGCACAGCCAAGGATTGGCGCGCTGGTTCGACCGCATCGAGCCGCTCGCTCCCATCGCGCTCCATCGCGCCGGTGCCGCGGCGATGGAATTGTCGGTGTTCCGCGGCATCGGCTTCCGCCCTGGACTGTCGCAGCCCGCCCGCCGCCGGTGACGCCGGTCGACTGCTGCCGCCGGCAAATTTGTACAAGACCACGACCCCGCGCATTCGCTAGTGTGACCGGCGAACGGGTCGGGGAATCCGCCATGACGGCCAAGCAGGGATCGAGGCTCGCGCTCGCCTTCATCTTCATCACCATGTTCCTGGATACCATGGGCCTCGGCATCATCATTCCGGTGTCGCCGCGGCTCATCGCCGAACTCTCCGGTCACTCGGGAACCGGCGCGCTCTCCATGAGCGCGGCTGCGTGGTGGGGCGGCTGGCTCGCCACCGCCTATTCCGGAATGCTGTTCCTGTTCTCGCCGCTGATCGGAAACCTGAGCGACCGCTTCGGCCGGCGTCCGGTTCTCATTGTCTCGCTGCTGGCGCTCGGCGTCGACTACCTGATCACGGGACTGGCGCCCACCATCTGGTGGCTGTTCATCGGACGGCTGCTTTCGGGCATCGCCGGCGCCTCCTACACCACAGCCAACGCCTACATCGCCGACGTGTCGTCGCCCGAGAAGCGCGCGGCGAATTTCGGACTGGTCGGCGCGGCGTTCGGCATCGGCTTCGTCGTCGGCCCCGCGCTCGGCGGCCTGCTCGGCGAGCTCGGCACCCGCCTGCCGTTTTTCGTTTCCGCCGGATTGTCGGTGGCGAATGCATTGTTCGGTTTGTTCGTGCTGAAGGAGTCCCTTCCCCCCGAGAGGCGACGAAAGTTCGAGCTGTGGCGCGCCAATCCGCTGGGTGCGCTGCTGGCCATTCGCCGCCATCCCACAGTGCTCGGCTTCGTCGGCATCTTCGTGCTGATGCGGCTGGCGCATGACGCCAATCCCGTCATCTGGACTTACTACGTCTATCTCAAGTTCCACTGGACGCCGCACGATGTCGGCGTGTCGCTGGCGTTTCTCGGCCTGGTCATGGCGGCGGTATTCGGATTCCTGACCCGTATCCTGATCCCGCGCCTGGGCGAAGGCCGCGCCGCCTATGTCGGCCTGATGAGCGGAGCCGTCGGCTTCGCCGGCTACGCTTTCGCCACGCAAGGTTGGATGATGTATCCGTGGATGCTGGTGTGGTCTTTGATGGGCCTCGCCATGCCGGCGATCAACGGCATCATCTCCAAGCAGATTCCGGCGAACGAGCAGGGCGAAGTGCAGGGCGCGCTGGCCAGCGTCGGTGGGGTAACCTCCATCGCAGCGCCGATCCTGCTGACGAACGTGTTCGCCTATTTCACCGGGCCCGGCGCGCCCATCTATTTCCCCGGCGCGGCGTTCCTGGCGGCCGGCTTGATGCTGGCACTGGCGGCGCTGCTGCTGTCGCGGATGCGGCAGCATTTCGCCCGATCGCCGGCACCAGAGGCGACGGAACCGGCGCAATGAGAAAAGCGAGCCTGGCCTCGGGGAGGGTCACTCAGGCAAACGAATGACCGATTGTCATGCGCGGGCCAAATCGGCGCGCATGACGGCGAGGAAGACAGTAATCCCGCGAAGCTAATGAACGCTGCTTCGCAACCTTTGCAATTCGTCTTTGATTCTGAGTTTTTCTTTTTTCAGCGCCGCGACCCGGGTTTCGTCCCAGTCGGGATGGGCCATCTCGGCCTCGATCAGTTCTTCCAGTTTCTTATGCTTGTCGGAGAGCTCCTGGATATGCCCTTGCAGTGCCATTTCTCGCACCTCATCGCTAAAAGGTGTCACAATTAGAACACCAAAGGCCGCGCCTGTCACGGCCCTCTTCCTCCCATCCCTTATGGCCTGTAAACGACTCGCATGGCGGCAAAATCGAGCAAAAACGGCGGAAAACCCCGGCTGGTCGTGGGCATCAGCGGGGCCTCTGGCGTGGTTTACGGCATCCGCCTGCTCGAGGCCCTGAAAGAGGTCGGCGCCGAATCGCATCTGGTGGTGACCAAGGCCGGCGAGATGACCATCGGCTACGAGACCAAGCTTTCGCCCAAGGCCGTCGCCGCCATGGCCGACACGGCCTATGCCATCGGCGACATTGCCGCGCCGCTGGCCTCGGGCAGCTTCAAGACCGCCGGCATGATCGTGGCGCCTTGCTCGGTGCGCACCATGTCGGAGATCGCCACCGGCGTGACCACCAGCCTGCTCACCCGCGCCGCCGACGTGACCCTGAAGGAGCGCCGGCCGCTGATCCTGCTGGTGCGCGAGACGCCGCTGCATCTGGGCCATCTTCGAACCCTCACCCAGCTCGCCGAGATGGGCGCCATCATCCTGCCGCCGGTGCCGGCCTTCTATGCGGAGCCCAGGACGATTCCCGATCTCGTCGATCAGATGGTCGGCCGCATGCTCGACCTTCTGGGGTACGATTGGCCGATGGTGCGGCGCTGGGGCGAAGATCTTGCCAAGGGCCGCCGCAAGGGCACGAAGCGGGGATGACGGAAGCCGAGGAGCAAGCGCTGCGGGCCCGCCTCGCCGGGCTGATGCAGGAGCATCGCGACCTCGATGTTGCCATCGCCGCCATGGCCGAGCAGGGGGTCAAGGACCAGCTGCAGATCACGCGGCTGAAGAAACGCAAGCTGCAGCTCAAGGATCAGATCGCCCGCGTCGAGGATGCCCTGTTGCCGGACATCATCGCCTGAGCAACCGCAAGGCCGCCATCGCCGCCGGCACCAGCAGCGCCCATCCGATAACGCAGGCGAGATAGAACCCCGCGCCGGAGGCCGTCACCGCGGCGGCGGCCGCGACCGCCAGCGCCGCGAGTTCGATTGCCGGATAGAAAATGGGAATCGCCGCGCCGCAGGCCCGGCAGCGTCCCCGCTGAATCGCCCAGCTCGCCAGCGGGATCAGCTCCAGCGGTCCCAGCACGTGACCGCAGGCCGGACAGGCCGAACGTCCCCCCACCACCGGCTCCCCCTTGGGAAGCCGCAGCGCCAGAGTGCCGAGGAAGCTGCCGATGAATGGCGCCGCCAGCAGGCTCGCGAATTTGACGAAGGCGTCGGGCGGCACGCTGCCTCGGTTTCAGCCATTCCGCGGAGACATTGTCGCGGAAAATCGCTCGGATTCTTAGGGCCGTTTCGGGCGCAATACGAGCGTCGACAGAACTCAGGTTTTTCTTTTTGCGTTCCCCTTCCCCCCTTGTGGGGGAAGCTGGCTGGCAAGCGACGCGGGTAGCGTCGCGTAGCCAGACTGAAGGGGGGATGTTGATCATGAGCACCCCCCTTCCGTCGCAGCACTCGCTTCGCTCGTGCGCGACACCTTCCCCCACAAGGGGGGAAGGGGAACGCAAAAAGAAAAACCTGAGTTCTGTCGACGCTCGTATTGCGCCCGAAACGGC
>DATCOJ010000287.1:0-4145 GCA_036564785.1 Rhizomicrobium sp. | reverse complement strand
GCTACGGCGTGTCCGGCAGCCACCGGGTGCTGCAGCTCAAGCCGATGCACCTGGCGCCCGGCTTCAACGAGATCGTCTTCGTCGGCTTCGCGGTGTTGAGCTTCTTCGTGCAGACGGTCTATGCGCCGCACCATGCCTTGGGCGGCGTGCTGGGCGCGCTGGAGACGGCCATTCGCTTCGCCGTTCCCGGCCAGCGGGCGCTGGAGGAGGCGCTCAGCCGCTGCCATCTCGACGGCGGGCGCATGTTCGCCTCAGCCTTCGCCTGGCTCCTGGCGCTCATCTACTTCGGCTCGGCGGTGTCGCGCCTGCGTCTGTCGGCGGCACTGGTGCGGCTCGAGCGCAAGCGGCGGCGCGATCCCCTTGGGCCTTCCGGCGTGGCGCTCGCCGTCGGCACCGCCGGCGTGGTCGGCATCCAATTCCTCTTTATCGGCACGCTGTTCGCTTGGCTCGATTGCGGCGTGCTCGCGGGTCTCATCGGCGGGCTTCTGATCGGCCTGGCGCCCTTGATGCTGGCCTATCTCGTCATCGCAGCGTTGATCAACCTCCTCGCCGCAAACCCGGAGAACTGATGGATGCCCATCGCAAGCAATTTGCTATTGTCCTCAGTTCATTGAGCGGAAAGTGGCGATGAGTCCGTTGGGACGCGGGGGAGCGGGACCCAGGCGCGAACAGCGTTCGCATCGGCTCGTCGATCGCGTTGCGCATCTTTCGTCGAGAGTGGAGGGCGGTTTCTACGAAGAATTGCGATCTCGCTGGCCGGCCGTTCCCACCTTGGCTTCGCCGCTGAGCCAACTCTGCACCTCCTCGCAGTTCGCGGAATCGCATTATGCGCGAATTTCCGGCCTGCTGCGCGCGAAACCCCGCCTGCAAAGAAAGCAGTGGGAGTTCGTCTACATCGTCCGCTGCATCGAGAATGCGGGTCTGATCGCGCCGGGGGTGCGCGGCCTTGCCTTCGGAGTCGGACGGGAGAAGCTCCCCGCCCTTTTCGTTTCCGAAGGCTGCGACATCGTCGCCACCGACTTGCCCTCGGACCAGGGGGATGGCCACTGGGCGGGCGGTCCGCAGCATACCGACAGCCTGGAGGGCCTCTTTTACTCGGGCATCGTCGACCGAAAGGCCTTCCAGGCGCATGCCTCGTTCCGGCCGGTCAACATGAACGCCATTCCCGGCGACCTGCTCGATTTCGATTTCTGCTGGTCATCCTGCGCCTTGGAGCACCTGGGAAGCCTGGAGCACGGCCTCGCCTTCATTCGAAACTCGCTCAAATGCCTGAAGCCCGGCGGCCTCGCCGTTCACACCACGGAGTTCAATCTGGATTCCGACAGCAAGACCCTCGTTGACGGTCCGAGTGTGGTTTATCGTCAATGCGATCTCGTCGAATTTGCGGACGAAATGCGTAGACAAGGCCACGCCATGGCGCTGAACCTGAATCCCGGCGGCGAACCGAACGACTATTTGATCGACCGCAACAGAGATTCGGACATTCATTTGCGGCTCTACGTCAGGCACCAGGTGCTGGCGACCAGCGTCGGCCTTTGCATCCGCAAAGCGAATTGACCGCTGGAAAATCGAACATGCTCGAATACGAGACATTTGCCTATCTGGACGTTCAGAAGACGGCTTCGACGTTCATCGCCAAACTTCTCCAGAGCTACTGCACCGAGAAGAAGATTCGCCAGCGCGCGCACGCTCCCATGGGCGGGTCCTACGACCCGTCGAAATTCTACTTCATCTCGGTGCGCGACCCGCTCGATCAGTATATTTCGCTGTACTCCTATGGCTGCAAGGCGTCGGGGGCGATGTACTGGACCCTGCACGAGAAGGGGATGTCCGATTTGTACAATTCGAGCTGGAGGGGCTTCCGCCACTGGCTGGATTTCGTCCTGGATCCCGAAAACGCCGGCCTCTTGAGCCGTTCCTACGCGCAAGCCGGGGACGGGCGCGCTTGCCAGCTGATCGGCCTTCAATCCTTTCGGCTGTTGAACGTGGCGGTGCCGCGGCCGGGTACCGTACTGGAACAATCTCAAACGAAAGAGGCGCTGGCCCTGGCCTACAGGCAAGCCAATATCGCCGATTTCACCGTGCGGTATGAGAACCTGCGCGAGTCTCTATCCGAGCTGATGCGGACCAAGCTGCGCCATGCCATCTCCAATCTCGAGGAAGCATTGGCCTACGCAGCTTCGGCGGAGCCGAGAAACACCTCCGACAGGATCGACAAGTTCGAACCCGACCCCCGGCTGGGCGGGCGCCGCACGCGCGTCCTTCACGAACGCGAATGGCTGCTGCACGAGGTGTTCGGCTATTGACCGCCCGGCTCGCCGCGCCTGAAGCTCACACTGCCTTGTCGGGGCCGATCTTCACCAGCGCCTTGCCGAAATTGTCGCCCTTGAAGAGACCGATGAAGGCTTCCGGCGCCTTCTCGATGCCCTCATAGATCGTCTCGCGCCAGGTCATCTTGCCGGCCTTGGCCCAGGCCGACATGTCGCGCAGGAAGTCCGGCGTCAGGTTCATGTAGTCCGAAACGATGAAGCCCTTGATGGTCAGCCTCATCGGAATGGTCATGATGATGTTGGCCGGGCCCGGCGGCGGCGTGGTGGCGTTGTACTGCTCGATCATGCCGCACACCGGAATGCGGCCGTGCATCCGCATGTTGGCGAGCGCGGCATCCAGATGCGCGCCGCCGACATTCTCGAAATAGACGTCGATACCTTCGGGGAAGGCGGCCTTCACAGGCGCCGTGAGATCGCCCGCCTTGCGGTAGTTGATCGCCTTGTCGCAGCGCGCCTCCTTCACCAGCCAGTCGCACTTCTCGTCCGAGCCGGCCGAACCTACCACATAGCAGCCCTTGTTCTTGGCGATCTGGCAGACGATGGCGCCCACCGCGCCGCTCGCCGCGGAGACGAACACCCGCTCGCCATCCTTCAGCTCGCCCACCTTGAGCAGGCCCGCATAGGCCGTCAGTCCCGGCATGCCGAGCGCGCCGAGGAACGCCTGGATCGGCGCCATTGTCGGATCGATCTTCTGCAGCTCGCCGCCGCCGGTCGCGAACCATTCCCGCCAGCCGGAAAAATTGCTGACATAGTCGCCCGACTTGAAGTTGGCATTGCCGTTGGAGGCCGTGACCTGGCCCACCGCGCCGCCCGACAGGGCCTCGCCGATCTGGAACGGCGGCACGTAGCTTTCCCGCTCCACCATGCGGCCCCGCATGTAGGGGTCGACCGACATGTAGATGTTGCGGACCAGGACCTGGCCGGGGCCGGGGGAGGGCACCGGGGTCTCGGCCACTTCGAAATCGGCCAGGCTGGGCATCCCCTGCGGCCGGCGTTTCAGGCGCACTTCGCGGCTTTTCTGTTCGGGCATGACCCCTCCTTAACGATGAAAATGCGTTTAGCTGAGCGGGGATAAACCTAGCAGGGCCGGGGGGTGTAACAAGCAGAAACATTTTATGAGTCGCCCCCCGGCCCTCCGCGTGGCTGATAAGCCCCGGAAATCGCCGGGGATTCCCCCTCTTGACCCTTTTGGAGCCTGGATCGCGCCGCGTGCTCAGGGCCGGTGTCGTCGGCCACGGCGCCTTCGGCCGTCACCACGCCGCGAAATATTCGCGGCTGCCCGGCGTTGAGTTGGTCGGCATTGCCGATCCCTGCAGCGATGCGCGCCGCACCGCCGCCGACACCCATGGCGTCAAGGCGCTGTCCGACTGGCGCGAGCTTCTGGGCGCGGTCGACATCGTCAGCGTCTGCTCGCCGGCGGTCACCCATGCGCCGATCGTGCGCGCCTTCCTGAACGCCGATGCCGACGTGCTGGTGGAGAAGCCCATCGCCACCGATCTCGACGAGGCGGATTCACTGATCGCGCTGGCCGAAGTGAAGAACCGCGTTCTCACCGTCGGCCATCAGGAGCGTTTCGTCTTCGCCCGCACCGGACTGCTCGACTACGCCGAGGCGCCGCTGGAAGTGGAGTGCTGGCGCATGGGGCCGTGGACCGGCCGCGGCGCCGACGTCAGCGCCGTGCTCGATCTGATGATCCACGATCTCGATCTCATGCATCGCATGATCCCCGGCCAGGTGGCCGACGTGCAGGCGCGGGGCCGCTCCAGCCGCAGCCGGCTGGCGGACGAAGTCTCCGCCATGGTCTCCTTCGAGGAC
>DATCOJ010000286.1:0-2861 GCA_036564785.1 Rhizomicrobium sp. | reverse complement strand
CAGCCCGGCATCAAGAAACGCCTGGTGGAAGAAGCCTTGCGGATCTTTTTCGAGGTGCGGGAAGTACCGGGCCTGAAGAAAAAACCTTCGACGTCTGAGCTGCTGGACTGGCTGAAGCTGCTGCTCAACGAGGACATTTCGCCCGAGTCGCTGCGCGAGAAGGATCCGCACAAGCTGATCCCGCCGCTGCACGGCGCGCTACTGAAGAACGAGCAGGACGTCCACCTGTTCGAGCGCCTCGCCTTCCTCGCCCGCAGGGAAACGCGGAATTAGCCGGCTTTACGCCTCGATCAGGCCAATCCGTCGCTCGATGCGCTCCAGCCGATCCTCGATCCGATCCACCCGACTGGAAATGGTGGCATATTGTTGTTCCAGAAGGCTGAGGCGGGTCTTCACTTCCCGCACATCGAGCCGCATCTCGTCCACGGCAGACCGGATGTGTCGCAAATGCTCCAAGACGAGATTGTTCAAGCCTTCACTCATAAGTTTATTCTTGCCCAATACGGAGTCATAGGCAAGTTTATGGCAATGATGAACCGATTGCGCCTCTGCTGTCTTCTTGGCCTGGCCGTGGCCGCGCCGGCGCTGGCGCAATCCTCCGGCGACACCTTCAAGGATCGCGACGACGGCGCCAAGGTGCACGTCTCGGGCTTCGTCTGTCCGCCGCGCATCGGCGCTTTCGAGCGCGACGCCGCCGGCGAGGCCGATCCGGAGAAGAGCTCGGACTTCTGCGCCTATGGCGCGCGCGACGGCGTCTACGGCACCATCACGCTGACCCCGCTCGCCGGTCTCTACGATCCCCGCCAGGCGCTGGCGCCGAAATTCCGCGAGCAGGAAGCCATCGGCGGCAAGCGGCTCTACGAAACCACGCTCAAATGGAACGGGCTCGGCATCTACACGCGCGCCTACCGCACCTCGCGCGCCGAGGCGCTGGAATACCGCATCCTGTTCACGGGCGCCGCGCTGAAGAACTGGGTGGTGGAGGTGACCGTCGAATATGGCGATCCGCGCGACGCCCAGACCGAGGCCGAGTTCCTCCACGCCGTCTATCAGAATGCGCAGAGCCAGATCGGCACTCCGTAGTTTCTCCGCTTCTGGCGCTGGCGGCCCGCGCGCGCTAGCATCGAACGGGCTTCTGGGGATGGTCTGCATGTCTTCCAAATCGATGCGCCTTGCGCTTGCCATTGTGACGGCATCGTCGGCCTCGCCGGCATTGGCGGATTCCACCTTCCCGCTCACCGGCCTGCTGGAGTCATTGGCCGGCAATCCGCCGGACGGCTGGAGCCGCAACATGGACGGCAGCTACAAACAGGCCGAATCCGGCGTGCTGTGTCCCGACCCAGGTAGTGACAGCAGGCAGAACTCCGGCGATTTGCCAAGAATTCGTGCGCAAATTCTCGGTGCTGGCGGCGGTGGCACCTGGGTCCCCTTCCCCTCGCTCCGCTGCGCTTCGCTCGGCCGGGGATGACAGGCTTTGGACATGTCGATGATGAGCCACTAGAATTGCCGCAACCGCCATCGGACGCAGCCCATGTTCTTCCAGTTCTTCGATGAGCTTCGCGCCGCGCGCATCCCCGTCACGCTGAAGGAATATCTCGCGCTGATGGACGCGCTCGACCACGACGTCATCGCCATGAAGATCGACGAGTTCTACTATCTCTCGCGCACCGCCCTGGTGAAGGACGAGCGCAACCTCGACAAGTTCGATCGCGTCTTCGGTCACGTCTTCAAGGGGCTGGAGAATCTCGATCCCTCGCAGCTGGCGCAGATCCCGGAAGAGTGGCTGCGCGCGCTGACCGAGAAATTCCTCTCCGAGGAGGAGAAGAAGCAGATCGAGGCCCTGGGCGGCTGGGACAAGCTGATGGAGACGTTGCGCCAGCGGCTGGAGGAGCAGAAGAAGCGCCACGAAGGCGGCTCCAAGATGATCGGCACCGGCGGCACCTCGCCATTTGGCGCCATGGGCTACAATCCCGAAGGCGTGCGCATCGGCCAGGACAAGGGCCGCCACGGCCGCGCCGTGAAAGTGTGGGACAAGCGCGAATATAAAAACCTGGATGACTCGGTCGAATTAGGAACCCGCAACATCAAGGTGGCGCTCAGGCGCCTGCGCAAATGGGCGCGCGAGGGTGCGGAGACCGAACTCGATCTGCCCGGCACCATCAAGGACACCGCCAACAAGGGCTATCTCGACCTGAAGCTCATCCCCGAGCGCCACAACACGGTCAAGGTGCTCATCTTCTTCGACATCGGCGGCTCGATGGACGCCTATATCAAGCTGTGCGAGGAGCTGTTCAGCGCCGCCAAAACCGAATTCAAGCACATGGAATTCTTCTACTTCCACAATTGCCTGTACGAGAGCGTGTGGAAGGACAATCGCCGCCGCCACAACGAGAAGACGCCCACCTGGGACATCCTCCACAAATTCCCCCACGACTACAAAGTCATCTTCGTGGGCGACGCCACCATGAGCCCCTATGAGATCACCTATCCCGGCGGCTCGGTCGAGCATTGGAACGAAGAGGCGGGCGCGTTGTGGCTCGACCGGGTGGTGCAGGTCTACGAGCACGTGGTGTGGCTCAATCCCGTGGCGCAGAAGCATTGGGAATACACGCCTTCCATCGGGCTCATCAACCAGGTGCTCTCCGACCGCATGTTCCCCTTGACCCTCGGCGGATTGGACTCTGCGATGCGGGAGTTGAATAGATAGCGATCGGTAGAAAGCTTCCGCTTCCCCCCTTGTGGGGGAAGCTGGCTGGCAAGCGACGCGGGTAGCGTCGCGCAGCCAGACTGAAGGGGGGATGTTGATCATGAGCACCCCCCTTCCGTCGCAGCACTCGCTTCGCTCGTGCGCGACACCTTCC
>DATCOJ010000285.1:0-3778 GCA_036564785.1 Rhizomicrobium sp. | reverse complement strand
CCTGCTGTCGGCATTTCGCGGGCAGTACCTGTGGCTGCTGATTGAACGAAGCCGCTACGCGACAAGAGGAGTGAGCTGGGGCTGAGGAGGCTCCTGTCTGAGAGGATTGCGGTGTCCAACCCCAATCGTCCAGACAGGAGACCCCGTGATGGCTCAGACGACCCCGCTGCGTCGGCGCATGATCGACGACATGACGGTTCGCAACCTCTCGCCAGCAACCCAACAATCCTACGTCTATGCGGTTGCGAAGTTCAGCCGATTTTTCGATCGATCGCCTGATCAACTCGGGGTGGAGGAGGTCCGCGCCTACCAGATCCATCTGGCCGGTCTTGGTCTGTCGTGGTCGCACATCAACCAGGTGTCGTGCGCGCTGCGCTTCTTCTTCGGCGTGACGCTCGGCCGGCAGGAGGCGCTTCATCGCATCGTCAGCGCCAAGGAACCGAAGAAGCTGCCGGTGGTGCTGAGCGCGGAGGAGATCACGCGCTTCCTGCAGGCGGTTCCCGGTCTGCGCAGCCGAGCGGCATTGACCACGGCCTACGGCGCCGGGCTGCGGGTGTCCGAGGTCGCGGCACTCAAGGTCGGCGACCTCGACAGTAGCCGGATGGTGATCCGGGTCGAACACGGCAAGGGCGGCAAGGACCGCTACGTCATGCTGTCGCCGCCGCTGCTGACGATCCTGCGCGCCTATTGGCGCCTGGCCAAGCCGGCGCATTGGCTGTTCCCCGGGCGCGACAGGGACCGGCCGGTCAGCACCGCCACCTTGCAGGCGGCGTGCCGTGTCGCTGCGCGAGAGGCCGGCTTGGACAAACCGGTCACCGTCCATACCCTGCGCCACAGCTTCGCCACCCATCTGCTTGAAGCGGGAACCGACATCCGCATTATCCAGGTCCTGCTCGAAGCAGAGACATACTGCCCGTCAACACCCGATCGAGGGACGGATTTACTATCCGTTCCATCCTCGGTGTGGCGAGACCGTGCTCATTGTCAGGCAATACGCCTACCGCGGCGCCGAGTTGGTCGTCATTCCGCAGCCTGACGGGTCGGTTGCCTGCATCCCCGCGTGGATGACATACGAATCGGCGGCGCATTACCAGCTTGGTGCCGAGCCGCGGTTTTCCCTCGATATTCTGCGAACTCTGCGCGCCGAGATCGATGCACTTCTAGGCTTTCTCCAATCCGACCCAGGGATGGAGGACGCCAACAATGAAGCACAAGAGCGCAGGTATTCAGCCGGACCTGTTCAAGCAGGACGAGCCGCGCGTCTCGCTCCTCTCACAGAAGGACCAACTGGCAACGCAGGTCGAAGCCCTGCTGCTCGAGATCGCGGCGGCGATGGCAAGCGGGGAGGTCGGCGATGACGAAGATCACGGCTGACCACCTGGGCCGCGGCGCTTTCGTCTACATCCGCCAATCGACGGCCGATCAGCTCCTGCACAATCCGGAGAGCCGTCGCCGACAGTACGGCCTCGCCGATCATGCCCAGCGGCTCGGCTGGACCACTGTCGAGGTCATCGACGATGACCTCGGCCGCTCGGGAGGCGGCATCAACCGGCCGGGCTTCGAGCGCCTGCTGGCGGCGATCTGTGAGGGGCGGGTCGGCGCGGTATTTGCGATCGAGGCCTCGCGGCTGGCCCGCAACGGTCGCGACTGGCACACGCTAATCGAGTTCTGTGGACTTGTCGGGACTGTCATCGTAGACGAGGACGGCATCTATGATCCGCGGCATCCCAATGATCGCCTGTTGCTCGGCATGAAGGGCACCATGAGCGAGCTCGAGCTGTCGCTGTTTCGCCAGCGCTCACACGAGGCGCTGCGGCAGAAGGCGCGCCGCGGCGAGCTATTCCTTGGTGTCGCCGCCGGCTATGTGCGGATCGGGCGTGACCGGATCGAGAAGGATCCGGATCAGCGGGTGCAGGAGGCCCTGAAGCTGGTCTTCGCCAAGTTTTCCGAACTGCAAAGCGTGCGACAGGTGCATGTGTGGCTGCGCGACGAGGACATTGCATTGCCCGTTGCAAGCCATAGCGCGGCGGAGGGGCACGGCATTGTCTGGAGACTGCCGCTCTATAACACCGTGCACAATATCCTGACCAACCCGGTCTATGCCGGTGCCTATGCTTTTGGACGCACCGTGAGCAAGGTCAGCGTCGAGAATGGCCGCAAGCGCGTCAAGCGCGGCCTGCGGCGCCCAATGTCCGAATGGGACGTGCTGCTCAAGGATCAGCACGAGGGCTATATCTCCTGGAGCGAGTTCGAGAGAACCCAGCAAGTCATTGCCGACAACGCGACCGGTAAGGGCAGCGCCACGGTCAGGGGAGCGGTGCGGCGCGGGGAGCTGCTTCTCGCAGGGCTGCTGCGTTGTGGCCATTGCGGCCGCAAGCTGTATGTCGGCTATGGGGGCAAGGCGGGGCGCTATTACTGCCGGGGCGCTCTGGTGAACCACGGTACGGAGCGATGCATCTCGTTTGGTGGCTTGCGTGCCGATCACGCTGTCGGCTCGGACGTTCTGCGGGTCTTGACGCCGCTCGGCATCGATGCCGCATCGAAGGCGCTCGATGCTCAGATGAGCGAGACATCAGCCGCCCAGAGGCAACTCGAACTGGCGCTACAGCAGGCGCGCTTCTCGGCGGCGCATGCCCGCCGGCAATATGATGCTGTCGATCCCGCCAATCGTCTGGTGGCCGGCGAGTTGGAGCGCCGCTGGAACGAGGCGCTACAGGCGGTGCAACGGATCGAAGGCGAGATCGCTGCAATTGAGGCGAGGAAGCCGGCGCCCCTGGGCGAGAAGGAGCGGCTGCTCTTGATGCAGCTCGGCGCCGATCTCGAGCTTGCCTGGTCGCACCCAGCTGCGACAGCAGCGACACGCAAGCGGATCTTGCGCACGGCGCTGCACGAGATCGTCGTGCGAATCGACGGCGGCTTCATCGACATGGTCCTGCATTGGCAGGGTGGTGACCACACCGCGCTGAAGCTGAAGATGAATGGGGTGGGCAAACATCGCTGGACGGTGCCCGAGGATACGTTGTCTTTGATCCGCGAGTTGGCGCGCCTGATGCCCGACCAGCAAATCGCGCGGCTCCTCAATCGCGCGGGTAAGCCAACCGGGCGCGGCAACGGCTGGACCAAGGCGCGGGTCTGCTCGTTTCGCAGCCACCACGGCATTGCCGTCTATCGCGAGGGCGAGTGGGCCGAGCGGGGCGAGATAACGCTTGAGGCGGCGGCGCAAATCATGGGTGTGAGCGTCATGACGGCGTTGCGCATGATCCGCCCGGGCATCATCAAGGGGCACCAGATTTGCCGGGGCGCGCCCTGGGTGATCAAGGCCGAGGACATGGCGGCCTATCGAGAGCAGAACGCCTCGCAGCGCCCGCTAACATCAGATTCCACCCAGCAGAGCTTGAAGTTTCAATGACATAGAAGGAGCGCATTATGGCGCGTGGCCGCTCGGACACAAGAAGCTCGACACGACGGCGCTTTACACCCGCGTCGCCATCAGCACGATCGGCCAGGTGACGAGCCCGCTCGACATCCTGCGGAAGATGCCCGGCTGACGCGCGGCCGTTGTCACGGCCAGCGGTCGAGGTGGCGGACATCCTCCGCCATCGCGGGCCGGCTTGGCGTATCTCCCATGCCGGCCATGTGAGCCTCGGCCAACTCAAGGTCATGTCGGCGATCGAGCGCTGCCGAACGGCGGCGTTGGGCGGGCATGTCGAACGCTGCGAGGCCTGCGCCCACCTGCGCATCTCCTACAACTCCTGCCGCAACCGGCACTGTCCAAAGT
>DATCOJ010000284.1:0-4717 GCA_036564785.1 Rhizomicrobium sp. | reverse complement strand
CACCCGGAGCGTTTTTCGCGGGGCTCAAAACGCTCCGACCTCCCCGCCTTGGGGGAGGTAAGATTGCCGCTCATACCCGGCCCGAGATCGGGATCAGCGCGCCGGTGATGGCGCCGGCCTCGTCGGACAGCAGGAAGGCGATCAAGCCGCCGATGGCGTCCGGCGTCACCCATTTGGCGAAATCCGCCTTGGGCATGTCCTTGCGGTTGGCCGGCGTGTCGATGATCGAGGGCAGCACCGCGTTGACGGTGATGGCTTTCGCCTTCACCTCCTCCGACAGCGCTTCGGTCAGCCGCGCCACGCCCGCCTTGGATGCCGCATAGGCGCCCATGCCGGCCGAAGCCTTGGCCGCGGCGCCGGCGCCGATATTGACGATCCGCCCCGTTCCGCCTGACACGAGATGCGGCAGCGCCGCCTTGGAGGCGCACAACGCCGTCTTCAAGTTCACCGAATAGAGAAAGTCCCAGGTGGCCACGTCGCCGTCAGCCACCGTTTCCCAGCGGAAGGCACCGGCGACGTTGACCAACGCATAGAGTCCGCCAAGCTGCGACGCAGCCTCGTCGATCGCGCGCTTGGCCGACGCCGGATCCGCCAGATCGATGCCGCCGAACGCTATCGCATTGCTCGTTACATTTTCCCCTCCCCCTTGAGGGGAGGGGATTAAGGGGTGGGGGGACTCCGCCCGATCGATCAGCGCCACCTTGGCGCCGCGCTCTCTCAGCGTCTGCGCCACCGCCGCGCCCAGCGCGCCGAAGCCTCCGGTGACGATGCAGCCTCTGTCCTTCAAATCCATTGGAACGCTCCGTTGAAAGACAAATGTGCTTGGAGCGGGTGGCTGTTGCAATAAGGTGTTGGCTGGCCGCCAGCGAGGATATGCCGCCATGCCCGACGAATCCCTGCTTCTCATCGACGAGCCGCTTCCGTTCGTCCGCCGCCTCACGCTCAACCGTCCGGAGAAGCGCAACGCGCTCTCCAACGAACTGCGCGGCGCAATCTTCGCGGCGCTGGAAGCGGCCGATCGCGATCCCAACATTCGGGTCACGATCATCCGCGGCGCCGGCTCCTGCTTCTCCGCGGGCTACGATCTCTCGGCCGAGGGCGCGCGCCAGCCCCTGCCTTTCGCCACCGCCGCCGGCGCGGGACAATGGGCGCGGCACGTCGTCGAGGGCTGCTTCCGCATCTGGGATCTCGCCAAGCCGGTGATCGCGCAAGTGCATGGCTGGTGCCTGGCCGGCGGCTCCGAGCTCGCCACCGCCTGCGATCTCGTCTATGTCGCCGAGGACGCGATGATCGGCTATCCGCCGGTGCGCATGATGAGCCCGCCGGACAACCAGTTCCACGCCTGGCTCTGCGGCCTGCGTCCCGCCATGGAGATGATGCTGACGGGCGATGCCGTCAGCGGCGTCGAGGCGGTGCGCGCGGGCTTCGCCAACCGCGCCTTTGCGCTCGCCGATCTGGATGGCGAAGTCCTCGCCATCGCCGAGCGGGTGGCGAAAATCCCCACCGACGTGCAGCAGATGAACAAGCGCTCCGTCCATCGCGCCATGGAAATCATGGGCCTGCGCGCGGCCATCCGCGCCGGCACCGAAATCCAGGCGCTGGCCCTCACCACCGAAAGCTCGCGCGCCACCTTCGCCAAATTCCGCGAGAGCGTCACCGAAGCGCTGGACGCCCGCGACGCCACCTTCGGCGATTACCGGACGAAGAAGACGTGATAACCAACAATCCGTCATCACCCGGTCGCGAGCGCTTCTAGCGAGCGATCCGGGTGACCCAGTTTCATGGTTTGGCGGCGAATAGAAAAATTGGGTCGCCCGGACCTCACTATCGTTCGGCCGGGCGATGACGGATCGTTGGGTTTGGTTTGCAGCGGCGCCTTGCGACGTTGTTCATGCGACCTAATCCTCAAAGCGGCTTGTTGCCTCGCGGTCGCGCTCGTATCGCCTGGTGAGCGGAAACGGCGGCAGCCAGGACTCGCGGCGGATGGTCCAGCTTTCGTAGGTCGGCGTCAGCTGGTCGGGGGCATCGAGCGATCCCAGATTCACTTCGATTTCGTCTGCGCTGCGCCCGAAAACGGTCGAGCCGCAGCGGGGACAGAAAAACCGCCCGGCGTAGTCGCGTGTTTCGCCCTCGATGGTCACCGATCCTTCCGGAAAGATCGCAGACGCGTGAAACAGGGCCCCATGATGCTTGCGGCAGTCGAGGCAGTGACAAAGCCCGACCCGATATGGCGTGCCCTGCGCCACGAATCGAACGTTGCCGCACAGGCAACCGCCGGTGAATCGATCCATGGCTCTCGTCTCCTCCAACATCAAGCCGCAGTTATAAACCAAAGATCCGTCATCACCCGGTCGCGAGCGTTTTTGGCGAGCGATCCGGGTGACCCAATTTCATGGTCTTCTTCGCGGCAAATTGGGTCGCCCGGACCTCACTATCGCTCGGCCGGGCGATGACGGTAGTGAGGAGCGAAACAAAACAACGGTGGGGGGTAGAGGCGTGACGGCCGTCACGGATCGCGGGGCTCCCGAGCCCTAAAGTCGGCAGTCTGGAGGAGTCCGTCCAACAGGCGGAAAGGCGAATGAGAGCCGAATATCTGACCCATGCCCTGGAGGAGCACCTCCGGGTGCAAGCGACATTCGCGGCGGCGTGCCGCGAGCGGGCGTTTGCCGCGTGGGATTGGCGCCTGCGCTCGGCTTGGCTCGGGCATTTCGTGCGGATTTTGGACGCGATGGCCGCGACCGGCAACGCCATCGCCCGGCTTCGGGCCAGCGCCGGCGACGCCGCGGTCCTCAGCCTTGCCGCGCTTCGCCTGCCGAGCCTGCCGCTCCTGCCGGGCGGGGAGGGGGACCCACCCCCTCTCATTTTCTCGAAAACAACCTCCGGCAGTTTTCCAAATCGAATCAGTCGGTTAGAAAACGAGCCCGCGAAGCGTCCAAGCGCCAAACCCAAGGGCGGGGCGCCGCGCGGCAATGGCAACGCGCGGAAATCCGGCTGCCATACCGCCGCTTTCCGGGAATTCGGGCGCTCCCTAGGCGCCTATCGGCGGGAACTCCGGGTTCAGCTCGACCTGCTGGCGAAAGCCTTCCCCAGGCCGCCCCGGCGCGTGCTCTATCTCATCGAGACGCCCACCCGCTGCTACACGCGGATTTTGCTGAAGGGCCGCCCGGCGCAAAATCGCGACAACGCAGCGGGCAGCGCACCGTCCTTCGTGATTGGCCGCTCGGCGACCTGCGCCTATAGTGGCGTGAGACCATTCCCAAACCCGCGCCAAGGAGCCAACCATGTTGAACAAGCTGCAATTCTATATCGACGGCAAATGGGTCGATCCGGCCCAGCCCAAGACCCTGGAAGTGATCGATCCTTCCAACGAGGAGGCCTTCGCCCGCATCAGCCTCGGCTCCAAGGCGGATGTCGACAAGGCGGTCGCGGCGGCCAAGCGCGCCTTCCCCGCCTGGTCGCGCACCAGCAAGGACGAGCGCCTGGCCCTGATGCAGAAAATCGTCGAGATCTACCAGAAGCGCTATCCGGAATTCGTCGAGACCATCAGCCGCGAAATGGGCGCGCCGGTCTCGCTCTCCAAGAACGCGCAGGCCGCCATGGGCATCGCCCATTTCAGCCAGGCGATGAAGATCCTCAAGGACTTCCAGTTCGAGCAGGTGCGCGGCACCACTGCCATCTGTTACGAGCCGGTGGGCGTCGTCGGCATGATCACGCCGTGGAACTGGCCCATCAACCAGATCGCCTGCAAGGTGGCGCCGGCGCTGGCCGCGGGCTGCACCATGGTGCTGAAGCCCTCCGAAGTGGCGCCGATGAACGCCGTGCTGTTCGCCGAAGTGCTCGACGAAGCGGGCGTGCCGCCGGGCGTGTTCAACCTCGTCAACGGCGACGGGCCGACGGTCGGCGAAGCCATGTCGCATCATCCCGACATCGACATGATGTCCTTCACCGGCTCGACGCGCGCCGGCATCGCGGTGGCCAAGGGCGCGGCCGACACGGTCAAGCGCGTGGCGCAGGAGCTGGGCGGCAAATCCGCCAACATCGTGCTCGACGATGCCGATCTGCAGAAGGCGGTGGTGGGCGGCGTGCTGAACATGTTCTCCAACTCCGGCCAGTCCTGCAACGCGCCCTCGCGCATGTTCGTGCCCAAAGCCAAGCAGGATCAGGCGGCCGCCATCGCCAAGGCGACCGCTGAGAAGGCCAAGGTCGGCGATCCGTTCGCCGAAGGCACGCAGCTCGGACCCGTGGTGAGCGAGGCGCAGTTCAACAAGATCCAGGGCCTGATCAAGAAAGGCATCGACGAAGGCGCCACCTTGGTGACCGGCGGCCTCGGCCGGCCCGAAGGGCTCAATCGCGGCTATTACGTGCGGCCGACGGTGTTCGCCAATGTCACCAACGACATGACCATCGCGCGCGAGGAGATCTTCGGACCGGTGCTGTCGATCCTGCCTTACGAGACGGAGGAAGAAGCGATCAAGCTGGCCAACGACACGCCCTATGGCCTCTCGGGCTACGTGCAGTCGGGCTCCATCGAGCATGCCCGCGCCGTGGCGGCACAGCTGCGCACCGGCAACGTGCATCTCAACGGCGCCAGCGTCGATCTCAATGCGCCGTTCGGCGGCTACAAGCAGTCCGGCACCGGGCGCGAATGGGGTGAGTTCGGCTTCGAGGAATTCCTCGAGATCAAGGCGGTGATGGGCTACCAGGCCGCTTAGTTTAG
>DATCOJ010000283.1:0-12874 GCA_036564785.1 Rhizomicrobium sp. | reverse complement strand
CAGCCCCTCCCCTTGCGGGAGGGGGCAAATTCAGAGCGCGCGAGCGCGATGAATTTGGGGGAGGGGGCGCTCACGCAAACACCCCTCCCCCAATCCTCACTCGCAAACGCTCGTTCGGATTGCCCCCTCCCGCAAGGGGAGGGGGTGATTACGCCGCGTGATCGCTCGCGCTTGCGCGCGCTCGCACCAATGCATCACGTCTGCGGCAGGGGAACCATGCGGTACCAGTCCATCTTGCGGGTGGCGTACATGGTGGCGGCAAGTGCCGCGAACAGCAGTCCGGCGCCGATCAGCAGCGCGTAGTCCTCCTGCTTGAGGATGACGTAGAGCAGCCCGTAGAGCATGCCGAGCAGCAGCGCGAGGATGGCGGCGCGGGCGCGGCTGGCGAAGGCGCTGACCGCATAGGCGCCGGTCAGCGCGATGGTGGCGGCGGCGGCGGCGAGATAGGACAGCCCGAAGCCGATGTGCTCGGCGAACGACAGCAGCAGCAGGTAGAACAGCACCTGAGCCGCTGCGATCAGCGTATACTGCATCACATGGAGCCGCCGGCCGGCCACCAGTTCGGTGACGAAGAAGATCAGCAGCGACAGGCCGACGAACAGGATGGCGTATTTCAGCGAGCGCTCGACCAGCTGGTAGAAGCCGACCGGCTGGTAGAAGCGCACGCCGAACAGCTGCGAGGCCAGCACGGGCAGCGCGTCGGTGGCGGTGCGGAAACTCTGCGCATAGCCGCGGGCGAGATAAGGCACGGTCCAGCGCGCGTCGAAGCCGTCCCGCGAGACGCGCCGCTCGCCCGGCAGGAAGTTGCCGAAGAAGCTGGGATCGGGCCAGGCAGAGACAATATGCGCCGTGGTTTGCTGGCCGAGCGGCGCCAGGCTCAACTCGCGCGAACCGCGCAATCCGATATCGGCTTCCAGGGTGAGGGCTTGCGGCAGCGCAGTGAGGCCCAGCATGGCATGCATGCCGGCGCCATCCTTGCTCTGCGAACCGACGCCGGGCTCGAAGGCGGCGCTGTGATTGTTGACGCGGAGCGAGACGTTGTTGGCGAGCCCGCGCGGATCGGAGATCAGCACCGTGGCATAGGCTTCCTTCCAACGGACCGTCGCGCCTTCGGGGAACAGGCCGTCGAACGCGGCGCGGCCGAAGCTAGCGCGCATATGCAGGCTCGAATTGTAGACCGGCACTTCGAAAATGCCGCGCCAACGGGTCCCGGTGTCCGCCTTGGCATCCAGCGAGAGGATGGAGGGAAGCAGCACCGCCTCCTGGTGGTCGACGGAGGTGACCGTCTTGCCGTCGATCACCGACCGGGTGGGCACGTCGTAAGGAATGAACAGCACGGGGCCGGCGACGATCTGCGCCGCGCCCCAGCCGGACGCCACGTCGGCGGTGGCTTCGGCCGCCTTCTCCTCGCGGCCGTCCAGGGCCAGATCGATGGCGAACAGCGGGACGGCCATGGCGATGGTGAGCAGCACCACCGCGAGAACCTTCAATCCAGGCGAATTGTAGCGGCCGCCATTGGCGGATGTGTCGGACACGAGCTCCCCTCCGATTTGAACCGGCAAAAGGTTCGGAGCGGATCGCGACGCAAAAAAGGCGAAGGCGTGTTCGGGACGCGGCTTTCGCGCGGAACGATTAGGGATTGATCTGCTCGAGCAGCCAGCCGAGTTCGACCATGTCGTCCTTGATCGCGCCGCCGATGACCAACTGCTCGGTGCGGCGCGCGGTCTCGCCGCCGAGATAGACGCTTTCTTCGATGGAGAGCGCGCCCCCCGCGGCCTGGAAGCGCCAGCCCTCCCCGCTCGGCAGTTTCAGTAGCGCGCCGCCGCCCTGGCTTGGCGAGATGCGTACCTCCGGATGGACGTGGAAGCGCGCGGCGAAGGGGATACCGCCGCGCGGACGCTTGCCGCCAGCGCGCGGGGTGAGCCAGTCGCCGCCGGTCAGCGCCGTGCCGTTCGGCGACAAAGTGAGGCGGCGCTGGTGGAGGATTCCGAACGGCGCGAGGTAGCCGTCATGGCTCGCCTCCACCGTCCAGCCGTTGGAAGTTTCGCGGCGCGCGGTCTGCGTGGTGGTGACGCCATCCAGCAGGCGCGGGCCGAGCAGCGAGCGTGCCAGGCCCGGCTGCAGGATGGTTGACGTGGACGTGTCCGCCAGCGCCACGGTCGAGTGCGCCGCAGTGGCGCGCAATGCATTGGCCCATTTGAGCTGCCGCGACGCGCCGCAATTGACGATCAGCCGCTGCGCGCCCGCGCTCATCTCGAAGGAGAGGCAGCCGGCATGGGCTTCGGTGGAGAAGGCGCCGTCGGGCGGCCTGCCGCAATCCATCACCACCAGGGAGCGGCCGGCGGCGAGGCGGTGAAAGGCGGAATGCGGCGCGAAGCCGAACGGCTGGCCGCGCACTTCGTCGCGCGCCAGCAGCGCCTCGATCATCTTGGCGTCGCCTTCGCCGCCACCGTTGAACAGCGCGAGCGTGCCGTCGCCCAGGCGGAAGAAGCGCAGCATCGGCGCCATGCGATCGTGGGCGCTGCGCAGCGCCGCAGGCACCGGCTGATCGATGGCGGCGAGCGCATCCATCACCATCACCACGTGGCGATAGGCATGAAACAGAGTCTCCGGCGAGCGGCCGGCATGGCCCCCATCGGGGAGCAATTGGCGGGCGATTTCGCGCTCGAGTTGCTCCAGGCCCGAGGCAAGACGCTTCGGGCTGTCATTGAGGCAGGCGCCGGACAGCGCATGAGCCGCCGCGGCCTCGAAGCGCGGCAGGCCGTCGGGTGCTTCCGGGGCGGAGCGGGCCAGCAAGCGGCTCTGTTCGCGCAGCGAGACGTAAAGTTTGGAGCGCCACAACACGTCGGAATTGGCGAGCACAAAGCGGCCGTGGGCGAACAAATTGATCAGCCGCTGCGCTGTCACCTCCGGCGCCCAGGCCGGCTCGGAATAGCGCGCGTTGCGCTTCAGCCATTGGGCGATGAGGTTGGTCGCCAGCACCCGGGCTGCCTCGCCGCCCGCCGCTGAGAGCGCCGCCAGCCAAGTAAAGCCGTGCAGCCCTTCCGCCCAGGCCCGCGAGAGCGGCGCTTTGTCGAACACCGATCCTTCCTTGACATCAAGGGCTTCGCCGGCAAAGCGGAAGCGGCCCTTCAACAAGGCATCGGCATCCTCGAGACGGCGCGAGGCGGCATCGAAGGGCTGAAAGACGATGCGATCCGGCATCTTGCCCTTGAGCAGCCGCCGGTAGGGCCAACTCCGCCGCAGCACCGCGAGCACGGGCTTCACCGCCTGGCGGAGCATCGCGCCGATGAGCTCCGGCAGGAGCGCGAGGCGCATGCGATCCCCCCGCGCCATGATGCTAGCCGCGCAAGGCGGCGATGTTGGCAGCGTAGGCCGACGCTCCGCCCTTGAACACGGACGTGCCGGCGACCAGCACCGTGGCGCCGGCGTCGCGGGCGCGCCGCGCAGTCTCGGGCGTGATGCCGCCATCGACTTCGAGATCGATTCGGCGGCCGCTTGCCGCGATGCGCTCCGCCGCGGCTTCGATCTTCTTGAGCTGGCTGGCGATGAACGTCTGGCCGCCGAAGCCCGGATTGACCGTCATGATGAGAACGAGGTCGACGAGGTCGAGCACATTGTCGATGGCGTCGATCGGCGTGCCGGGATTGAGCACCACGCCGGGGCGTTTGCCGCAGGCGCGGATGAACTGCAGCGTGCGGTGAATGTGCGGTCCGGCTTCCGGATGCACCGTGATTCCGTCGGCCCCGGCCTCGCAGAAGGCTTCGATATAGGGATCGACGGGCGAAATCATCAGATGCACGTCGAGCGGTTTTTTGGCGTGGGGCTTCAGCGCCTTCACCACCTGCGGCCCGATGGTGATGTTGGGCACGAAATGGCCGTCCATCACGTCGACATGGATGAGATCGGCGCCCGCCTTCTCCACCGCCTCCACTTCCGCGCCGAGCCGCGAGAAATCCGCGGACAGAATCGAAGGCGCAATGCGGACGGGTCCAGCCATGGCAGGCGATTAAGGCCGGATTCTCAAGCGTCTCGCAAGAGACGCCGTTCGCTGGCGAGGAGAATCAGCGCGAAAGCGGGAACCCAGATCAGGCGCGACTGGTAGCGGGCATGGGGATTGGAGAGCGCGCCGCAGATGACGGCATTGCCGAGCAGCGCCGCCAGCACGAAGCCGAGCAGCGCCGCCGACTTTGCATCCTTTTCGCGCCAGGCCATCGCCAGCATGGCCACCAGGAAGGCGAGCGCCAGCCAGCCGATGGGTTCGTGCACCGCATTGACGGGACGAAAGTCGATCCCGCCCTTCTGCTGGCGGGCGCTGGCGTAGGCGCGAAGCTGGCCTGGGATGTAGGTGTGGAAGTCGGGATAGAGCACCCATTGCTGCGGCTCGATCTGGTCTCCGGTGCGGAAGGTCATGAACTGCTGGATAGAGTCGCGCAAAGCCAGTCCCAGATTGAGCAGCGGGTAGCGCTTGAGGCTGTCCAGCACGATGCGCTCGGACTCGTTTTCGGTGCCGTCGAAACGATGGAGCGCCAGGAACGGCGTGCGCGGTCCCCACAGCCACTTGTCGGCGCGGTCGGGGAGCGCGTTGCGGTAGGCGCAGAGCGCGTAGTGGGACTCCGGACAGGTGTCGTTGAGCAGATCCTTGACCAGGCCGTCCTGCAGCATGCGGGCGAAGACGAAGACCGGGCCTGCCTTGCTGATGAAGACGTGGCGGGTGAAGTGATAATTGCCGGCGAAGACCAGCGCGAATCCGAGCACCGCGCTGACAACCGGAAGAGTTAGATTGGCGCGCGGCCACGAAGCGGCGCGGTGGAATCGGATCGTGAGTTCATAGACCGCCAGTACGGCGACGAGTCCCGCGGCCAATCCCAGATGCGAGGGATGCGCGCCGGTCGCCAAGGCCGCGATCGCGACCAGCGCCACCGTTCGCCACGTACCCAGCCGTCCGGCATAAAAGGCGAGCAGATAGAGCGAGAGAACCACCAGCGCGGTGAGACAGTCCGGCTCGATCTGCCCCGCATACCAGGGCAGTCCGGTGAGCAGCACCAGGGCGCCGCCGATGGCCGCAAGCAGGCCGAGATGCATGCGCGGCGCCACGCAACGCGCCGTCTCCACCATCACGAATGCCGTCAAGGCAGCCTGCACCAGGACCACGAGCCAGAGGCTCCAGCCGCCTCCCGTGAAAACCAGGAACAGCGAATAGACCGGCGAACGCTCGGCGACGAAGCGATTGCCGAAACCTTCGAAGATATAAGCGCCGGTATCGTAGAAGATGAGCGGGAAGCCGTTCCACAAGCTGACGATCAGAAGCAGCGGCCAGAGCAGAAGGATGCCGGCGAGCTCTCCCGACGGGCTCGACAGCGGCCAGCGCCAAAAGCCCGCGAACCCGCCAAACCGGCGCGGCAGCAGGAATTCCGCGGCGTCCGCGCGTGCTTCACTCATGGACGAAAGACCTAGCCAGCATTTGCTAATATCCGTAACGCCAAACCGGCTGTGAAGCGCCCGCACGGGCTCAGCGGCGTTACATTTTCTTCACCCGCATGCCCCGGTCCGCGGGCCCATGGCGATCGGCGATCGACCGTACCGTTTCTCAGAGGCAGGCCAGTCACTTTGCGCCACGGGTGACGAATCGGGATAAATAAGATGAGGGCTCGGACGGCACCGACGGGAGGGGCTCATGTGGAAATTCCTGGGAACCCTGGTCAGCGGCTTCCTGCTGCTGCGTGATTTCTTCGGCTACCTGATCCCGGGCCTGGCCTTCGTCGCCTTGGTCAGCCCCCTGCTCTTCACGCCCGATCCAGTCGCCGCGACCATTGCCGCGCCGGACTGGCTGCCGATCATCGCGCTGGTCATCGCCGGATATCTGGCGGGGCATGTGCTGGCGGCGCTGGGATACATGCTGTTTCGGCTCATCGACGGTCCGCCTCTGAACCCGACTTGGGAGCCACTCTACTATCGTTATGCCTTTCCGCAGATCTTCATCGAACTTGACCGCCGCGACACCATCCAGATCCTGCGGATCGCACTGGCCGTGGGACTGGTTCTCGGCTGTGGCTTGAATCTGGCGGTCAACGCCTATGGCGGGGTGTTCGGCGTTCCGATGTGGGCCTTGTGGCTGGGCGGTCTCGCTGTGGGGTTGGTCATGCTGATCAATGCGCACAACGGACAGACACACATAAGGACCTTCGCCGCGGCGACGGTCGAGGCCGCCAAGCAGGCCGAGACGAAGGGCCGTAAACCGTTCTCATGGAACGGCGGAGCCGGCGACGCCTGACCATCCGCGCCGCTTCGGTTGACTGGTGAGCCTCCGGCCTTAAACTGCCGCGGTTTCGAACCGACTCATCAGGAAAATCCATGGCGGACCAACCGCAGACGCCGCCGCGCCCGCTCTCCCCCTTTCTCTCGATCTACCGCTGGCCGGTGACCATGGCGACGTCGATCACCCATCGCGCCACCGGCTTGGCGTTGACCGTCGGCATGGTGTTGCTCGCCTGGCTGCTGATCGGATTGGCCAGCGGGCCCGACGTCTATGGGCCCCTGATGCGGCTGCTCGCCACGCCGTTCGGCCAGATCGTGCTGTTCGGCTTCGTCTGGTCGCTGGCCTACCACTTCCTGAACGGCATCCGGCATCTCGCCTGGGACCTCGGCTACGGCTTCGAGGTCCCGACCGCCAACAAGACCGGCGTGCTGGTGATCGCGCTGTCGGTCCTGCTGGCCGTCGCGGTGTTCGTCATCGCCTACACGGGGCCGCACGGAGCGGTGATGCCATGAGCCTGCAATCGCCGCTCCACAAGGTTCAGGGGCTGGGCTCGGCTCATTCCGGCCTCACCCATTTCTGGCGCGAGCGCGTCACGGCAACGGCGCTGATTCCGCTGAGCGTCTGGCTGGTGGCCTCCGGACTGGGGCTAGTCGGCGCCACCGAGGCCGAGGTGGCCGGATTCCTCCAGCGCCCGTGGAACGCGGTGCTGATGGGGCTGTTCGTGGTGCTGACTTGCATCCACATGTCGCTGGGTGTGCAGGCGGTGATCGATGACTATATCCATAGCGAAGGCCAGAAGATCGCGCTGCTGCTCCTGAACCGGGCCTTCGCCTGGCTGCTCGGCGCTGTGTCGCTGGTCGCGATCTTGAGAATCGTCACATGAGTTCGAACGCCTGATGCCCGCCTATCCCCTCACCGATCATACGTTCGACGTCATCGTGGTCGGCGCCGGCGGCGCGGGCTTGCGCGCCACGCTCGAATGCGCCGCGCACGGGCTCAAGACCGCCTGCATCACCAAAGTGTTCCCCACCCGCAGCCATACGGTGGCGGCGCAAGGCGGCGTGGCGGCGGCGCTGGGCAACAGCGGCGAAGACGACTGGCGCTGGCACATGTACGACACCGTCAAGGGCTCGGACTGGCTGGGCGACCAGGATGCCATCGAATATCTGTGCAAGAACGCAGCCGAAGCGGTCTACGAGCTCGAGCATTTCGGGGTGCCGTTCTCCCGCACCGAGGACGGGCGCATCTACCAGCGCGCCTTCGGCGGCATGACTTCGCATTACGGCAAGGGCATCGCGCAGCGCACCGCGGCGGCTGCCGACCGCACCGGGCACGCCATTCTGCACACGCTCTACGGCCAATGCGTGAAGCACGAGGTGAACTTCTTCATCGAATATTTCGCGCTCGACTTGATCGTCGAGGAGGACGTCGTGCGCGGGGTGATGGCGTGGAACCTCGACGACGGCTCCATGCACCGCTTCCGGGCCCACAAGGTGATCCTGGCAACCGGCGGCTTCGGGCGCATCTACGCCACCTGCACCGGCGCCCACACCCAGACCGGCGACGGCAATGCCATGGCGCTGCGCGCGGGGCTTCCGGTGCAGGACATGGAGTTCGGGCAGTTTCATCCCACCGGCGTGTACGGCGCGGGCGTGCTGATCACCGAAGGGGCGCGCGGCGAAGGCGGCTATCTCACCAATTCCGAAGGCGAGCGCTTCATGGAGCGCTATGCGCCCAACGCCAAGGACCTCGCTTCGCGCGACGTGGTTTCGCGCGCCATGACCATCGAGATCCGCGAGGGCCGCGGCGTGGGTCCGCTGAAGGACCATATCCACCTGCATCTTGAGCATCTCGATCCCAAGATCCTGCACGAGCGGCTGCCGGGCATCACGGAATCGGCGCGCATCTTTGCCGGGGTCGACATCACCAAGGAGCCGATCCCGGTCTTGCCCACCATGCACTACAACATGGGAGGCATTCCCACGAACTACCTGGGCGAGGCGCTGACCTTGAAGGACGGCAATCCGGATTTCGTGATTCGCGGACTGATGGCGGTCGGCGAAGGCTCCTGCGTCTCGGTGCACGGTGCCAACCGGCTGGGCTCCAATTCGCTGATCGATCTCGTCATCTTCGGCAAGGCCGCGGGCGCGCAATGCGGCAAATCGATCGCGCCGGGCGAGAGCCAGCCGGAGCTGGCGAAAGATGCCGGCGACAGTTCGCTCGCCCGCTTCGACCGCTATCGCCATGCCAAGGGCGGCACGCCCACCGCCAAGATGCGGCGCGACATGCAGCTCGCCATGCAGGAGGACGCCGGCGTGTTCCGCACCGCCGAGGCGCTGTCCAGCGGCCGCAAGCGCATCGATTCCATCTACAAGGGCATGGGCGACATTTCGGTGAGCGACCGCTCGCTGATCTGGAACAGCGACCTGGTGGAGACGCTGGAATTCGAGAATCTGATCCAGCAGGCCATCGTCACCATCGAAGGCGCCTTCAACCGCACGGAAAGCCGAGGGTCTCACGCGCGCGAGGACTATCCCAATCGCGACGACGCCAACTGGATGAAGCACACGCTCGCCTGGATCGATCCCGCCACCGGCTGGGCCCGCATCGATTACCGTCCGGTGCACAGCTACACGCTGACCAACGAGGTCGAGTACATCCCGCCCAAGGCGCGCAGCTACTAGCAGCCGCCTCCAGCCTCCTTCGGCTCCCCGCTCGACAAACGGGCGGCCCACGACCTGCATTGCTCGGGCAGGGTTGACGGTGGCGGTCGAGTTCCTGAGCGCCGACGCGCCTATGTCTTTGCTTGCATCTCGGAAGAAATAAACCTATGGTTGCGTTCGCAGACCACAGTATTCGGCCGTAATCGAGAAGGAATGCATCGGATGACTTGCAATCGAGCCGATATTCCGGCGATCCGCTCGCCGCTGGCGAAAAAAGTGGCGAGTGCTTTTTTCGACGCCTCTCGCTTCGCCGCGATCGTAGCGGCATGTTCGATTTCGTTGGCCACGGCGGCACACGCTTCCGCGACATGTACCTGCGTCCTCTCGACCGATGACATCGCCGGGAACACTCACACGCAGGGGTTTAATACGGATCTTAGCGGCCAAATCAACGCCACCTATTCAGGCTGGGATCAGCAGGGCGAGACAAACCAGGTTGATTGCTCCCACCTGTGCAGAGCCCAAGCCGAGACGGCAAAGGGCCAGCCGAGCACGGCCGCTCCGTTTTGCTCCGCCGGATTCAACATGTTTCAGCCCGTTGCCGCATACAGCAAGGTGGGTACAAAGCAATTTCGTCTATCGACGAATGCCGCCTCGCAATCCATGATTCTGCATCTGGTCAACAATCCGCCGGTGAGGTACTGCCCTGCTCAGTGGCTTTCCAACACGTCGAACATCCCCGGTGGTCAAACGTCCGATGGACGATGCAAGAAGTTGGCCGGCATGATCTCACCATACCCGGCGACGCAAACGGCCATCGGCACTTGGGGTTTCACTTGGAACAATTCGGTTTGGGCCTATGGGGACTCGACCAACGGAGGAGCTCCATCGACCTCCAATCCGGGCTCCTGTTCGTGGTGGCCTTGAATCGTCGTGATCGGCGTCACATCCTGAACACGCCGAATTTCGTCTCCGGGATCGGCGCGTTCAGGCAGGCGGATAAAGCAAGCGCAAGAACGCGCCGCGTGTCGTACGGCGCGATGATGCCGTCGTCCCACAGCCGCGCGGTGGCGAAATAGGGATTGCCCTCCTCCTCATAGCGGGCGCGGATCGGCGCCTTGAACGCGTCTTCGTCGGCGGCGCTCCATTTTTCACCGCGCGCTTCCAATCCGTCGCGCTTCACGGTGGCCAGCACCGAGGCCGCCTGCTCGCCGCCCATCACGGAGATGCGCGAATTGGGCCAGGTGAAGAGGAAGCGGGGCGAATAGGCGCGGCCGCACATGCCGTAATTGCCGGCGCCGTATGACCCGCCGATGATCAGCGTGATCTTCGGCACGTTCGCACAGGCCACCGCCGTCACCATCTTGGCGCCGTCCTTGGCGATACCGCCCGCTTCGTATTTGCGCCCCACCATAAAGCCCGCGATGTTCTGCAGGAACAAGAGCGGCACGCGGCGCTGGCAGCACAGCTCGATGAAATGCGCGACTTTCAGCGCGCTCTCCGAGAACAGGATGCCGTTGTTGGCGACGATGCCGACCGGCATGCCCTCGATATGGGCAAAGCCGGTGACGATGGTCGTGCCGTAGGTCTTCTTGAACTCGTCGAGTTCGGAGCCGTCGACCAATCGCGCGATCACCTCGCGCACATCGTACTGCACCGACAGCGACGGCGGCACGATGCCGTCCAGCTCCGCCGGTTCGTAGGCCGGGACGCGCGGCGCGGCGACCGGAATGTCCGGCCGCTTCTCCGTGTTCAGATGCGAGACGATGCGGCGCGCGATGGCGAGCGCGTGCGTGTCGTCATTGGCGTAGTGATCGGCGACGCCGGAGATTTTGGCGTGCACGTCGGCACCACCAAGATCCTCCGCCGACACCACTTCGCCGGTGGCCGCCTTCACCAACGGCGGGCCGCCCAGGAAGATGGTGCCCTGCCCTTTGACGATGATGGTCTCGTCGCTCATCGCCGGCACATAGGCGCCGCCCGCGGTGCACGAGCCCATGACGCTGGCGATCTGCGGGATGCCGGCGGCGGACAGCGTCGCCTGATTGTAGAAGATGCGGCCGAAATGCTCGCGGTCGGGGAATATCTCGGCCTGGTTGGGCAGGTTGGCGCCGCCGGAGTCGACGAGATAGATGCAGGGCAGCCGGTTGTCGCGCGCGATCTCCTGGGCGCGGAGATGCTTCTTGACGGTGATCGGATAGTAGGTGCCGCCCTTGATGGTGGCATCGTTGGAGACGATGACGCATTCGCGCCCCGCCACGCGGCCGATGCCGGTGATGATGCCGGCCCCGTGAATGTCGCCGTCATACATGCCGAAAGCGGCGAGCGGCGACAGCTCGAGGAACGGCGAGCCGGGATCGATCAGCCGCTCCACGCGGTCGCGCGGCAGCAGCTTGCCGCGCTCGGTATGGCGCTTGCGCGAACGCTCGTCGCCGCCGAGCGCCGCCGTGGCCATGCGCGACTTCAATTCGTCGACGAGCTTTTCCATCGCCGCGGCGTTGGATTTGAACGCGGCGGAATTGGAAGAGACGGCGGATCTGAGTTGGCTCATGGTCCGGCCCTTACCGCCCCGCATTGGGGGAAGTGATTGAAATTCGGATCATCGATTCCCTCCACGGTAACCATACAGAACACCGTGAGACAAAGCATGCGCTATAGCGCGCTGCGGTTGTGGCCTGGCCGTTGAGAAGCTGGCAGGATCGCGGGTATGTCCGGCGGGGGGCGCCTGGGGCATCAAAACAAGGGGGCTCATATGCGTTCGAATGATTGCCGGCGGTTCTCGCCCGAGCGTGGCGTGTTGCTTGCGGCCGGCATAGTGGCGGCCATGGCTGCCTCATCCAGCGGATTTGCAGGGGACAATAGCCTGACGCCGCGCGGCAATGGCCACAAGCCGTTCCTCATCCTGTCGAATTTTGGCAACGGCGGGACCTCAATACCGGCCAATACGCCCACGGCGCTCGACAACCCGACGACCGTCAACTGCAGCAAGACCAACGGCTGCACCATCTTCATCGGCAGCACGGTTTCCATGTTCCAGAGCACGAACTTCGTTCACTGGTCGGTCTGCGCGACGATCGACGGCTCGAACGCCAATCCGGTTTGTCCCATCCAGGACACCAACGTCGGCAACGTCGTCGGCTCGTGGCGGCAGACTTTCACGGTGCCGGAGGGCACGCACACGGTTCAGACATTCGTGACCCAATCCGGCACCGCCACGCTGGGCAGCTGGGAAGTCGATTACACCGTGACGACCCCCTGAAACGCGCTTTTCCGGACCTTGCTTCCGGGCTATGTTCGCCGCGGGGGTCGAAGGGGTCTCGGCAAGGAGACTCCGATGAAGCTTTTCGCGATCGCCGCGAGCGTGGCGGCCTTGAGCGGCGCAGCGCTGGCCGCGGGCATGCAGACCCAACCCACATCCACAACATCAGCGGCCGCGATGCCGTCCTCGGATATGACTGTGGTGAGCGGCTCGAGCGCGGTGAAATGGGGACCGGGCTCGCCCGCGTTTCCGGCCGGCATGAAGATGGCGGTGATGACCGGCGATCCAGCCAGCACCGGCTTCATCTCCATCCGTGCCAAGGTTCCGGCCGGCTACAAGGTGCCGCCGCACTTCCATCCCACCGACGAGCACGTAACCGTGCTGTCGGGCACGATGGCGTTCGGCATGGGCGACACGATCGATCCCAAGACCGAGAAGACGGCGGGACCGGGCGGCTACTTCGTGGCGCAGGCGCAGATGCATCATTATGCCGTGGCCAAGACGGCATCGACGATTCAGATCGACCTCAACGGCCCCTTCGGCATCACCTACGTCAACTCCGCCGACGACCCACGGAATAAGAAGTAGCGGAATTGGCGTTCCGCTTCCCCCCTTGTGGCCGCCTTCGCTGAAGCTTCGGCGTGCCAAGTGAGACTCACTTGCCGCGGCGTAGCCTTTAGGCGGAGCCGGGGG
>DATCOJ010000282.1:0-3209 GCA_036564785.1 Rhizomicrobium sp. | reverse complement strand
CTTGAGGTATTGGCCAGTGTAGGAGCGGGCGACCTTGGCCACCTCCTCCGGCGTGCCGCTTGCCACGATCTCGCCGCCGCCGTCGCCGCCCTCGGGCCCGAGATCGACGATCCAGTCCGCGGTCTTGATCACTTCCAGATTGTGCTCGATCACCACCACGGTGTTGCCGTTCTCCACCAGCTCGTGAAGGACGTCCAACAGCTTCTTCACGTCGTGGAAATGCAGCCCGGTGGTCGGCTCATCGAGAATGTACAAGGTGCGCCCGGTGGCGCGGCGCGACAGTTCCTTGGAGAGCTTCACCCGCTGCGCTTCGCCGCCGGACAGCGTCGTCGCCTGCTGGCCGATGGAAATGTAGCCGAGCCCCACGCGCTTCAAGGTGTCCAGTTTCTCGCGGATGGACGGCACCGCCTTGAACAGCTCGGCGCCCGCTTCCACCGTCATGTCGAGCACGTCGGCGATGGAATGATCGCGGAACTTCACCTCCAAGGTCTCGCGGTTGTAGCGCTTGCCCTTGCAGACGTCGCATTGCACGTAGACGTCCGGCAGGAAGTGCATCTCGATCTTGATGACGCCGTCGCCCTGGCAGGCCTCGCAGCGCCCGCCCTTCACGTTGAAGGAGAAGCGCCCCGGCTGATAGCCGCGCGCCTTGGATTCCGGCAGCTCGGTGAACCAGTCGCGGATCGGGGTGAAGGCGCCGGTATAGGTCGCCGGGTTCGAGCGCGGCGTGCGCCCGATGGGCGACTGGTCGATGTCGATCACCTTGTCGAGGAATTCGAGGCCCTCGATGCGGTCGTGCGCGGCGGGATGCTCGCGCGCCTGGTTGAGCTTGCGCGCCGCCGCCTTGTATAGCGTCTCGATCACCAGGGTGGACTTGCCGCCGCCGGAGACGCCGGTGATACAGGTGAAGGTGCCGAGCGGAATTCCGGCGGTCACGTTCTTCAGATTGTTGCCGCGCGCGCCTACCACCTTGACCCAGCGGTTGTGCGTGGGCGGGCGGCGCCTGGCCGGAATGGCGATCTGCTCGAGGCCCACGAGATACTTTCCCGTCAGGCTCTTCGGCGAGCGCATGATGTCGTCCGGCGTGCCTTCCGCGACGATGTGCCCCCCATGGATGCCGGCGCCGGGTCCCATGTCGATCACGTGATCGGCGGTGCGGATCGCCTCCTCGTCATGCTCCACCACGATCACGGTGTTGCCCATGTCGCGCAGGCCCTTGAGCGATTCGAGCAGCTTTGCGTTGTCGCGCTGGTGCAGCCCGATGGAAGGCTCGTCCAGCACGTAGAGCACGCCGGTGAGCCCCGAGCCGATCTGCGAGGCGAGCCGGATGCGCTGGCTCTCGCCGCCCGACAGGGTGCCGGAGCCCCGCGCCAGAGTGAGATAATCGAGGCCGACATTGTTGAGGAATTTCAGCCGCGCGCGGATTTCCTTCAAGATGCGCGCCGCGATCTCGTTCTGCTGCTTGGTGAGCTTCTTGTCGACGTCGCGGAACCATTCGTCGGCCACGCGGATCGACTTCTCGCACACCTCGCCCACATGCAGCCCGGCGATCTTTACCGCCAGCGCCTCGGGCTTCAGGCGGTAGCCCTTGCAGACGTCGCACGGCGAGGTGTCCTGGAAGCGCTCCATGTCCTCGCGCACCCAGGAGGAGTCCGTCTCCTTGTAGCGCCGCTCCATGTTGGGGATGACGCCTTCGAAGCTCTTCTTGGTTTCGTAGCGGCGCATCCCGTCGTCGTAGATGAACTTGATCTCCTCCTCGCCGGAGCCGTGCAGGATGATGTCCCTGGCCTTCTTCGGCAGGTCCTCCCACGGCTCGTTGAGCGAGAATTTGTAGTGCCGCGCCAGCGCCTCCAGCGTCTGCAGGTAGTAGGGGGAAGACGTCTTCGACCACGGCGCGATGGCGCCCTTGCGCAAGGTCACCTGTTCATCGGGGACGATCAGCGCCGGATCGAAATAAAGCTGGGTGCCGAGGCCGTCGCAGGCGGGGCAGGCGCCGTGCGGATTGTTGAAGGAGAACAGGCGCGGCTCGATCTCCGAAATGGTGAAGCCGGAGACCGGGCAGGCGAACTTGGACGACATGATGAGCCGCCTGGGCGTGCCGTCCTTCTCCTTCTCACTCGCCGCCGCGAAGCCTTTCTGATCTTTCGGCGCGCTGCCGGAGGGACGCTCTGGCGTAGCGGGGTCGGCGAATTCGGCGATGACCAGGCCCTCGGCGAGGTTGAGCGCCGTCTCGATGGAATCGGGCAGCCGGTTGCCGATGTCCGCCTTCACCGCGATGCGGTCCACCACCACTTCGATGTCGTGCTTGATCTTCTTGTCGAGCGCGGGCGAGTGACCGATGTCGTAGAACTTGCCGTCGACCTTGACGCGCTGGAAGCCCTTCTTCTGCAGCTCCTGCAATTCCTTGCGATACTCGCCCTTGCGGCCGCGCACGATGGGCGCCAGCAGAAAGAGGCGCGTGCCTTCGGGTAGCGCCAGAATGCGGTCCGCCATCTGGGTGACGGTCTGACTCTCGATGGGAAGGCCGGTGGCCGGCGAATAGGGCACGCCGACCCGGGCGAACAGCAGCCGCAGGTAGTCGTAGATCTCGGTGACCGTGCCGACGGTGGAGCGCGGATTGCGCGACGTGGTCTTCTGTTCGATGGAGATGGCCGGCGACAGGCCCTCGATATGGTCCACGTCCGGCTTCTGCATCAGCTCGAGGAATTGCCGGGCGTAAGCCGACAGCGACTCCACGTAGCGGCGCTGGCCCTCGGCATAGATGGTGTCGAAGGCGAGCGAGGATTTGCCGGAGCCCGACAGCCCGGTCAGCACGGTCAGCGTGTCGCGCGGAATCTCGACGTCGATGTTCTTGAGATTGTGCTCGCGGGCGCCGCGGATGGAGATGTCTTTCAGCATGGTATTCGGTCGGTCTTCCTCTCAAGGGCAAACGCGCACTCTGAAGCTCCCGCCTCGCCGCGGCAACGGCCCAAATGACATAACCCGGTGGGTGATTCGGCCCTTGACGCGCTTGCTATTGCGCACGCCTTCGGGCCGGCCTCCGGATGTGGGGTCGGCAGCCCCCAACCGCAAGGGTTTTCTCGAACGTTTCCCGACTCGCTCCGAAGTGAACGTAGCAGGAACATTCGTCCCGAAGCAACGCCGGCCGGTCTGCAGCGCGTCCGCCTCGGTGTCGCCCCTTGGATTCCCTCTCCCCCACAGATGTGGGGGAG
>DATCOJ010000281.1:0-13969 GCA_036564785.1 Rhizomicrobium sp. | reverse complement strand
AATATCCCCCCTCCGCCTCATTCGCTTCGCTCATTCGGCACCTCCCCCGCAAGCGGGGGAGGATAGTTTCCATATCGTCATTCGCCGCTAAGTCCGCTCGATCAATCCCATGGGATCGCCTTTGACGCCTGCCGGCGCGGGCACCTCGGTCATCCGCTCCGGCACGTCGTCCCATTCCAGCCGCAGCGCCTTGGTGGTGACGGCGTGGAGATCGTAGAGCGCGGTGATGTAAGTGAATTCGAGGATCGCTTCGTCGGAAAGGTGCTTCTTCAGCACCGCGAAGATGCCGTCGGCGACGCGGCCGCCGTCGTAAACGAGCGCGTCGGTATAGGCGAGCAGCGCGCGCTCCAACTCGTCGTAGCAGTCCGCCACCTGCCAATGCGGAATGGCGGTAATCTTCTCTTCGGGGATGCCGACGCCGCGGCAGGCCTTGCAGTGCTGCGAGAACACGAACTGGCTGCCGCGCGCCCAGCCGACGCGGATCTGTCCCAGCTCGCGCAGCTTGGGATCGAGCTTGCGCTTTGGATTGCGGTAGAGCTGAAAGCCGGAGAGGCAGTGGTCGAAAATGTCCGGCGAGTTGGCGAACACCGTCCACCAGTTGCCGGGCGTGCCGGTGGCGGTGCCGGGCTCGGCCACCGGATCGCGCTCGCCGAACAGCAGCGCATAGGTGCGTTGCGCCGTCGGATGGGCTTCGGACTTGGGCACGGGACGCAGTCGCGGCATGGCGTGTTCCTCTCGATGGCGGCCGCAGAGCATCGCCCGCTCCCGCGAGATCGCGCAATGCCGCAAGCCCGTTACGGCTGCGCCGCTGCGCGCGACACAATCTTGTGAGACCGCTTCGGGCCGGACCGAAGCGCTTGTGCCACCGGGGATTTGCGGGCAGCGTAGCCCGCGAAATTCGCCATTCACTTGGAGCTATCCATGCGCCGCAGTCTCGCTTCCGCCTTTGTCTTCAGTCTCGTGGCCGCCAGCGCGCTTGCCGCAACGATTCCGCCGCCGCCCGCGACACCGACGGACAACACCGTGGACACCATCCAGGGCGTGAAGGTCGCCGATCCCTATCGCTGGCTGGAGGACTGGAACGACCCCAAGGTGCAGGCTTGGAGCGATGCCCAGAACACGCGCACCCGCGCCTATCTCGACGCCATGTCCGATCGGGACGCCATCAAGGAACGGCTGACCACGCTGATCAAGGCGACCTCGCCATCCTATGCGCAGCTGACGGCGCGCGGGTCCCGCGTCTTCGCGCTCTACACCGATCCGAAATTCCAGCAGCCCATGCTGGTGACTTTGAACGCCGCCGCCGATCCGGCCAGCCGCAAGGTGCTGCTCGATCCCAACGCGCTCGACGCCAAGGGCCTGACGGCGATGGACTGGTTCGTTGCCTCCGGCGACGGCAGCAAGATCGCGGTGTCGCTCTCCAAGAACGGCAGCGAAGACGGCACCGTGCACGTCTACGACGTGGCGAGCGCCAAGGAGATCGATACGCCGATCGCGCGCGTGCAATATCCGACCGCCGGCGGCAGCCTCGCCTGGGCGGCGGACGGCAAAGGGTTCTGGTACACCCGCTATCCCGGCGACGAGGCGGCCGAGGCCGACCGGCATTTCAACATGCAGGTCTACTTCCACAGGCTTGGCAGTGACGCCAAGAGCGATCCTCTGGTGCTGGGCACCAAGGATGGCCTGGAGCGCATTTCGGAAGTGTTCCTCGACAACCGCTTCAACCGGCCGTCCATCATGGCGATGGTCCAGCGCGGCGACGGCAACATCTGGGCGTTCTACGTGCTGAAGGAAGGCGCGGCGCCGGTTCAAGTCGGCAAGTACGAGGACAACATCGTCTTCGCCACCATTGGACCCGACGATGCGGTTTACGGCATTTCGCGCGACCAAGCCTCCAACGGCAAGGTGGTGAAGCTCACCGCTCCCTTCGCGAAGGACGGGCTGGCCAAGGCGAAAGTGATCGTACCGGAGTCCAAGGTCGCCATTCTCTCCGGTGGCGCCGAGCAGCACGACGTCGATCTCAACTTCAGCAAGGATCGGATGTTCGTGCGCGACATCGTGGGCGGGCCGAACGAGGTGCGCGTGTTCGATCTCAACGGCAACCCGATGGGCAAGCTGCCGCTGCCGGACATCGCCTCCAATTTCGAGATCGAATCGCTCGACAATGGGGAGGTGCTGTTCGACGTGGCGACCTACCTGCGCCCCCGCTACTACGCGGTTTGGCATCCTGCCACCGGCAAGAGCGAGGAAACGGCGCTGAAGGTCACCTCGCCCATCTCCTTTGCCGATGCGGAAGTGGTGCGCGAATTCGCCACCTCGAAGGACGGCACCAAGGTGCCGGTCAACATCATCCGCAGGAAGGGCACCAAGCTCGACGGCAGCAATCCCACGCTGCTCTACGGCTATGGCGGCTATGGCATCAGCCAGACGCCGGGCTTCCTTGGAGCCTTCCGGCGGCTGTGGCTGGACGCCGGCGGCATCTATGCGGTCGCCAACATCCGCGGCGGCGCCGAGTACGGCGAGCGCTGGCACAAGGAAGGCATGCTGACCAAGAAGCAGAACGGGTTCGACGATTTCCACGCCGTGGCGCGGTATCTGGTCGAGCGCAAATACACCTCGCCCGCCAAGCTGGCGCTGATGGGCGGTTCCAACGGCGGCTTGCTGATGGGCTCGCAGATCACCCAGCATCCGGAGACCGCGCGCGCCGTCATCTCCGCGGTCGGTATCTACGACATGATCCGGGTGGAGCTCGACCCCAACGGCTCGTTCAACACCACGGAGTTCGGCACGGTGAAGAATGCGGACGAGTTCAAGGCGCTCTACGCCTATTCGCCCTATCACCACGTGGTGAAGGGCACCGCCTATCCCGCGGTGCTGATGCTGACGGGCGCCACCGACGGCCGCGTCAATCCGCTGCACTCGCGCAAATTCGCGGCGGCGCTCCAAGCGGCGACCTCGTCCGGGCATCCGGTTCTCTTGCGCACCAACAAGACCTCGGGCCACGGCATCGGCAGCTCGCTGGACGAGCGTATCGCCGAGCAGACCGACGAACTGTCGTTCCTCTACGATCAGTTGGGCATGAGCTATCCGCCTATGAAAACCGAAGCGGCGACGGGCGGCGGCTCGCACGCCATGCGTCACTAGCCTGCCGACGGGGGCAACGATGAAGGCGATGATCGCGACGGCCGTTGCGTTGGCGGGCTTCGCGGCGCTGGCCGCGGCTCCGGCGCCCGCGCCGCAATACGACGTGCTCATCCGCCATGGCACGATCTATGACGGCTCGGGCACCGCGCCGTTCACGGGCGACATCGCCATCAAGGGCGACCGCATCGTCTATGTCGGCCCGCATGCGAACGGTACGGCCAGGCGCACCATCGAGGCGCAAGGCAAGGCGGTGGCGCCGGGCTTCGTCAACATGCTGTCCTGGGCGAACGAGTCGCTGCAGGTCGACGGCCGCGGCCAGAGCGATCTGCGCCAGGGGGTGACCCTGGAAGTGATGGGCGAGGGTAACTCCATGGGGCCCTTCACCGAAAAGATGAAGCGGCTGCAGGAAAGCCGCGAAACCGACATCAAGTACAAGGTGGATTGGACCACGCTCGGCCAGTTCTTCGAGAAGCTGGAGAAGCAGGGCATCGCACCCAACGTCACCTCCTTTGTCGGCGCCGAGACGGTGCGCGTGCACGAGCTGGGCGAGAAGAACGCAGCTCCCACGCCGCAGCAGCTTGCGCAAATGCAGCGCCTGGTGCGCGAAGCGATGGAGGAAGGCGCCATGGGCGTCGCCTCGGCGCTGATCTATTCGCCGGGCACCTATGCCAAGACTCCGGAGCTGATCGCGCTGGCCAAGCAGGCGGCCGATTGCGGCGGCATCTACATCTCGCACATGCGCAACGAGGGCAATCACGTGCTGGATGCCGTCGACGAGCTGGTCGAGATCAGCAAGAAGTCCGGCGCGCCGGCGGAGATCTATCACTTGAAAGTCGCCGGCCGGCCCAACTGGGACAAGCTGCCGAAGGTGATCGCCAAGATCGAAGCGGCGCGGGCGAGCGGCGATCGCGTCACCGCCAACATGTATGTCTACGAAGCCGGCGCCACAGGCCTCGACGCCGCCATGCCGCCCTGGGTTCAGGATGGTGGGCTCGAGGCCTGGATCGCGCGGCTCAAGGATCCGGCGATACGCAAGCGCGTCATTGCCGAGATGCGCGATCCCAAGACCAAATGGGACAATCTCTATGCGCTCGCCGGGCCGCAGGGCACGCTGATGCTGTCGTTCAAGAACGAGAAGCTGAAGCCCTTGACCGGCAAGCGCCTCTCGGAGATTGCGGCCATGCGTCACGAAAGCCCGGAGGACACCGCCATCGATCTGGTGATCGAAGACGGCTCACGCGTCGGCGTCGCCTATTTCCTGATGTCGGAGGACAACATCAAGAAGGAAATCGCGCTGCCTTATGTCAGCTTCGGCTCGGACGAGGCCGCGCAGGCGCCCGAGGGCGTGTTCCTCAAATCGAATTCGCACCCCCGCGCCTATGGCAACGTGGCCCGCCTGCTCGGCAAATATGTGCGGGACGAAAAGGTCATTCCGCTCGAGGAGGCGATCCGCAAGCTGTCGGCGCAGCCCGCCGCCAATCTGTCGTTGCACGATCGCGGCATGCTGAAGGTCGGCGACTATGCCGACGTCGTCGTGTTCGATCCCAAGACGATTCAGGACCATGCCACTTATGACCACTCGCAGGTGTTCGCCACGGGCGTCAGCGAAGTCTTCGTCAACGGCGTCGAGGCCCTGAAGAACGGCGAGCCGACCGGTGCGCATTCCGGCCGTTTCGTGCGGGGCCGCGCCTGGAAGGGCTGGCCGGAGGGCGGCTGCCGCCAATCCGCGGCCGACTGGCGCTGGGCGAAGTAGCGCTGAGTTTCGCGAAGACTATCGACAAATTCGAGGCAATTGCGATCTTCGCGTTTCACCGCGCGGCAAGCCGGCTGGGCATAGTCTGCGGCCGGAAGGCGTAGCTCCTTTGGGGCGCCGGGCATGCTTCCCGCCCGGCCAAAGCGGTGTGTCGCATGCATGTTCTGGTGATGGCCTCGCAGAAAGGCGGTTCCGGCAAGACGACTCTGTCGGGGCATCTGGCAGTGGAAGCGGACCGTGCCGGCGTAGGGCCGGTGGCGCTGATCGATACCGATCCACAGGGCTCGCTGGCGCATTGGTGGAATGCGCGCTCCGCGGAGACGCCGCATTTCGCCCAGGTCGGTCTCCTGCAGTTGGACGAAGCCCTGGTGCAGTTGCGCCAGGCCGGCGTGCGGCTGGCCGTGATCGATACGCCGCCGGCCATCACGGAGTCGATCTCCCAGGTGGTGGCACACGCCGATCTGGTCGTCGTGCCGACGCGGCCAAGCCCGCACGATCTGCGGGCGGTGGGGGCGACAGTCGATATCGCCGAGCGCCACGGGAAGCCGCTGATCTTCGTCATCAACGCGGCGACGGCGCGCGCCCGCATCACCGGCGAGGCGGCGGTGGCGCTGTCGCAGCACGGCACGGTGGCGCCCGTCACCATCCACCATCGCGTGGATTTCGCCGCCAGCATGGTGGACGGCCGCACGGTGGGCGAGGTTTCGGAGAAATGCGCCTCAGCGGAGGAAGTGCGCGACCTTTGGCTCTATGTGCAGGATCGCCTATCGCGAACGGCGCACGATCCAAAGGTGGTTCCGCTGGTCCGTCCGGAGCGCTTTGCCGTGAGTCCGCTCTCGGCCATGGATGAGTCGGAGGTGTCGGAAGCCGTCGAGATTGCAGAGGAGCCGCCACCCTCCGTGCCTGATGAGCAGCCCCCGCCGCCGCCTGAACAAGGCACGGTCGAGCGGCGCTTCGGCGCGGACCGCCGGGTCAGCCAGCCGGCGCATGCGACGCCGTTCGGCGTGGGCGAGCGCCGCACCAGGGTGTTCGGTCGCCGTCTCAGCGACCAGCCGTTTTGAGGGGATGGAAGGATGAGTCATCCGAGATTTGCGCCGATGACGGCGAGCCTGCTAGCCAGCAAGGGCCACGCCGAACCGTCGCATGTGAACGGCGCCGCCAAGTATCCGATGTTCAAGCTGTTCGAATCGCGCACCGGCGAGTCGCCAACGGCGCCGCTCGAATCCGCAGCTGTCCTTCCGCTGAGCGACGAGGAGCATCATGCCTCGGACCCGGCGAAGCACGGCAAGCTCCGCCGCGTGATGGTGGCGTTCACGGCGGAGGAATATGAACGGCTCGGCATTGCCGCGGTGAAACGGAACCTGAGCCGGCACCAGCTGGTCCGGGAAGCGATGGACCTCTATTTCGGCCACCTGCGGCAGGATTTCGCTTGCCCCTGCTTGACCGATGCCTCGTTCTGCAATTGCCGCGATTAGCGGCGCCGGTCTTAGCGTGCCGACTCCTTGAGAAGCTCCACGAGCCGGTCTTTCCAGATCGCGGCCCAGGTGTGGGTGCCGTGGCCATGCGTTTGCTCGCTCGCCGGGATGAGCACGAAGCGGCCGCGCCGTAACCTTTTTGCTTCCCGCTCGGCGATGCCGAGCTCCGGCGGATTGATGAAATCGTCGGCGGAATTCACCCACATCACGGGCGCTGTGATCTTGTCGAGGTCCGGCGACGGATCGTAGTTGCGTGAGGCGGAGACCTGGTAGAGCAGATCGTTGGCGTCCAGCGACTTCAATCCGTCGACGGTGCGTTCTTCGAGATATTTGTCGGCCTCGTCGCGGGTGGGCAGCGTCTTCTGCATCGGCATTGGAGCGCTGCCGGCCAGGATCAGGAGATCGTTGGCGGTGCGCAAGCCCGCCAGCGGCTCGCTCTTGTAGTTGCCTTCGTTCCAGGCCGGATCGGCGGTGATCGCGTCGATCGCCATCTTGCGCCACAAGCGGTTGCGGCCGGCGATCTGAACCGGCAGGCAGGCGAGCGGCATCAGCGCGTCCATGAAGGCGGGATAGGTTTCGCCCCAGACGAAAGCGTGCATGCAGCCCATCGACGTGCCCATGATGAGCCGTAGATGGTCGACATGGAGGCCATCGATCAGCAGCGCGTGCTGTGCCGCGACCATGTCGTCGTAGTCGTAATGGGGAAACTTCGCGCGCAAGCCGTCGCTGGGCTTGGAAGATTTGCCGTGCCCGATTCCATCCGGGAGAATGACGAAATACTTCGCGATATCGAGCAGCCCGCCGGGCACGAACAGCACGTCGGCGAATTGCTGGCGCAGGAATTGGTGGCCATCGCCGCCGGTGCCGTGCAGGATCAGCACGGCATTGGTGACATGCCCTTGGGCATCGCGCACCGGCTGGCCCAAGGTGGTGTAGTGCAGGCGCAATTCCTGCAGCCGCTCGCCGGAGTGGAACGGAAAATCGCGGATGGCGAAATCGCCTTCCTTGGTCTGAAAGGCAGCCTGAGCCTGTCCCGCGATGAGACAGGCGAAAGCCAGCGAAGCGAGGCCTAAGCGATTCATGCTGCCATCCTGCGAAAGCCGATCGCCGATTGTTGCGCCGTTTTGACTGATTTTCCAAGGTGTTGGCAGCGCCGCGGTCTGGCGGGTTTCTTGCAGCCTGTCGCTTGCCCGGTTCCGAAAGGAGCCACTTCGCGCGGACCTCGACAATGACCACGATGACAAAACTGGTGGGCCTCTGTGCCCTCATTCTCGCCCTGGCCGTGGGCGCGGCGATCACGCCGGCCCGCGCCCAAATGGCGGGCTACTCGGCCAATGGCGACAATTCCTACGTCTTGGGCACCGGCGACAAGGTCCGCGTGATCATCTATGGCGAGGAAGATCTGGGCGGTGAATTCCAGATCGACGGCAGCGGCTATGTCAGCCTGCCGCTGATCGGGCAGGTGCAGGCTGCCGGCGCGACCGCCGCACAGCTCGAGCAGCAGATCGGCGGAAATCTGTCGGACGGCTATCTGCAAAACCCGCGGGTCAGCGTGGAGATTTCAACTTACCGCCCGTTCTACGTGGTGGGCGAAGTGAACAAGCCCGGTGAATATTCGTACGTCAACGGCATGAGCGCGCTCAATGCGGTCGCGCTGGCCGGCGGCTACACGGTTCATGCGGACGACAGCACGATCTATGTCCGCCGCAACGGCAGCACCAAGGAAGAGAGCCTGCCGGCCGATCAGATGACCCGCATCTATCCCGGCGACATCATCCGCGTCACGCCCAGCATCTTCTGGAGCGTGGTCTCGGTGGTGGCACCCGTGTCCGGCGTGGTCGGCGTGGTGGCCGGCGTTCCCGGCGCGTCCGGCTGGCGGCCCTAAGCGCTGACCTTTGCGCGCCAGCGGCCGAAGGGCACCACCTTGTTGTCGACATCGTGTCCGATATCGGCGCGGCCGAGATAGGGGATGCCGGATACCTCGCACCAGTGGCGCATGATCTGCTCTTCCGTTTCGCCGAATTCGGGATCGTTGGAAGGCACCTCGCTCACGCGGCCCAGCTTTAACCCCGCTACATCGCGGATGTTCGGGTTCGCGGTCACATGGAATAGCGCGCGGTCGATTGCATACATCGGCTCCGACACGTCCTCCAGCATGAGAACGTGACCGGCAAGGTCGGGCTCCCAAGGCGTCCCAAGCAGATGCGACAAGATGGTGAGATTGAAGGCAGCCACGGGTTCGCCGCCCAACACCGTCGGCTCAAGCGTGGAGGGATCGCGTTCCACGAGAAACTTCAGGGCGCGCATCACCGCGAGCCTGCCGCTCCGTGGATCGGCCGGCGGCGCAGTCGGATCATGCGCCGGCGCCGGGCCCCGATTGATATCGGCGGCGACAGGGCCATGCGCCACCTCGAAGCCGGCCTTGTAGAGCCCGGCCAGCAGGAAACCGGCATCGCTGTAGCCGAGATAGACCTTCTTGCGCGCTGCCTCGTTCAGCCGAGGCAGCACCAGTTCGGCAATACGGTTGGCGCCGTAGCCGCCGCGCGCCCACCACAGCGCGTCGCAGCTCGCATCGTTGGCGATTTCGACGAAGGCATTTGCGCGCACTTGGTCGGGTCCCGCGAAATGACCCGAGGCGAGAAAACACTGCGGGTGAAAAACCAGCTCGACACGGTTGCCGTAGAGATCGCGCGCAACCGCGCGTACGCGTTCCGCCAGGCTCTCGTCGATGCGCGAGGCCGGCGCCACGACGCCGATTTTGAATCGATCGCGGGTCATTCGTCCGCTTGTCGAACTGCCACTCCAACCTTATAGCCTTCGCGCATGGATCTCACGAAGCCCTATTTCTTCTGCGGCATCGGCGGCAGCGGGATGCTGCCTCTGGCGCTCATTCTGCGCGAGCATGGCGCACGCGTGTCGGGCTCGGACCGCGCGCTCGACCAAGGCCGCACCGGTGCGAAATTCGACTTTCTGCGCGAACGCGGCGTCGACTTGTTTCCACAGGATGGGTCGGGTGTGGTGAGCCGGGACCAGATCGTGGCGATCTCGGCCGCCGTGGAAGACGCGGTCCCGGACGTGCAGGCGGCCCGGCGCCTCGGCGCCGCACTTGTGACGCGGGCAGAACTTCTGGCGCGATTGTTCAACGACGCTACGGTGAGCATCGGCGTTGCGGGCACCTCCGGCAAGTCGACCGTCACCGGCATGATCGGTTGGCTGCTCAGCGATCTGGGTCGCGATCCCACCATCATGAATGGCGCGGTGATGACGAACTTCGTCTCTGCCGACCAGCCCTTCGCCAGCGCGCGGCTGGGGGCGAGCGGAGTTTTCGTCAGCGAGGTCGATGAGAGCGACGGTTCCATCGCGCTCTATGCGCCCAAGATTGCGGTGGTCAACAACATCTCGCTCGATCACAAGACCATGGATGAATTGCGGGTTCTGTTCAGCGACTTCGTGGCCAAGGCCGACACCGCCATCCTGAATCTCGACAATGCGGAGACAGCTGCTCTGGCGCGCGCCGCCGGCAATCGGACGGTCACCTATTCGCTGTCAGATCCGCGCGCGACTCTATTCGCCGACGCCATTGCGCCATCGCCTGAAGGACTTTCGTTCGATGTGCATTCGGCCGGACAATTCGCTCATGTCCTGCTGAAGGTGCCAGGCAGGCACAATGTCTCCAACGCGCTGGCAGCGCTGGCGACCGCGAAGGCGTTGGACATTCCCCTCTCCGTGTCGGCCGGCGCACTATCGCGCTTCAAAGGCATTCGCCGCCGGCTCGAAACGGTGGGAAGTGCACGCGGCATCACCGTGATCGACGATTTCGCGCACAACCCGGACAAGATCGCCGCCACGCTGACCACATTGCACGACTTTCCAGGCCGGCTGCTGATTCTGTTCCAGCCGCACGGCTTCGGCCCGCTCAAGAAGATGAAGAATGAATTCGTCGCCTGCTTTGCCGAAAATCTTGCGTCCAGCGACGTGCTGGTCATGCCCGAGCCGGTCTATTTCGGCGGCACGGCCGAACGCTCCGTCGGCAGCGAAGACATCGTCCGCGGTGTGCGCAACGCCGGCCGCAATGCAGAGGCCTTCGGCACGCGCGCGCAGTGCGGTGACCGCCTGCTGGAGCTGGCACGAGCCGGCGACCGCATCGTCATCATGGGTGCGCGGGACGATACGCTTGCAACCTTTGCTGGCGAGCTCCTGGCGGCGCTCAAATAGAGGCTGTCTATTCGACAAATTGCGTGGTGATAGAACGGACCGGGAATAATTCAAGCAGGCCCCGAGATTCCTGTGGGGATTCAAAGAGTTTGCTTGTGGATATTGTCGAGGAAATGTTCGACCCAACAATTCATCCAATTATTACTTTACACTCTCCCTGTTTATTCCCATAGTTCCGGCACATTAACGTAACAATGTTCGCGTTGCGAAGCATTTGTTTCCGCTGCGGAAGCAAGCGTTTGTAACGTCGACGGCGGAGGGGCTCATGCCGGTCGCAGTCAGCTATCCTGGCGTCTATGTCGAGGAAATCCCCAGTGGCGTGCGTACGATCACCGGTGTCGCGACCTCGATCGCGGCCTTCGTCGACTTCTTTGCGCAAGGCCCGATCGGGCCCAGCAATGCCGTCCGGATTTTCAGTTTCGCCGATTTCGAGCGCCAGTTCGGCGGTCTCGATTCGCGCAGCGAGGCAAGCTACGCCATCCAGCAGTTCTTTCTGAACGGCGGCAGCCAGGCCTATGTCATCCGTGTGACCTCGGCCACGGCCGCCAACGCCGCACAAGCAGCCTCCATCACGCTGGAAGATCAAGTGTCGGGCGGCTCGAAGCTTCTCGTGGCGACGGCCGCCAGCGCCGGCGAATGGGGGAGCAATATCCGGATCGATGTGGACTACGCCACGACCGATCCCACCAAGCTCTTCAACCTGACGGTTACGCAATACGACAGCGCCAGCGGCAGCCAGGTCGTGAAGAGCGAGAAATTTCTCAATCTGGTGGTCGATTCCGACGAAACCAACGATGCCGCAACCGTTGTGAACGGCGCCTCCCAGCTGATCACGCTCAAGACGGTCGGCACCAAAGACACGATGCCGGCGCCGAGCGGTACCACCACCAGCATTCTCACGGCCGCCAATTTTGCCGCTCTGGGCCTGAGCAAGACGGACACGGTTGCCGTTTCCCTGGGTACGGGGACCGTGGCCCCGGCCAGCGTCGGCACCACGGCGGCGCTCGGCGATCCGGTGCCCGCCGACTTCATGTCGCTCGCCGCCAGGCTGCAGAGCATGATCCGCAAGGTGCCCGGTGCTGACGGCATCACGCCGGCATTGCCGAACGCGACGGTCTCGGTGATCGGCAGCACCGCCGGCTCCTTCTATCTGGTGGCGAGAGCGGGCAGCGCCGACCCGAGCGCCGTGCTGGCCCTGGCCGACGGCTCCGGAAAGATCGCTTCGGGGATGGGCTTTCAAAGCGCCACCTCGAACATCCAGCGATATGCCTTGGGCGGGGTGAAGAACGGCGCCGCGACCGACAGCGTCCCGGGCGATGACGGCAAATGGGATCCGGCGGCGGATGCGGCGGGCATGGCCGGCGGGCTGATCGGCGATTCCAACGCCAAGACCGGCATGAATGCGCTCCTGGATGTCGACCTCTTCAACATCCTGTGCATCCCGGCCACCATCAATCTGCCCGACAGCAGCGCGGCGCTGGTCGCCTCCGACGCCATCGCTCTGTGCACGCAGCGGCGCGCCATGTACGTGCTGGACGCGCCGCAGAAGCCGCAAAGTTCCGAGCGCGATACGGTACCGGGCATCATGGGCTGGCTGGATCAGAACGCCAGCCTGCGCAGCCGCAACGCCGCGCTCTATTTCCCGCGCATGGATATCGCCGATCCGTTGAACGGCTATCGTCTGAGAAAGATCGCGCCGAGCGGCACGGTGGCCGGCCTCTATGCCCGCACGGATTCGAACCGCGGCGTATGGAAGGCGCCGGCCGGCACCGAAGCGAGCCTCAGCGGCGTGCAGAAGCTGGAATACAAGTTGACCGACGCCGAGAACGGCGTGCTCAATCCGCTGGCGATCAACTGTCTCAGAAACTTTCCCATCTACGGGCCGGTTTGCTGGGGCGCGCGCACCTTGGCGGGCGCCGACCAGATCGCCGATGACTACAAATATATCCCGGTCCGCAGGCTCGCGCTCTATATCGAAGAAAGTCTCTTCCGTGGAACGCAGTGGGTGGTGTTCGAGCCCAATGCCTCGCCCTTGTGGGCGCAGGTACGGCTCAACGTCGGCGCCTTCATGCAGAACCTGTTCCGCCAGGGCGCTTTCTTCGGCACCACGCCGCAGGAGGCCTATTTCGTGCTCTGCGATTCGACCAACAATCCGCAGAACACCATCAATCTCGGGATCATCAACATCGCCGTGGGTTTCGCGCCGCTGAAGCCCGCGGAGTTCGTGATCATCCAGATCCAGCAGATCGCCGGACAGATCGCGAGCTAGGAGGGGACCATGGCCGAATTCACCGTCAACGCGCAGCGCTTCGATCCCTACAAGAACTTCAAGTTCCGGGTGAAATGGGATGGCAAGTACGTCGCCGGCATCAGCAAGGTGGGCATGCTCAAGCGCACCACCGAAGTGGTGAAGCACCGCGAGGGCGGCGATCCGTCGAGCAGCCGGAAATCGCCGGGACGCACCGAGTACGATGCCATCTCGCTCGAGCGCGGCGTCACCCACGACACCGAGTTCGAGAAGTGGGCCAACAAGGTCTGGCATCTGGGCGCGGGGCTCGGCTCGGAGGTCTCGCTCAAGGACTTCCGCAAGGACATCATCCTCGAGGTCTACAACGAGGCGGGCCAGCTGGCGCTGGGTTACAATATTTATCGCTGCTGGGTGTCGGAATTCCAGGCGATGCCGGATTTCGACGCCAACGCGAACGCGGTCGCCATCCAGCACATCAAGCTCGAGAACGAAGGCTGGGAACGCGATCTCACCATTCCGGAGCCGACGGAACCCAGCTTCACCGTTCCCGCGAGCTAGTCTCCCATGCATACCCCGACGGCCATCCAAGCGCTGGGGGTGTGGGAGCGCGGACAGGGACAGGGCCCGGCCCGGCGCGGCCTGGAGTTGCTTTCCTTGGCGCGGCCCGAGACTTCGATCGAGGAGTTGGCCGATCTCAGCGTCGGCGCGCGAAACGCAAACCTGCTCGAGCTCTACGCGGCCATGTTTGGCGGCGCGCTCGAAGGCTGCACCGATTGCCCCGCCTGCGGCGAAGCGATGGAAACGAGCTTCGCGCCAGAGGATCTTCTGCCGCGGTCGGCGGCTGCGCCGGATTGCAGATTGGATCTCACGGCGGCCGGTTACGATGTCCAGCTGCGCCTCTTGACCAGCCGCGATCTGATCGCGGCCTCGCAGATCGGTAGCGCAGAGAGGCGCCACGAATTGCTCACCCGCTGCGTGGTGACGGCAAAGGTGGGCGACACCCAGGTTCCCGCCGGGCAGCTGCCCGCCGAAATCATCGATGCGGCGGCCCAGCGCTTGAGCGCAGCAGATCCGCAGGCCGACATCAGATTGTCGCTCGCCTGCGCCTCGTGCCGCCACCGTTGGACCGTACCG
>DATCOJ010000280.1:0-39191 GCA_036564785.1 Rhizomicrobium sp. | reverse complement strand
GCGCCGCTACACGCGCCGCTCGCCAGCCACCTTCCCCCACAAGGGGGGAAGGGGAAAATATATTTCGGACACCGGGCCCTAAATCACCATCTGCGTCTGGGTGATCAGCGCCAGCAGCTTGCCGTCCTCGCGGCGGATGCTGGTCTGCCACACCGAGCTGCGCCGCCCGACATGCAGCGGCGTCGCCTCCGCCTCGATGGTCGAGCCTTCCTTGGCGGCACCGAGGAAGTTCGTCTTGCTTTCGATGGTGGTGGTGGCCGCGCCTTCGGGCAGGTTGAGAAAGGCGCCGATGGAGCCGACCATGTCGGCGAAGGCCATCAGCGCGCCGCCATGGATCATGTTGCCGGAGCGGCAAAGCTCGCTGCGCACCTCTAGCTTCGCCTTGACCCGCGTGGGCGTGGCTTCCGTCACGTCGACGCCGAGCAGGCGCGGAAAGGGCTGATGCAGCGGCGTCAGATGCTTCTCGGAAGGCGCACTCAGCGGCCGGTAGTCCTCCGCAATCCTCGTCTCGGTCTCGATCTGGGACATGGCGTTTCTCCCCTGCTGATTGTCGGTTGTGCGCTGGAATCCCTGTGCTGAAATGGCGTCTCGTGGCGTATTTCCTGCAATGGCGATGCCATTGGCGGAGCCGGATTCGTGACAGCGAAGGCGGTTCCAGGTGGGGCGCGCGGCATGCACCAGCCACTTCTGCGATCGTTCGGCACGACCTTTCCGCTCGACTGGAATGGGCCGGTTTCCCGCGCCTTCGCGCCATTCCGGCCCTGCGACGTGCAGCGTCCGATCGCCGCGCTGTTCGAGGCGGTGGCCCGGCGCCATGCCGACCGCATCGCGCTCGACGACGGCACAATCCGCCTGACCTATTCAGAGACGTTCGCTTGGGTGCTGAGCCTTGCCGCCACCATCGCGTCCCAAACCGAAGCAGACGAGCTGGTCGGCTTGCTGCTGCCGACGTCCGTGGAATTCATGGTGGGGATCCTCGCCTGCTTCGCCGCCGGAAGGCTGTTCGCCCCGCTCGACCTGCACTACCCCAAGGCCTGGCTGGCAAACGTCATCGCCGATGCCGGCATGGCGACCGTCGTGGGACACAGAGACGAGGCCGCCGATCTGGCCCTGCCGGGCGTTCGATGGATCGATGTCAAGGATCGGGTCGCGAGCGATGCGGCCTTGGTGCCGCTTGGTGCGAGCGATCCCGCCTTCGTGCTCTACACCTCCGGCAGCACCGGCAAGCCCAAGGGCATCGTCAACAGCCAGCAGAATCTGCTCGCGCGCGTAGAGCAGTACGCCAACGCGGCGCATGTTTCGCCCGACGACCGCTTTATGCCGCTCAGTTCCGAATGCACCATCGCGGGCTTGCGCGAACGCCTGACCGCGCTCCTCAGCGGCGCCAGCCTGCATCTGATCGACGTGCAGCGTTCGGGCGCCCGGCAGATTCTGAACCGGTTGCGCGGCGAAGAGATCACCATGATCTACGGCGTGCCGGCCCTGCTGCGCTCGCTCATGCAGCTTGACTCCGGCGGCGCCCCGCCAAGCCTGCGCAACGTGCGCGTCGGCGGCGACTCCGTGCTGTGGAGCGACGTTGATCTGCTGCGCCGATGGCTGCCCGAACACTGCCTGATCCAGCTCGGCTACAGCTCTACCGAAGCCCCGATCATGCAATGGTTCGTGCCCCGCGATTTTCCGCAGGATGGCGCGCGCGTGCCCATCGGCTATCCGCTTTCGTCCAATCGCCTTTCCATCGTGGATGACGGGGGCGAGCCGGCGGCGGCCGGCGAGACCGGCGAACTGGTGGTGCGCAGTCCCTATGTGGCGCTCGGCCGGTGGTCGAATGGACGCTTTCTCCGCGACGGCTTCCCCGAGGATGAGAAGAATCCGGCGGCGCGCGTGCTGCACACCGGCGATCTGGTGGCGCTGCGCCCGGACGGTCTCGTCGATCTGATGGGCCGCAAGGATCGCCAGATCAAGATTCGCGGCATCCGCGTGGAGCCGGCGGAGACGGAGGCGGCACTCCGGGGCATGTCCGGCGTGCTGGACGCGACAGTTCTGCCCCGCCGTCTCGGCGACGGCGTGCAGCTGGTGGCCTATGTGGTCCTGACGGCGGACGCTGCGGCCGATGGCGTCGGCGCGTTGCGGCAAGCGCTGAAGGACTCGCTGGCGCCGGCTCTGCAGCCCCACCGCATCTATCAGCTCTCCGAGATTCCGCGCCTGCCCAGCGCCAAGCTCGATCTCGCCGCGCTACAGGCGCTCGACCGTGAACATCAGACACGTGAAAGCGCGGAAGCGGATTTGAATTCCTCGGCGGAAGACTTAACCACCGCCGATCCGCTCGAATCCACCATTGCCGGAATTTGGCGCCGGCTGCTCAACCGCCCCGAAATCGACCGCGATGCCGATTTCTTCGATCTGGGTGGCGATTCCCTGATGACGCTCAATCTGATGTTCGAACTGGAGGAAGCGCTTGGTGTCGAGCTTCCCGTCACCATGATCTACGAAGCGCCCACAATCGCCGCGCTGGCGGAAGCGATCCGCGCGCAGGCGCAACCCTGCTTCTCGCCGCTGGTGAAGATCAGGAGCGGCACGGGTCCGGCCTTTTTCATGGTGCACGGCGTGGGCGGCAATGTGATGGAGCTGATCCCGCTCGGCCGCCAGCTCGATTTCGCGGGCGACGTCTACGCCATCCAGGCCAAGGGTCTGGACGGACGCGAAGAGCCCAACCGCAGCATCGCCGCCATGGCCGGCTACTACCTCGACGCCATTCGCGCGGTGCAGCCGCACGGGCCGTATCGGCTTGGCGGCTATTCCTCCGGCGGACTGATCGCCTTCGAGATGGCGCGCATGCTCGAGCGTGCCGGCGAAACGGTGGCGAGCCTCATCCTGCTGGACACCCAGACCAATGCGCGGCAATGGCCGGCGCGGGTCTGGCTGGCTTTTGCCGCCGACCGCGGCCGCGCGCATGTCGCGGCCTTGCGGGCCCTGCCGCCGCTCGACCGCTTGCGCTATGCGGCGCGCGCATCGGCATCCGGCTTCCGGCGCCTGCGCTGGCGCGTGGGGTTTTCCGTCACCACGCCCCAGCCGGCGCCGCGGATTTCCATTCCGCCGGCGTTGCGAAAAGTCTATGACGCCACCATCGACGCCATCGCGCGCTATCGTCCCGGCCGCTTCGGCGGCAGCCTCACGCTGATCGTGTCGGAAGCGCGCGATCCGCGGATGAGCCCGGATCCTGCGCGGCTGTGGAGATCGCGGGCCGGCGCGCTCGACCTGCTGAGCGTCCCCGGAACGCACCGCAGCATGCTGACCGGCGCCAACGCCTGCGTTCTGGCGCAAACGATTTCGGATTGTCTTTCCCACCGTCATCACCCGGTCGCGAGCGCTTCCCGCGAGCGATCCGGGTGACCCAATTCCTTGCTCAAATAAAATTGGGCCAGCAGGGCGATAACGAATCTCAGGAAATCCGCGGAATCTCCGGTACAATTTCTAGTTGACAGCGTGACGCTGGTTCTGCATATTCTCCCCATCCTCAAAACTGTGCCTTGAACGCCGGACCGCGGCTGAACCCCGCGGATTCCGGCGCTTTTCGTTCCGCGGTAATCGGAAGGTCGAGCCATACACTTCCGCTTCCCCCCTTGTGGGGGAAGCTGGCTGCCACCTTCCCCCACAAGGGGGGAAGGGGAACGCAAAAAGAAAACCCCGATTCCGTCGACGCTCGACTTGCGTCCAAAACGACCCCACAAATCCAAGCGATTTTCCGCGAAAATTTCCCCGCGGAAATCCTGGAATCCGCCGCCGCGCCGCGCTGTAATGGCGCCGAACAAAGGAGACAATTCCATGGCCACGCGCGGCAGCATGATCAAGATGACGATGAGCGACGGCGCCGAGATCGGCGTCTACCGCGTTGAACCCACGGGCGCGCGGCGCGGCGGGCTGGTGCTGATCCAGGAGATTTTCGGCGTCACCGAGCACATCAGGGAATGCTGCGATTCCTTCGCGGACGAAGGCTACGAGGTGCTAGGTCCTGCGCTCTATGACCGCGAGGCGCCGGGCCTCCAAGCCAGCTACTCGCCGGAGGACATCCAGAAGGCGATCAAGATCGCGCGCGGCGAGCATCCCTTCGAGTTGTCGATCGCCGATACCGGCACCTGCATCGACGCGCTGAAGGACAAGGGCCCGGTGTTCATCACCGGCTATTGCTACGGCGGCTCGGTGACCTGGGCCGCGGCCTGCAAATGCGACGGGCTGGCGGCGGCCTCGGGCTATTACGGCGGCAACATCGCCCAGATGGCGGAGTGGCAGCCCAAGTGCCCGACCATCCTGCATTTCGGCAAGCACGATCACGGCATTCCGATGGAGGCGGTGGAGAAGATCGAGAAGCTGCATCCGGAGGTGAAGGTCTATGTCTACGATGCCGGCCACGGCTTCAATTCGGACCGCCGCACCGACTACAACCCCGAAGCCGCCAAGCTGGCGCGGCAACGCACGCTCGATCTGTTCCGGGCGAATGCAAGGGGGTAGGCTACTCTTGGTTGCGTCCGGAAATCGGCTTGAATACTCTGTCTATTGAAACAAGGGACGGAGGAAGCGGTGCAACTAGCGAAGATGGCACTGAAAAGACCAGGGGCGCGCTGCGCGACCGTGGCCACAATGGCGTTCTCGTTGATCTTAGCGTGTGGCTACAATGCGATGGCAACGACTACTGCGGAACTTTATGCAGCGGCCCATATATTTCTTAGAGAAAACTCCGAGAACTGGGTATTCAACAAATACGACGGGACCTTGGAACCTTTACAGAAGCAGGGCGTCGATAGCGAAGGCCGGCAAATCTGGCGCGGCAACTATACATACGATGGCGGCTCGCCCGGCTACGTCGACATGGTGTTCGAACAAGGACGAGTGACGTGCTACTCATTCTTCGATGTTCAGAGTTGGCGATGCATCGATCCCGCAGCTGAGGAATCGAATGGATCGCCCGTGCAAGCGATTAGTCATCCCAACGCGGCGAAGCAGGTCCGCGAATTAATGCGTCAGTCGGCCTGCTTCAGACTGGAAGTGTCCAATAAATATGTCGACGTGACACAATGGACTACAAGCGGCGAGCACAAGCAGGAAATTCCCAACGGCCAGGACGTCTCCCTTCGCAATATCTGCACGAACATCTTATTTGTGACCAGTGATTGCGATGTCTTCGGCAGGCACATGAACGAAACCGAGGCGGTAGAGCCCGGAGATACCCAGGAGATTCTCTACACTTGTACCTACAGTTTGGGGCATGCGGTTGTCGCTGCGCATTGGCGGGACTAAATTAGACGTCGCGCTCCCTACTTCGGTGACGCTGCGATACCCTAGCTGTCGACGGTGATCAGGACGACGATGGCCTTTTCTGCGTGAAAGGCTTCACGCCACCTTCGTCAGCATCGTGCGGGCGAGCATTTCGACGAAGGCCGAGCGCGTGAGGCGGCGGCGGCTCGCTTCTTCGTCCATCGCCGCGAGAACGCCGGAATCGATAGAGAGATTGGCCTTCACGGGCCTTCCGGTCTCGCGCACCAGCGGAACGGTGGCGAGTCCGGCGCCTGCCGCCAGCGCGGCTTTGACGTCCGGATCGCGGCGCAGAATTTCGAGCGAACGCGGCTTCGGCACCTTGCCGCCGCTTTCCTCGGTGACCTCCGCCCAATCGCGGAGCGCCTCCGCCGCGTTGGTGACGGCTACATCCATGGTTCTTCCCATGGCCGTGCAGCCGGGCAGGTCGGGAAACACGACGCCATAGGCCCCGGCCTTGCCGTCGATCAGTGCGATATGACGGACCATACTCGAAGGAGTTCCCTTATGCCGACCACCACTCTACATCGTAATAGTTGTTCTCGCCATTGGGACATTCGTCTCTGAGCATAATCGCGCCTAGTCTAGCGGAGGAGATAGTTTCTCCCATCACCTCAACCGAATGGCCACAGCGACTGCAAGCGACTCGTAAGCCGTCGATCGGCCGGCCGGAATCGCTTTCAACTTCGGCGTATTCGATATCTGCTTTGACCTTCATAGGGGCCATCCAGCTGCAGGCAGCACGACACGCCGCCAATCTGTACCCTCTACCTCAGGCTTGCCTCGATATTCCCGCCGTCGACGGTGATCACCGCCGCGGTGGTTTTCTCGGCGTGGGCGAGATAGACGAAGGCTTCGGCGACTTCCGAGGCATAGACTTCGCGCCCCAACAGGTTGCCGGCCATGTAGGCGTCCGCCGAAACGCCGCGGGCTTGGGCGCGAGCCGTCACCATCTCGTCGGTCAGCAAACCGGAGCGGATGCGGTCGGCGTTGACCGCGCAGGCGCGGATACCGAAGCGGCCGTAGTCGAGCGCGTATTGCTTCATCAGGAACAGGGTGGAGGCTTTCGGCAGGCCGTAGGGGCCGAAATCCTTACCGGGATTGATCGCCTGCTTGGAGGTGTTGAACAGCAGGCAGCCGCCGGTGCCCTGCGCCAGCATGATCCGCACGGCGTTCTGCGCCACGCTCTGGTGGGCGAAGAAATTGAGCTCGAAGCTCTTGCGCAGGGTTTCGTCGTCGACTTCGCCGATGCGCCCCTGCCAGGCCGCGCCCGCATTCGACACCACGATGTCGACGCCGCCGAACGCCTTCGCCACCTCGTCGAACGCCTTCCTCACCTGCTCCGGATTGGTGACGTCGCAGGCGATGGCGAGCGCCGACTTGCCGATGTCCTTGGCGACGTAAATGGCGGCGGCGCGGTCGCGGTCGAGCACGGCGACTTCGGCGCCCTCCGCGGCCATGGCCTTGGCCACGGCCGCCCCGATGCCGGAGCCGCCGCCGGTGACGATGCAAACCTGGCGGGCCAGCACCTTCTCGGCGCTCTTGCCGAGCTTGGCCTGCTCCAGCGACCAGTATTCGACATCGAACTGGTCGGCTTCGGGGATGGGCTGGTAGCGGCCGATGGCCTCGGCATCGGCAATGACTTCGATGGTGTTCTCGGCGATGTCGGCGGCGATGGCGGCGTCCTTGGCGCTGGCGCCGAGCCCGAACAGGCCTTTGCCCGGCACCAGGATGACGCGCGGCAGCGGATCGAGCTCTTTCTTCTTCGGCTCGGCGCGTTCGTTGTTGCGGGCGAAATAGTCGTGATAGCGAGCGACAAAGGCGGCAACGGCCTTCTCGACGTCTGCCTTCCAGACCTCTAGCTTGCCCGCTTCCGGCGCCGGCACGAGCAGCGGCCAGTTCTTGGTGCGGATGGTGTGATCGGGCGTCACCACGCCTTCCTGCGAATAGCGCGCAAGCTCCGCGCCGTTGACATAGTCGAGAATGGCGCCGCCGGTGCGGAAGCAGAGGATCTGGCGCTTGACTGTCCCCGCCATGTCGTCGCGGGAGATGGCGCAGGCGCCGCGCAGGATCGGCGAGAGCTCGGCGGTGCGCGCGAGCTTCTCCGGCAGCGGCGCCTTGGCGAGCGGCTTGCGGCCGCGGCTCAAGCGCTGTTCCGCCAAAGTGACGAACTCGATCATGCGCTCATACGACGTCCTGGCGTCGTCCGCGAAGCTGAAGATGCCGTGCTTAAGCAACACCAGGCCTTCGACGTCCTTGTTGCGGTCGAAAATGTCGGCGACGCTCTTGGCCAGTGCGAAACCGGGAATCGTGTAAGGCACATAGGCGACGCGCTTGCCGAACACGTCGCGCGCAATGGCCTCGCCGTCGGGCTGGTCCGTCAGCGCCAGCACCGCGGTGGAATGCGTGTGGTCGATGACTTTGTGCGGCAGGAAGGCATGCAGCAGGGTCTCGACGGACGGATTGGGCGCACTCGAATCCAGCAGATTCACCCGCTGGAAATTGACCATGTCCTCGTCGGACAGCGTTTCCCGCGCGCGCAGGCGGCGCAGGGGCGCGAGCTGCACGGCCGGCAGACCCGCGGGCTCGATGGCGGCCATGTCCCAGCCCGAGCCCTTGACGCAGATCACCTCGACCGCGTCGCCCAGCAGATCGCGCGCCGTGGTCTTGACCGAAGTGTTGCCGCCGCCATGCAGCACCAGCTTGGGATCGGAGCCCAGCAGCCGCGTTGTGTAGACCCGCAGCGCCAGATCCTCGCCGACGCCTTTCGTGGCATAGCGCGTGATGAATTCCTTCGCCTCGGGCTCCGACCAGCGGGATTTCACTTCTATCTCACTCCAATTGTCATCCCCGGCCGAGCGAGCGCAGCGAAGCGAGGGGAAGGGGACCCAGGTCGTTCCATGAACTTGCAACGTCGAGGGTGCCGTTTCCTTATCAGGTTTCTTGGAGAAAGCGAGTGCGGTTTTACCGCCTGGGTCCCCTTCCCTCGCGCTGCTTGCGCAGCGCTCGCCGGGGATGACAGCTCATTTGGGAAACAGACCGCGCAACCCCGCCTCGCTGGCCGCGCACACGCCGCGCTCGGTGATGAAGGCCGTGATCAGGCGGGCCGGCGTCACGTCGAAGCCGGGATTGGCGGCCGGCGAGCCGGGCGCGGCGATCTCCACCGTGGCCAGGCCGCCGGAGGGCAGGCGTCCCGTCATCTTCAGCAGCTCATCGGGCGAGCGCTCCTCGATGGCAATGTCGCGGCCGCTCTGAAGCGTCCAGTCGATGGTGGTAGACGGCAGCGCCACGTAGAACGGCACGCCGTTGTCCTTCGCGGCCAGCGCCTTCAGATAGGTGCCGATCTTGTTGGCGGCGTCGCCGTTGGCGGTGACGCGGTCGCAGCCGACGATGCAGAGATCGACCTCGCCTGCCTGCATGTAGTGGCCGCCGGCATTGTCGGCGACGATGGTATGCGGCACGCCATGCGCGCCCAGTTCATAAGCGGTGAGCGAGGCGCCCTGGTTGCGCGGCCGCGTCTCGTCGACCCAGACATGCACCGGAACGCCTTCGTCATGCGCGAGATAAATCGGTGCCAGCGCGGTGCCCCAATCGACGCAAGCGAGCCACCCGGCATTGCAATGGGTGAGGATGTTGAGCGGGCCCGATTTGCCGGCGGCCCTCTTCTTCGTCGCCGCTTCGCGCAAGATCGCGAGCCCATGCTCGCCGATCAAGCGGCAGGTCGCAACGTCCTCGTCGCAGATCGCGGCGGCTTCGGACCAGGCGATCCCGGCACGGCTTTCGCGCGGCTGATTGCGCAACCGGTCGCACATCCGCTGCAGCGCCCAGCGCAGATTGACGGCCGTCGGCCGCGTGGCGAGCAGCAGATCGTGCGCGCGGTCGAGCGCTTCGTCGGAGGCGTCCTGGCGCATGGCCAGCGCGATGCCGTAGGCTGCCGTGGCGCCGATCAACGGCGCACCGCGCACGATCATCGTCTGAATCGCGCGGGCGCAATCCTCGGCGCTGCGCAACGTGAGCGTGGCAAACGCGTGCGGCAGCCTGGTCTGGTCGATGACCTCGACGGCATCCGCGCCCACAGGCCAGATGGTACGGTAGGGGCGCCCGTTGATCTTCACGGTCTAATGCCCCGCGAAGCTCACCAGCGTCGTCACGTCCTTGCCCAGCGCGCGGATTTTGTCGGCGCCGCCCAGCTCCGGCAGATCGATGACGAAGCAGCAACCCACCACGGTGGCGCCGGCGCGCTCGAGCAGCTTGATGGCGGCGAAGCAGGTGCCGCCGGTGGCGATGAGATCGTCGACGATGACGACGCGGTCGCCATGCGCCACCGCGTCGGAATGGATTTCGACCCGGTCCTTGCCGTATTCGAGGTCGTAATCCTCGCCGAGCACAGTGTGCGGCAGCTTGCCCTTCTTGCGCACGGGAATGAAGCCGCGGGTGAGCTGGTGCGCCACCGCGCCGCCCAGGATGAAGCCGCGCGCCTCAATACCCGCCACCTTGTCGATGCGGATGCCGGCATAGGGCTGCACCAGCTCGTCCACGGCGCGGCGGAAGGCGCGCGCGTTGCCGAGCAGGGTGGTGATGTCGCGGAACATGATGCCGGGCTTGGGATAGTCCGGAATGGTGCGGATGATTGTGGAGAAATCCATGCGATCCTCGAAGCGTGCCTGTGGGGGCGGATATAGAGCCAATCGCGCGAATTCCCAAATTGGGCCGCGCATTCGCCATGATCGGCGCTAAGCTTCGGGAGCGAAGGAGAAGCGGAATGAACGGCATCGCGATCAAGGCAGCCAGGCCTTCCCTCGCCCACCCGACCCGATTGTCGTCGCTGCTGTTCGAGGCCAAGGCCGCCGTGTTCAAAGTGGAGCGGCTGGCGCGCGATATGGCCGATGGAACGCCTCTCCTGAGCCGAATCCGGCTACCCTTCCTGGGCAACGACGCCAGCAGTTCCCGCACCCCGCTATGGAGCGACACCCGGCTCGCCGAACGCGTCCTGCAATGGGGCAAGGTTCACAATCTACGGGTCGCGGCGCGAACGCTCGACGGGACGGTGATTCCGGCCGGCGCAGTGTTCAGTTTCTGGAAGCAGCTGGGCCGTCCATCCCGATCCCGCGGTTTCGTCGACGGCCGCATGTTGAAGGAGGGTTGCCTGGTGCCCAGCGTGGGCGGCGGCCTCTGCCAGCTATCGAACGCGCTTTACGACGTGGCGCTGCAGGCCGGCTGCGGGATCGTCGAGCGGCATGGCCATTCGCGAATCGTGCCCGGCTCTCAGGCGGCATCCGGCCGCGATGCCACGGTGGCCTGGAACTATGTCGATCTGCGCTTTCGTGCGCCGCGCGATCTGGTGCTGCGGGTCGCGGTCGAGCGCGATACTCTCGATGTGATGTTGCTTGCGGCGGAGCCCAACGGGATTCAGACTCGGCGGCTTGGAACTCCTCCCGTTCAAGGCGAGCACGCGGAGAGTTGCGGCACGTGCGATCGAACGACCTGTTTCCGCCACGAGACCGTCAGCGAAATGCCGATAGGCAAAACCGCATTCCTGGTCGACGCCAATTGGCCGGAATTCCGCGCCTATGTCGCGCGCGCGAAGAAGGCGGGCGACGTGCTGGGCCTGCCGCTCAACGGCGCCCGCTGGGGCTTTCACCGCTACGCCTGGGACACGACGGACTATGCGCGCGTCGTGACGTCAAGCATGGTCGCCCTCACGCGTGCCGTTGCGCTCCGTCTCGCCAAGCAAGGAAGCCTGCGCCGTCCCATCGAATTGTGGGCGGCGAAGATGCAGGCCAGCCGAATGGCCCGCGCGCTCACACCGGAGGTGACCGAAGTCTGCGTGGCGCAATCGCTGCTGCCGTGTCTCTGGCGCGACGGGCATCTGGGCGGCCGCAAATTCACCGTTCTGATGACGCGGCTTCCCATGGCGGATATCCAGGCGCGCCTCGATGCCGCCGCGCTGGTTCATCCGGAGCGGCGCACGCTTTCCGATTTCCGCGCCGATCCGGCGCTGGTGGCAGCCGAAGCGGCAGCGCTGGCCGCGGCCGATGCCATCATCACGCCGCACGCGGAAATCGCCGAGCTGTTCGGAACGCGCGCGCTGCGGCTCGAATGGTTGATGCCCAAGGCCTTGCCCAGAACCGCAGCGGGTGTGCCGCGACGCATTGCCTTCCCCGGCCCGACCCTGGCGCGCAAAGGGGCGTACGAACTGCGCGAAGCCGCACGGGCCCTCGATCTCGAAGTCGTGCCCACCGGCAACGATCTCGAAGGCGCCGGCTTCTGGGACGGCATCCGCATCCGCCGCGCCAAGGGACTGGATTGGCTGGACGGTATCGCTGCCGTTGTCCAACCGGCATTGCTCGAAGAAGCCCCGCGTCCCCTACTTGCCGCGTTGGCAAGCGGCATTCCGGTCATCGCAACGAAGGCCTGCGGATTGGGGGAGCGGGCCGGCGTGACGATCGTTCCGCCGGGTGACGTCTCGGCGCTGAGCGAGGCGCTGCGCCTGATCCGGAACTAGCGCCTCAGCACCCGGCCCGCTACGGCGTCCAGTTTGGCAAACAGCTCCGGGTCGCGCTTGTCCGGCGCGGTGATGAGGGCGGTGTCGAGCACGTGCTCTATACCGAGCGGCGACGGCGTGCGCTCCGGCCCCAGCTTCGGCGCCACGCGGCGAACCAAGCGGCGCGCGTTGTCGGCATTGGCGGAGAGAATGCGGATCACCTGCTCGACCGTCACATGGTCGTGGTCCGGATGCCAGCAATCGAAATCCGTCACCATGGCGACCAGGGCATAGGGCAGCTCCGCTTCGCGCGCGAGCTTGGCTTCCGGCATCGCCGTCATGCCGATCACGCTGCAGCCCCAGCTGCGATAGAGATTGGACTCGGCCAAGGTGGAGAATTGCGGGCCTTCCATGGCGAGATAGGTGCCGCCCTTGGCGCTGCGGATGCCTTCGCCTTGCGCGGACTCGAACAGCGCGTCGGCGAGCCTGGGACACACCGGATGCGCCATGGAAACATGCGCCACGAAGCCCGGACCGAAAAAACTCTTTTCGCGGGCATGGGTACGGTCGATGAACTGATCGACGACGACGAAAGTGCCCGGCGGCAGATCCTCCCGGAAGGAGCCGCAGGCGGAGATGGAAATCACATCGGTGGCGCCGGCGCGCTTCAGGGCGTCGATATTGGCGCGGTAGTTGATGGAGGTGGGAGAATGCACGTGGCCACGGCCATGGCGCGGCAGGAAGATCATGTCGACGCCGGCTAGCCGGCCGAACAGCAGCTCGTCGGACGGCTCCCCCCAGGGGCTCTTCACCCGCTCCCAGCGCGCATTCTCCAGGCCGTCGATATCGTAGACGCCGCTACCGCCGATGATCGCGAGTGTCGTTTTCGCCACAGCACAGTCTCAAAGTTTGCGCTGCGGTTTTAGCATTGTATGGGCCGCACGCAAGAAAATCGCTGGCGATTCAATTTCGTACCTCGTGATCGGATTGAACGACGCTCGTCTGACTCGAAGCCGCGCGATTGCCCAGAAGGGCCCATTCCGTATCATTCCCCCACGGTCGGGGGGCTGGGGTCATGTTCGATGTGTGTACGGGCTCGGAATTCAATTCCGTCTGCGATTTCTTCTCCAATATCCAGAATTTCTTCAGCTGGTTCGACCAGCGGATCAACGTCAACGAGGGCGTCATCGCGCTGGTGGCGCTGCTGGTGGCGGTCGGCATGCAGAATTTTACCGGCGCCAGGCGCATCGCCGGCCTGGGGTTTCTGGTGCTCGCCGTGATTTTCGGGCTGGCGGCGATTCTGGAAGGTCCGTCGCGCACATTGAAGGGAGTTCCGCCGTTCCGCGTGACGGTGCCATCGGTATTCCGCAACGTGCACAGCGACGGCGATGGCAATAGCATCATCGCTTCCGACGAGCCTGGCAAAAACAGCGTGCAGCTGCTTTCGGGTTCGCTGCGCAAGTCCAAGCCGGCGGACTATCTCAAAGGCCGTTGTCCCGGCGATTTGAAGGAGTTTGCCGAGCGCAACGAAATCGACGATCCGTCGAACATCGTCTTCTCCTTCATCGTGCCGCCGGGAAAAGTCTCGCCCAACGGCTGCTATTTCAGCTGGCATGAGAAGAACAATGCGCTCGATCACTACGAGGTCTACGTGGTCCATCAGGCGCCGGACGGCAGCGGCTGGGAATACGGGCGCATGCACCTGCGGGCCGAAAAGCCGACCCATGTGTTGGTCCGCGAGGATTACGTGACGATGCGCAACAGCCTGCTCAAATCCGCCGACATCACTCCGCCGCAGAACTGAACGCGGCTCAGTGCAGGTCTTTCCACACCCGACGGTAGGAGAGATAGAGCAGGCCGGAGAGCAGCAGCAGGAACAGCATCACCGCGAAGCCTGTGCGCTTGCGCTCTTCCATGGTGGGCTCCGCCGCCCAGGAGAGGAAGGTGACGACGTCCTTCGCCATCTGATCGACCGTCGCCTTGGTGCCGTCCGAATAGGTCACTTGCTTGTCGGAGAGCGGCGGCGGCATGGAGATGTTCCAGCCGGCGAAATAGGGATTGAAATATTTACCCTCCAGCACCTTGAAGCCGGCGGGCGGCTTCTCTTGGAAGCCGGTGAGGATGGAATAGACGTAATCCGGGCCGCCGGCGCGCGCCTTGACGATGATCGACAGGTCGGGAGGCAGCGCGCCGTTGTTGGCCGCACGCGCCGCCTGCTCGTTGGCGAAGGGCGGCGGGAAGTGATCGGCCGGGATGCCGGGACGCTTCAGCCGGTTGCCCTTCTCGTCGAACAACTCGCCCTTGTCGTTGGGCTCGGCGTCGATCTGGTAGGCGGCCGCGATCGCCTTCACCTGCGGATCGCTGAAGAAGCCGTAGCCGCCCTTGTCATTCGACAGCGCGTGAAAGGAGACGCGGTTGAGGCTGTGGCAGGTCGAGCAGACCTCCTTGTAGACCTGAAAGCCGCGCTGCAGGGCGGCGCGGTCGAACTGGCCGAACGGACCTTCGAACGACCACTCCGGATGCTTGGGCGACAAGGGACTGGTGTCGATGGCGGCCTGGGCGGCCGTCGCCACCAGCAGCGCCGCGAGCGAGAGTCCCAACCGAGCAATGCGCATGATCGTGCTCCTCACTCGGCGGGCGCGTTGACCTGCGTGACACCGCTGCCGGTGACGGAGGTGGCGATGGTTGCGGGCAAGGGCCGCGGCGTCTCGATCAGGCCCAGCAGCGGCAGGATCACCCAGAAATAGGCGTAGTAGTAGGCGGTGCCGATGCGGGCGAAGGGCAGCATGGGGATCGCCGTGCCGGGAAATTGCGCGTCGGGCCGGTGGGCGCCGAGATAGCCGAGCAGGATGCAATCGGCGACCAGGATCCAGAAGAACTGCTTGGCCAGCGGCCGGAAGCGCATGGAGCGCACCCGCGAGGTATCGAGCCAGGGAACGAAAACCAGCGTGATCAGCGCTCCAAACAGCACGATCACGCCGACCAGCTTCTGCGGGATGGAGCGCAGCATGGCGTAGAACGGCAGCAGGTACCATTCCGGCACGATCTCCGCCGGCGTCACCATCGGATTGGCCGGCACGTAGTTGTCCGGCTCACCCAAGAGGTTCGGCAGATAGAAGACCAGGATCGCGTAGAGGATGACGAACAGGCTCAGATAGAACGCGTCCTTGACCGTGTAGTAGGGATGGAACGGCACCGTGTCCTGCGGACCTTTGACGTCGATGCCGAGCGGGTTGTTGTTGCCCGGCACATGCAGCGCCCAGATGTGCAGCACGACCACGCCCGCGATCACGAACGGCAGCAGGTAGTGCAGCGAGAAGAAGCGGTTGAGCGTGGGATCGCCGACCGCGAAGCCGCCCCACAGCCATTGGGTGACGGCGGTGCCGGCATGGGGCACGACCTGGTCGATCGAAGTGAACAGGTTGGTGATGACGGTCGCCGCCCAGAACGACATCTGCCCCCAGGGCAGCACATAACCCAGGAACGCAGTGGCAATCATCAGCACGAGGATGATGACGCCCAGGATCCACAGGACCTCGCGCGGCGCCTTGTAGGAGCCGTAATAGAGGCCGCGGAAGACGTGCAGGTAGACGGCGAGGAAGAACAGCGAGGCGCCGTTCGAATGCATGTAGCGCAGCAGCCAGCCGTAATTCACGTCGCGCATGATGTTTTCGACGGAATCGAAGGCCATGCTGGCGCTGGGCACATAGTGCATGGCGAGCACGATGCCGGTGACGATCTGGATGCCCAGCATGAAAGTGAGGATGCCGCCGAAGCTGTACCAGACGTTCAAATTCCGAGGCGTCGGGAACGTCGTCATGGTGTCGTTCGCCAGACGCAGGATCGGCAGGCGCTGATCGAGCCAGCGCGTGAAGCCCGTCTTCGGAACGTAGGTCGATTGTCCGGCCATCGCGTCGCTCCGTCAGCCGATCTTGATGCGCGTGGGATTGAGGAAACTGTAAGGCGGCACCAGCAGGTTCTCCGGCGCCGGGCCTTTGCGGATGCGGCCGGCGGTGTCGTATTGCGAGCCGTGGCAGGGGCAGAGATAGCCGCCGTAGTCGCCCTGGTTGTTCAGGGGAATGCAGCCCAGATGCGTGCAGATGCCGACCAGGATGAGCCACTCCGGCTTGGTGGCGCGATCCGCATCGGTGGCCGGCGCATCTTCGGCCAGGTTGAGGTTGCGCGCATTCGGATCGGGCAGATCGGTGAGCGCCACGGCCCGCGCCTCGGCGATCTCCTTGGGCGTGCGGCGGCGCACGAAGACCGGCTTGCCGCGCCACATCACGGTGATCTGCTGGCCCACCTGGACCGGCGAAAGATCGACTTCGATCGAGGACAGGGCCAGCACCGAGGCCGAGGGGTTCATCTGGTCGATGAGCGGCCACGCGAAAAAGGCCGCGCCTATGGCGCCCACGGCGCCCGTCGCGATGTAGAGAAAGTCGCGGCGTGTCGGCTCGGCCGCTGTTGTCGTTGCCACGGATTTCACCCTTGCAAGCAGGCGCTCCGGGAGGCGGAGAGGATGGGCGCGCGGTCCCCGGAATCCCGGCGCTTCGGCATTCGCGGGCGTAAAATAGTGAGTCCCCACTGGGGGGTCTCGCGGCACGATGCCGCAGAAAACCGGCTGATTCCGCGGTCTCGGGGGAACCTAACGGGCCCGCTTTCGCCGAGGCTTTCCGGCATCGGCCGGATTTGCCGCGGCGTAGTCCCGCGGGGCGTCGAAGAGCCCGCGCCCATTGGAATCCGTCGCGATGCGCTTGAACACAATCGTTCGCGCGGCGACGTCGACCTTGTCCGCCCGGTAGCCGGCATTGATCCAGACGCGGGTCATCACATTGTTGCCGACGCTGTTGCTCCACCAAGCCAGGCGCTTGTGAGACTTCGGAAGCGTGAAACCCACAATCTCTTCGATTTCAGAAAACGTCATCGGAACTTCGCTCTGGTTGCGCTGGCGCAAGAACGTACCCAAGGCATCATATTTGCTCATGATTCACCTCCTTGCGGGATACTTCCCGCACTAGGGGGTGTGCCGTCCAGTCAAATTCCATGCAAGCCCGTGGGGCAGCCAGGCGCTCGAAATCCGCAGTAGTTGTGCAGGCCCAACCGACGGCTTCGTGGCCAGCCGTGATATGAGGCATGAGCCGGATGGGGACGTAGAGCTTGATCGATCAGATGAACGAAACCCGAAAACCCCTCGCGCAAAGCTGGTTCGAAGAGCTGCGCGACCGCATCTGCGCGGAGTTCGAGCGGATCGAAGATGCGTATTCAGGCCAACTTTCGCATTTGCCTGTCGGCCGCTTCGAGCAGAAAGCCTGGTCCAGGCCGGCTGAGGATGGAGCCGATGCCGGCGGCGGGGTGATGAGCCTGATGCGTGGGCGGGTGTTCGAGAAAATCGGCGTCAACGTCTCGACTGTCTACGGCCGCTTCAGCCCGGAATTTGCCAAGCAAGTCGAGGGCGCCGCCGAGGATCCCCGGTTCTGGGCCAGCGGGATATCGCTGGTTGCCCATCCGCGGAATCCCCATGTCCCGGCCGTTCATATGAATACCCGCCACATCGTCACCACCAGAGGCTGGTTCGGCGGCGGCTCCGACCTGACACCGATCTTTCCGAACGATCAGGACGTCGGGGACTTTCACGCGGCGCTCAAGCGGGCCTGCGACGCCCACAATCCGGATTACTATCCGCGCTTTAAGGCCTGGTGCGACGAATATTTCTTTCTGCCGCACCGCAACGAACCGCGCGGCGCCGGGGGCATCTTCTACGACCACCTGAATTCGGGGGACTGGGAGGCCGATTTCGCCTTTACCCGCGAGGTGGGGCTGGCATTCCTCGGCGTCTATCCCCAAATCGTCAGGCGAAGGATGGGGCAGTCCTGGACCGACGCCGAGCGGGAACGCCAGCTCGTCCGGCGAGGACGCTACGCGGAGTTCAACTTGCTGTACGACCGAGGCACCCAGTTCGGGCTGAAGACCGGGGGCAATGTGGAGGCCATCCTGATGAGCCTTCCCCCCGAAGTCCGCTGGCCCTGAGCGGCTTGCGCCTTGCTCCATCTTCTTTCCCCGGCGGCGGCAGCCCTCCTGCAGGTGATCCTGATCGACATCGCCATGGCGGGCGACAATGCGCTCGTCATCGGCATGGTGGCGGCGCGGGTGCCGCGGGCGAATCGCCGCAAGGTGATCTTCTGGGGCTTGGTCGCGGCGGTGGTGCTGCGTGTGCTGCTGGCCACGGTCACCGCCTCCATCCTCGCCTATATCGGGCTGATGTTCGCGGGCGGCATCCTGCTGCTGTGGGTGGCGTGGCGGCTGTATCGAGAGATCAATCCCTCCAAGGATGAGCGGGCCGCCCTCGATGCCATCGCGAAGAACGGGGACGGCGGCGTCAATCCCGAATACGGCCTCACCGTGCGCGATGCGGTGGTGCGCGTGGCCATCGCCGATCTCTCCATGTCGCTCGACAACGTGCTAGCGGTTGCCGGCGCCGCGATGGACCACGTCTGGGTGCTGACCATCGGGCTTCTGCTGTCCATCGCGCTGATGGGTATTGCCGCGACCATGATCGCCAACCTGCTGCAGCGCCATCCCTGGATCAGCTATGCCGGGCTGATCATCGTGCTCTATGTGGCATTGCGAATGATCTGGTTCGGCGGCTGGGAGATCTACCGCGCCGAGTTTCAGGCGACCCGAAGCAACAATGCGGTCGCGTCATCGCTGGTCTTGAATCGCGGATAGCGCCTGCCTTCGACATCGGCGTTCTCGATCTCGCGCAATTCGCGTCCCAACGCTTCAAGGCCCTGGACAGTTGCCGCTTCTATCAAGCTCTGCGCGTCGTAACGGCGATAGTCGCTGGCAAGGGCAAGAAATCCGTCGGTGAGGAGCAGAATTCGTGTGCCGAGCGGCGCGACGAGGCTTCTTGCCGACACGTGATCGGCGGCACGCGCGTCGGGCCCGAACAGCCAGCCGCCTTTGTCGCTGTTCACCGTGTTCCGTGCGCGACGCAGCGCCGAAAGATATTCCGGCCGGTTGAATCCGGCGGCGGGCGAAAGGCCGTGCGTGGCGGCAAGCTTCGCTACCCGCTCCGATTCGAGCGCACGCTTGGCGACTGCCTCTCCGACAACTTCAACAGCCTCGTCGGGCCGCGCGACAAAGGCCGAGCAGTCGCCATACCACAGCGCATCGAATCCCGAGTCCGTCGATGCGATCAGCATCATCGACGCAAAGGGAATCTCATAAGTCTCCTTCGGAGCGCGCGTCCGTTGCGTCACGAAGGCGTGCTCGACTTCGTTGAAGACCGCATTGAGGACTGTGCGCGCTTTCAGGCCGCCGCGAAGGTAGAACATCAGACGCTCGGTGCCGAACCGCGCCAGCCAGGCCGCGTCGCTGTCGCCCGGCATGAGGGATTCGCCAAGTCCGGTCGCGCCGTCCATCACCAGCGCGGCCTTGGGCGAGCTGGCGAACGAATCTTCGTTTGGTCTGTCTGAACTTCCGGGAAGGCTCAAGCAATCTAAAGTCTCGAACGCCATCTCAATACGCTACCGCCTGCGCCACGGCCTTCAGCCGCTCAGCGAGAGAGAATTCGTCGTCCGTGAAATCGGCGTCGATCCACCATTCCTCCACTTCGGAAAGGACGCGGCCCACCAAGGGGCCTTCCGGGACGCCCGCGGCCATGACGTCACGCCCGCTGAGCGGAAAGCGCGGCCGCTCCCATGCGTCGGCCATCGCCAGCAAGGCGCGCCACTGGACCGAGTTGGAATCCTTCGGATCCTCCGCCCAGCGCATCAGGATGCGATCTCGGAAGCGCTCGCGGCCGAGCCGGTAGAGCAGCTTGCGCACTTCGCGGATCGAGAGATAGGAGACGATCTTCTCCCGTGCTCCGGCGAGATCCTCCAGCCGCTCGCGATCCGCGTTCGACAGCTTGAGCCGCTCGGCCAGCGAACGAACCGCCTCAACATCGCTCGGCAGCAAGGCGGACAGCCGCAGCATGCCATCTGCGGCGAAAAAGTTGCTGCGATCGATTTCGACAAGTCTGGCCACGCGCTCGAATTCGAGTTCGCCCGGAACCAGCTCGCCGAGAATTTGCGCCGCCGCCATGGCGCGGAGCACCGGCGCCGGATCGGGCGCCTCGAGCAGCCGCAGCAGTTCCTTCTGTATCCGCTCGCCGGATAGAATGGAGAGGCCGGCCCGCTCGCGGACGGCAGCGCGCAAGGCATCTGCATCGATCTCGCCACGGCCATACCAGGCGTGAAAGCGGAACAGGCGCAGGATGCGGAGATAATCCTCGCGGATGCGGGCAACGGGATCTCCGATGAAGCGGACGCGTCCGGCGTCGAGGTCAGCGAGGCCGGCGAAATAGTCGAACACTTCGCCGTCGGTCGCGGCATAAAACGCGTTGATGGTGAAATCGCGTCGGCCCGCGTCCTCCTTCCAATCGGTGGAGAAGGCCACGGTGGCCCGCCGGCCGTCGGTCGAAACATCGCGCCGCAAGGTGGTGATCTCGAACGGCTTGCCGTCGGCGATCGCGGTGATCGTGCCATGCTCGATTCCCGTTGGCGCCGCACCCAGCCCCGCAGCCTCCAAACGGCGCGTAACCTCATCGGGCAGCAGTGGCGTGGCGATGTCGATATCGGAGATGGGCTGTCCAGCCAGCGCGTTACGCACCACGCCGCCGACGAAGCGCGCGGCGCCGCTGTCCCTGGTCAGCGCTTCCATTACGCGCCGCGTTTCCGGCGCGGACATCCACGGTTCGCTGGCTGGATCGAGACGGCGGTTCATGGGATGCGGTCCTTGTCGACATGGCCCGGCACGATCTTGCCGTTCTCCACATGTGCCGGAACGTAAGTGCCCTGGGTGGTTTCTCCTTCCGTCAGACCGACATAGACGAAGCTCGCCGCGACCAGCGCGAGGCCGGAAATGAACAGCACCGTCCACGGCGTGTCGCGCGCCGGCACGATCGAGCGGGCGCGTGCGAGCAACAGATAGGCGCCGTAGATCGCGAACGGCACGGCAAAGAGCAACGCGCGCAGGGCCAGGATGCGAATCATCGTTCCCGCAGTCTATCGGCAAAGTTGACCACGATCCCGGCCGTCGCGCCCCAGATGTAGTGCGCGCCATAGGTAAAGGCGTAGAAGTCGCGCTGGCGTCCCATCCATTCCGTGCTGCGGCGCTCGCGATTGGCCGGATCGAGCAGGAAGTCGAGCGGCACTTCGAAGATTTCCGCCACCTCGTTGGGATCGGGCAGAAGCTCGAAGCCTTCGCTCAGCACGCCGACCACCGGCAGGATCGCGTAGCCCGTCCCGGTCTCATAAGGATCGAGAAATCCGGCGACCGTCACGAATCCGGCTGTGATTCCTGTCTCCTCATGGGTTTCCCGCAGAGCGGTCTCGACTAGCGACAGATCGTCCGCATGCACGCGGCCGCCGGGAAAGCTCACCTGTCCGGCGTGACGTGATAGATGCGGGGTGCGGCGCGTGAAGAGCACCGTCGGCTGCGAACGCACGAGGATCGGGATGAGGACCGCGGCAGGCGCGAGCTCTTTCGGCCGCTCGGGGCGGATCTGCGGATTGAGGTCGTAGTCCCCGCGCGAAGGCATCAGCGGCAAGCTCGGCGGTTCGGCCAGGAGGCGATCGCGCAGAGCCGACAGTTCCCCGCGCGCGACTTGATCGGCGAAACGGCCGGATAGCGCCTCCATCACGCCGCGCTCCCCAGCGGAAAGAAAACGCCTCCGCTCCAAACGCCGAGCAGGCCGGCGAATTCTCGCGTCCCGGGCACGGCGAGATCGGCGAGCTGATAGAATACGGCTCGGCTGATGCGCGCCTCCAGCCCTCGCCGCACATGGACATAGGGGGCCGGCCCCGCCTGGTCGCGCGTAACGCGAATGGGATTTTCGCGACCGGCAACCGTCTCGTCCCCGACATTGGTGGTGAAGGTCAGCGTTTGCTCCTGGCCCTGCCCTTCTACGTCCAAAAGCACGGCGATGAACGGCGCGTCCTCGACCAGGATACGAAGCTTCTCCGCCGGCGTGACGAGATGAAATCCATCCGCATCCTTTCGCAAGATGGTGGAAAACAACCGGACCAGCTCGCGGCGCGCGATCCGCCGCCCCTCATGGAACCAGGTGCCGTCGCGGGCGATCCGGATGTCGATTTCGCCGCAATGGCGCGGGTTCCATGTTTCGACCGGCGGCAGGCCATGGCGGGCCGCCAGCTCGCGCTGCAGGCTCGCCAGCCCCAGCAGCGGTCCCTCGCTCGCCTCGCTCATGAACCACGCTCTTTCACGGCGTTGTGCAGCCCGGCGGCCCGGTTTGGCCCGCTTCCGCAGTTGCGCCACAACCGCCCCAATGCAACTAAATGCCCGCCCGGGATTCGAGGATAGGCGCGGGCAGCCGGGGCGGGCAATATGGGCGCCTTCCCGCCCTCCGGATTGGACGAGATCATGGCCGATACCGATACCATTGCCAGGGACGCCGAGGGCGAGGCCATCGCCCACGCCAAGAGCATCGTGGAGACCTTCGTTCAGGTCCGCGAGGCGATTGGCCGCGTCATCCTGGGACAGCGCGAGGTCATCGATCAAACCCTCATCACCATCCTCGCCGGCGGCCATGGCCTGCTGATCGGCGTGCCCGGCCTCGCCAAGACAAGACTGGTCGAGACCCTCGGCATTGTTCTCGGCCTCGATTGGAAGCGCATCCAGTTCACGCCCGATCTGATGCCGGCCGACATTGTCGGCTCAGAGGTGCTGGAGGAGGGCGATTCCGGGCGGCGATCCTTCCGCTTCATCAAGGGCCCTGTGTTCGCCCAACTGCTGATGGCCGACGAGATCAATCGCGCCAGCCCGCGCACGCAGTCGGCACTGCTGCAGGCAATGCAGGAACGCTACGTCACCATCGCGGGGCAGCGCTACGATCTGCCGAAACCGTTCCACGTGCTGGCAACCCAGAATCCGCTGGAACAGGAGGGCACCTACCCGCTGCCAGAGGCGCAGCTAGATCGTTTCCTGCTGCAGATCGACGTGAACTATCCGGACCACGATTCCGAACGGCAAATGCTGATCGCCACCACCTTCGGCGACGAAGAGGCGGCACAACCGGTCTCGACGCCTGCCCAACTCATCGAGGCGCAGCACCTGGTGCGCCGCTTGCCGGTCGGCGAGAAAGTGGTCGAGGCCATTCTGCAGATCGTGCGCAGCGCGCGGCCGGACGAAGGCGGCGCAGCCGATCTGCGCGATCTGATTTCGTGGGGACCGGGACCGCGCGCCAGCCAGGCCTTCATGCTCGCGGTGCGCGCCAAGGCGCTGATCGAGGGTCGCTTTGCGCCTTCCGTCGACGACGTGGTGGCGCTGGCGGGACCGGTGCTGCGCCATCGCATGGCGCTCAATTTCACCGCCCGCGCCGAAGGCACCACGCTGGCCAGCGTGATCGACCGGCTGTGCCGGGGCCTTCTTTGATCGGCCCGCAGACCGATTACGACCGCAGCGGCAGGTGGAATCCGCTGCAGGAACAGGCCGAGGGGATCGCCGCTTCTCTGCCGCCGCTGGTGGTTGCCGCCGAGCGGCTCGCCTCGGCCGTCAGCCTCGGCGTGCACGGACGGCGCAAGGCGGGGATGGGCGAGACATTCTGGCAGTTTCGCCGCTATGCGCCGGAGGATCCCTCTTCCGCGATCGACTGGCGGCAGTCGGGCAAGTCGCAGCATCTCTTTGTGCGCGAACGGGAATGGGAAGCGGCCGAGGCCGTGTGGTTCTGGCGCGACGGCTCGGCCACCATGCGGTTCAAATCGTCCTATTCGGAAACGACCAAGCTCGAGCGCGCGAGCCTGCTGGCGCTCGCTTTGGCTTCGCTGCTGGTGCGCGGCGGCGAACGCATCGCCGTGCTAGGCAACGGCCATGGCCCGGCGACCGGGCGCGTGCCATTGCGGCGCATGGCGCATGAGCTGGTGGAGATGCCGCCGGCCAACGAGACCTTGCCGCCCGATGCGCCCGTCACCAAGAACGCGCAATTCGTCTGGTTCAGCGATTTCCTGTCGCCGCTCGGCCGCACCGAGGAAGCCATGCGGCGACTTTCCGCTTCCGGCTTAAGCGGTCACCTGGTTCATGTCGTCGATCCGGCGGAAGAGGATTTTCCCTTCTTGGGCCGCACCCGCTTCGAATCGGTGCCCGGCGGCGACAGCCATCTGTTCGGCCGCGCCGAAACGGTGCAGAGCGCCTATCGCTCTCGCTTTCGTGCGCATGCCGAGACAGTTCGCGTCCTCGCGCGGCGCTTCGGCTGGAGCTATCTCGCGCATCGCACCGACAAGCGGCCGGAGCTCGCGCTGATCGCGCTTTATGCCGATCTCGGTGGCGAGAACGCACGGCGCGCTTAGGACGTTGACATGTCTTTGTTCGCAGGTTTGAGCTTTTCGGCGCCGTGGATTCTTCTCGGCCTGCTGATCCTGCCTGCGATCTATTTTCTCTTGCGGGTAACGCCGCCAGCGCCGCGGCGGGTGCCGTTTCCACCGCTGCGCCTGCTTCGGGGTTTGGCGGCCGAAGAGGAAACGCCGGCGCGGACGCCGTTGTGGCTGCTGGTGCTACGGATGGTTGCCGCGACGTTGATCGTCGTGGCGCTGGCGGAGCCGATGCTCGGCGAGATCCGCACGCCGCTGCAGTCCGGGCCGCTGGTGATCTTCGTCGACAATGGCTGGACCGCGGCGCAGGCCTGGAACGACCGCGCCTCAACTCTCTCCGACGCGGTAACGAGCGCCGCGCGAAGCGGAAGGCCCGTGGCCATCGTGCCGACCGCTTCCCCGAACGCTCCGACCGTCAGCTTATTGGATTCTGGGCAAGCCACGCGGGCGGTGCGCGATCTCGAACCGCAACCTTGGCTGCCGGAGCGCAGCCGCGCCCTCGCGGCGCTGCAGAAGACGAGCTTTCCGTCCGCGCCCCATGTCCTGTGGCTGAGCGACGGTCTCGACTACGACGACGCCGTCAAGACGGCACGGGCCTTGTCGCGGCTTGGTTCGCTCACTGTGTTTCGCGATGCCGCCGGCAGGTCGCCGCTCGCGCTCAAGCCGGAGAGCAACGAGGCAAACGGCTTCAAGGCGACGATCATCCGTGCCGACGCGCGCGGCGAGCGGCAGGGTGATGTCGTGGCGCTGGGCGCTCAGGGCGAGGAACTGGCGCGAGCTCATTTCCACTTCGCCCGCGGCAGCGATTCCACCGCGGCCAAACTCAGTCTGCCACTGGAAGTGCGCAACGAGACCAAGCGCATTGCCATCGCGGATGAGGATTCCGCCGGCGCCGTTCGCCTGCTCGACACCGGCGCCAAGCGGCGCGCCGTCACGCTCGTTTCCGCCAGCAATATGGAGAGCGAGCAGCCTCTCCTCTCCGATCTCTACTATCTGGAGCGCGCGCTGGCGCCTTATGCCGATCTCAGCAAGGGAACCATCGCCGACGGTGTGACCCGACATTCCTCCGTGTTGGTACTGGCAGACATCGGGAAGATTGCGGGCGCGGATCGGACTCGCGTGGCACAGTTCGTGTCCGACGGTGGCGTGCTGGTGCGCTTTGCCGGCGGCCGCATGACGGAGAGTGTCGACGATCTCATCCCCGTCAAGCTGCGCACCGGCGGACGCTATCTGGGCGGCGCGCTCGCCTGGTCCGAGCCGCAGCATCTGGCTCCCTTTCCGGATACGAGTCCGTTCCGTGGGCTGGCGATTCCGCATGAAGTCACCGTGTCGCGACAGGTGCTGGCCGAGCCGTCGGTCGAACTCGGCGAACGGAGCTGGGCGCGGCTGGCGGACGGCACGCCGCTGGTGACCGCCAGCCGCCGCGGCAAGGGGTGGATCGTACTCTTTCATGTGACCGCGAGCCCAGCCTGGTCTTCGCTGCCGCTGTCCGGGCTCTATGTCGAGATGCTGCGCCGGCTGCTCGATCTGGCCGGCGGTGGGCAACCCGGCGATCTGGGCGTGAGTGCCGCAGCCGTCTTTCCGCCGGTCGAGACGCTCGATGGGTTTGGGCGGCTGCAGAAACCGCCGCCGGAAGCGCTGCCGATTCATGGCGCACAGTTTCATAGCCTGAAGCCCTCGCCGTCGCATCCGCCGGGACTCTATGGCGCCGAAGGAAGCGAAGTCGCGGTCAATACCGTTGCGGCGAACGACTCGCTGATACCGATGGGCGATCTGGGTGTCGCGACCCGAACCTATGCCGGCAGCGCGGCGATCGCGCTCCAGGCCCCGCTGCTCGTCATCGCCGCTCTCATCCTGCTCGCGGATACGCTGATCTCGCTTTGGCTGCGCGGATACCTGGCGAATGCGCGGCGCTGGCTCGCTGTCGGCGCGAGCGGGTTGCTGTTGGTCATTGTCTTCTCAGGCGAGCGCGCCCGCGCCGACGACACCTTCGACATGAAGGCCGCGCTCGATACGCATCTCGCCTATGTGATCACCGGACTCCCGGACGTCGATGACATGAGCAAGGCGGGGCTGACCGGTCTTGGCCTCTATCTCAAGGCCCGCACGTCCTACGCGGCCGGCGAGCCGATCGGAGTGGACATTGCCAGGGACGATCTCAGTTTCTTTCCCCTGCTCTACTGGCCGATGGATCCGCGCGAGCACGACCTGTCGCCGCAAGCGCTGTCCAAGCTCTCCGACTACATGCGCAATGGCGGAACCATCTTCTTCGACACCCGCGATCTCACCTTGGGTTCTTCGCACGGCGGGGGCTCCCCCGGGCAACAGACGCTGCGCCGGCTGATCGGCAAGCTCGATTTGCCGCCGCTGCAACCTGTGCCCTCCGATCACGTGCTGACCAAATCGTTCTACCTGCTGCAGGATTTCCCCGGCCGGTGGGAGGGTGGGAAGGTTTGGGTCGAAGCGCTGCCGCCGCCCGATCCCGACGCCGGCCCCGAGCCCGCCCGTGGCGGCGACGGCGTGTCGCCGGTGATCATCGGCGGTAACGACTGGGCGGCTGCCTGGGCGGTCGACTCCTCCGGCCAGCCGATCGCCGACGTTTCCGGCGGCGCCGAGCAGCGCGAGATGGCGGTACGCTTCGGCATCAACGTTGTGATGTATGCACTCACCGGCAACTACAAGACCGACCAGATTCACGTGCCGGCGCTTCTGCAACGCATGGGGCACTAGGCGCGCATGCACTACACCATCGATTTCGCGCCGCATCTTCCGCTCTCCCTGTTGTGGATTCTGGGCATCGCCGGGATGGGACTGACAGTCCTGTCCTTCGCGTTGCGCGGGCGCGGCGCCTGGGCGCGGGGGCTCGCCTTCGCGATCGTTCTTGTCGCGCTTGCCAATCCGCTGATCGTGCGCGAGGCGCGCCAGGGACTGCCCGACGTGGTGGCGCTGATCGTCGATCATTCGCAAAGCATGGACGTGCGCGGCCGTCGCGCCGAAGCCGATGCCGCCGCTCGACAGATTCGAAAACAGCTTGCCGTCGACCGATCGCTTGAGATCCGCGGCGCCGAAGTGATCTCGCGCAGCGGAGACGACACCGGCACGCAATTGTTTACCGCTCTGCAAGGCGCGCTCGCCTCCGTGCCGCCGGACCGCATCGCGGGCGCCATCGCGATCACCGACGGCGAAGTACACGACACGCCAACGAACGGCAGGCCCGCGCTCCACGCGCCGCTCCAGGTCCTGATCGCCGGCAGGCATGACGAGCGCGACCGCAAACTCTCGATCCTCAGCGCCTCGCGCTTCGCCATCGTCGGGCACGACGCCGAGATCACCTTGCGGGTCGACGATTTCGGCGCGCCGGCCAACGGCTACGCCAATGTCGCGTTGCGGGTCGACGGCGTCGATTCCGGAACGCGGCTGGTGCCCAACGGCAAGCCCTCCGTCGTCAGGGTGCCCATCGCCCATGGCGGCGAGAACGTCATCGAGTTGGAAGCGAAGCCTGGGATCGCCGAACTGACATTGCAGAACAACCGCGCGGTGGTCGCCGTAACCGGCGTGCGAGATCGGCTGCGGGTGCTGCTGGTCTCCGGCGAGCCGCATGCGGGCGAGCTCGTCTGGCGCAACCTGCTCAAGGCGGATCCGTCCGTCGACCTGGTGCACTTCACCATTCTGCGCCCCCCCGACAAGCAGGACACGACGCCGATCACCGAGCTTGCGCTGGTCGCCTTTCCCACGCGCGAATTGTTCGTCGAGAAGCTCGACCAGTTCGATCTTGTCATCTTCGACCGCTGCAGCACCGGCGGCGGCCTGTCGCTGATCCCGCTCGCCTATTTCGAGAACATCGCGCGTTACGTCGAGAACGGCGGTGCGCTGCTGATCGCCTCGGGGCCGGAGTTCGCCGGCTTTCTCAGCATCTACCGCACGCCGCTGGCCGCGGTGCTGCCGGCACAGCCGACCGGCGACGTGCTGACGCAAGGGTTCAAGCCGGTGGTGACGCAGGCGGGGCTCGCGCATCCGGTCACCCGCGATCTTCCGGGCGCCAATCTCGGCGACAAGCAGCCCAGCTGGGGCCGCTGGTTCCGGCTGATCGGCACCACCAAGGTTGCCGGCCAGACCGTGATGGCCGGGCCGGACGAGCGGCCGCTGCTGGTTCTCGATCATGTCGGCAAGGGACGTGTCGCTGAATTCCTTTCTGACCAGGAGTGGTTGTGGGCGCGGGGCTTCGAAGGCGGCGGCCCGCAGGCCGAGCTGCTGCGCCGGCTGGCGCACTGGCTGATGAAGGAACCGGAGTTGGAGGAAGAGCGGCTGTCGGCCTCCATCCTCAATGGCACCATTGCCATCGAGCGGCACACGATGGCCGAGCAGCCCAAGCCGGTGTCGCTCACTTATCCCTCAGGAAAAACCGTTTCCATTACGCTGAACAAGATCGAACCCGGCTTGTGGCGCGCGACGGCGCCGGCGACCGAACTCGGTCTCTATCGTTTGACCGACGGCAGCTTGAACGCGGTGACCGCGTCCGGTCCGCTCAATCCAAAGGAAGTCGCCGACATGCGCGCCACCGACGCGATCCTCAAACCGCTGGCCGATGCCACCGGCGGCAGCGTGCACTGGCTGGCCGATGGAATGCCAAGTATCCGCCGCACCGCGCGCGGTTCGATTGCCAGCGGCGAAAACTGGATCGGCCTGCGGGACAACGCCGCCTATCGCGTGACCAGCGTGGAGCAGACGACGCTGTTGCCGGCCTGGCTCGCGCTCCTTCTGCTGCTCGGAACCTTGCTGCTCGCCTGGCGTCTGGAAGGGCGCTGAAGCTCCCGTTTCGAGCGACATCCGGACGCCGCAATCGCGGGCCATGTTCGCGAGACCATCACGAGGAGACGACAATGCAATATCGACATTGCCTGCAGGCGGCCGCGGCGTTTTCGCTTGTGGCGGTCGGCGGCGCATCGCACGCTGACCCCGCCACCCCGACCACCATCGACGGACTCAAGGGCTATACGCTTCGCGTGATCCATCCCGGCCAGATGGTGCCGATGCTCTACCAGCCCGGTCGCGTGAACATCACCGTGAACAAGAACGACAAGATTACCCAGGTGTCGTTCTTCTAACCGTGCCCAGGTTCGCGCAAGCCACTGGATCGAGAGCGGCGGACTTCGCCTTTCAATGACTCCAGCGCGCTGTCGACAAGCGCCAAGCCGAGAATGCGGCCGCGGTCGACCGGTCCCGGAAACCGCACGCTGTCGCGCGGCAACGGCGCGAAGCCCACGCGCGCGTAGTAGGGCGGATCGCCGACCAGGATCATGGCGCCGTGGCCATGCGTCTTCGCCTCCTCGATACCGCGCCGCATCAGCGCGATGCCGATACCGCGGCCGCGCTGATCGGATTGCACGGCCAGAGGCCCGAGCAGCAGTGCCGGCGCTTCGCCCACCAATACCGGCCAGAAGCGCACGGAGCCACGGAGGATCCCGCCTTCCATCGCTACGAAGCTCAAGCCCACTTCGGGCTCGACGCCTTCCCGCAGCCGGTACGCTGATTTCGCGTATCGTCCTGGGCCGAAAGCCTTCGCCACCAACGCTTCGACCGTCGGGGCATCCTCCGGCTGCTCGGCGCGAACGCTCCAAGTCTCTTTGACACCATCGGCCACGCCGCTAGGCTCCACGCCGGAAGACGAGCGGAGGTAAGCCCATGGGCGTGCTGGAAGGCAAGGTCGTTCTGGTCACGGGCGGCGCCAATGGCATCGGCAAGGAATGTGCGCTGCTGGCGGGCCGCGAAGGCGCCAGCGTGGTGGTCAACGATCTGGGCGGCAGCGTCGCGGGCGGAGACGAAGGATCCGCAGGTCCGGCCGAGATGGTGGTGCGCGAGATCAAGGCGGCAGGCGGCAAGGCGGTTTCCAATTCCGATTCCGTCAGCAGCCGCTCGGGCGTGGCGCGGATGATCGAGCAGGCCATGGACACCTTCAAGGGCCTGCACGCCATCATCAATCCCGCCGGCATCCTGCGCGACGTCATGTTCCACAAGATGACCGACCAGGACTGGGACATGCTGATCGATGTGCACCTGAACGGCAGCTACAATGTCTGCCGCGCCGCCATCAATCACTTCCGCGAACAGCAGGACGGCTCCTTCGTCCTATTCACCTCGACCTCCGGACTCATCGGCAATGTGGGGCAGGCGAATTACGCCGCGGCCAAGATGGGAATCGTCGGCCTGTCGCGCATCCTCGCCATGGAGGGCGCGGCCAAGAACGTGCGCTCCAACTGCATCGCGCCGTTCGCCTGGTCGCGCATGATCGCCACCATTCCCGTCAAGGATGAGGCTTCCGCCAAGCGTGTCGAGCGGATGAAGAACCGGATGCGGGCCGACCAGGTGGCGCAGCTGGCCGTGGCGCTGGCCTCGCCCGCCTGCAAGGACGTGTCAGGTCAGATCTTCGCGGCGCGCGGCAACGAAGTGTTCCTGATGACGCAGCCAAGGCCCGTGCGCGGCATCGGCAAGGTGGAAGGCTGGACGCCGGAGACCATCGCCGAGCACTGCATGCCCGCGCTGAAGCCCAGCTTCTTCGATCTGCAACCGACGACAGGAACCTTCGGCTGGGAGCCGATCTGAACCTCACCAATAGGGTGAAGTCGGCTTCGTGCCGCTCAGTTCGGCGAGACGGCGCAGCGTTCCCGGGCTTGCGTCATCCGGCGGAGCCGAGGGATCGGCCCACCGGATTTCGGCAATCTCGACATTGGGGGTGAAAGCAATCTGCGCTTCGGCGACGCGATAGAGCGCCACCAGGTTGGTGGCGATGCCGACCGTGCGGGTGTAGAGCCCGTGCAGCACCGGCACCGCGCAGGACTGCAATCCGACTTCTTCCTGCAGCTCGCGGACGATCGCTTCCGCCGGCGGCTCACCGCGGCCCACGCCGCCGCCGGGAAAGTGCCAGCCCGGCGAATAGCGCTGGCGGACCAGCAGCACACGGCCGTCTGCGTCATCGACGATGGCGCTGACGCCGAAGGCGACCGGGCTGGCGAACGCCTTCACGGCCAGGATGAACGGGAGCAGCGGCGATTGTCGGGCGGGCAACCGAAACCTCGAATCGTAAGCGCCTGATAACGAGTCGCGTCCATTATGCCGGAGCGGCGCGAGAATTCCTTAACGAATTTCCGCGCTGCGCGGCAGTCGAAGCCCGGGGTTTCTCCGCTCTTCACCCCTCCTTAAGCCCTCCCGTTAATACTGAACGTCAAGCGAAGCCGCTCGCCGGTTTCCGCGCGCGCAGCCATTCGGATTGCCTTATGCTTCAACTGGGCGGCATCGTCTTTCTCTTCGCCATGGTGTTCGGCGGCTTCCTCATCTCGGGCGGCTCCATCTCCGTCATCGTCGAAGCGCTGCCGCACGAGATGATGACCATCGGCGGGGCGGCGGTCGCGGCCCTGCTGATCGGCGGCTCGCTGTTCTCGCTCAAGAAGATCGCGGGCGAGATGGGCAAGATCATCTCCGGCCCCAAATGGAAACCCGGCGACTACCGCGACCTGCTCTGCCTGCTCTTCCTGCTGGCCAAGACGATGAAGACCAAGGGCCTGATCGCGCTCGAGGCCCATATCGAGAAGCCGTCGGAGTCTTCCATCTTCAAGCGCTATCCGCGCATCTCCAAGGACCATTTCGCGCTCACCTTCATCTGCGACACGCTGCGCATGATGACCATGAGCCTGGAGGACCCCCACCAGGTCGAATCCGCCATGGAGAAGCAGCTCGACAAGCATCACGCCGAGGCGCTGGGGCCGGCCAATGCGCTGCAGGTGATGGCCGACGGCCTGCCGGCGCTGGGCATCGTCGCCGCCGTGCTGGGCGTCATCAAGACCATGGGCGCCATCTCCGAGCCGCCCGAGGTGCTGGGCCGCATGATCGGCTCGGCCCTGGTCGGCACCTTCCTCGGCGTCTTCCTCTCCTACGGCATCGTCGGGCCGATGGCGCAGCGGCTCAAAGGCATCGTCGAGGAGGAGGCCCTGTTCTATCACGTGATCCGCGACATCCTGGTCGCGCATCTGCACGGCAATGCGGCGCAGGTCTCCGTCGAGATCGGACGCGGCAGCGTGCCCAGCGTGGCCCAGCCGACCTTTCAGGAGCTGGAGCAGGCGCTGGAATCAATCCCGCCGGACTCGGCTTAACGCCATCGCCTTGCGGCGCTCATCGTCCAGCGTCACGAAGAACATCGCCAGCGCGCCGGCAAACACGCCCAGCGGCACGGCATAGACCACGTCGAGATCGCAGCCGAAGACCACGATCGTCGTCACCATCAGGCCGGTCCATTGCGCCACGTTTCTCGGCATCCCTTGCGTCCCCCAAAAGATGCACGAAGCCTGGACCCGAGGCGCCCCAAAATGAAGCAACTGCTTAAGAAGAGGTTAATTTCCTTCTTCAGACCGTGAACTCGATCCCCTGCGCCAGCGGCAGCGCGTCGGAATAGTTGATGGTCGCGGTCTGGCGCCGCATATAGGCCTTCCAGGAATCCGAGCCCGACTCGCGCCCGCCGCCCGTCTCCTTCTCACCGCCGAAAGCGCCGCCGATCTCCGCCCCCGACGGGCCGATGTTGACATTGGCGATGCCGCAATCCGAGCCGGAGGCGGCGAGGAAGCGCTCCGCCTCCTGCATGTCCTGCGTGAAGATGCAGGACGACAGGCCTTGCGGCACCGCATTGTGCTTGGCCAGCGCCTCCTCGAATTTCGCGTAGCGCATCACGTAGAGGATCGGCGCGAAAGTTTCGTGGCAGACGATCGCGCTCTGCTCGCCCATCTCCACGATGGCCGGGCGCACGTAATGCGCATCGGCGAATTTGTCCGCGAGCGCGCGGCCGCCGCCGGTGACCTTGCCGCCTTCGTCGCGCGCCGCGGCGAGTGCTCGTTCCATACTCTCGAAGGCGCCGCGATCGATCAGCGGACCGACCAGGGTTCCGGGCTCCAGCGGATTGCCGATGGGCAGGCTGGCATAGGTCTTCTTGAGCGCCGGAACGAGCTGGTCGTAGATCGACTCGTGCACGAACAAGCGCCTGAGCGAGGTGCAGCGCTGGCCCGCGGTGCCCACCGCGGCGAACAGAATGGCGCGCTGCGCCAGATCCAATTTCGCCGAGGGACAGACGATCATCGCGTTGTTGCCGCCGAGCTCGAGCAGCGAGCGGCCGAGGCGCTCACCCACCACCGGCCCCAGCGCGCGGCCCATGGCGGTCGAGCCGGTGGCGCTCACCACCGGAATGCGGCGATCCTTCGCCAGCGCTTCGCCGGCCTCGCGCAAGCCCAGCACCACCTGCGAAAGATTTGCCGGCGCCGCACCGAATGTCTTTGCCGCGCGCTCGAACAGAGCCTGGGTGGCGAGCGCGGTCAGCGGTGTCTTCTCGGACGGTTTCCAGATCACGCTGTCGCCGCAGACGAGCGCCAGCGCCGCGTTCCATGCCCACACCGCGACGGGAAAATTGAACGCCGAGATCACCGCCACCGGGCCGATGGGATGCCAAGTCTCCATCATGCGGTGGCCGGGGCGCTCCGACGCGATGGTCAGGCCGTAAAGCTGGCGCGACAGGCCGACGGCGAAATCGCAGATGTCGATCATCTCCTGCACTTCGCCGAGGCCTTCCTGCAGGATCTTTCCAGCCTCCAAGGTCACCAGGCGGCCAAGCGCCTCCTTGTTGGCGCGCAACTCCTCGCCGAACAGCCGCACCATCTCGCCGCGCCGGGGGGCCGGCACTTCGCGCCAGGCGCGGAAGGCTTCGGCGCTCGCCGCGATCTTGGCCTCGATGGAGCGGGCGTCGTCATAGGCGATTCGCCCGATCTCGGCGCCGTCGATAGGCGAGCGCACAACATGGTCGCCGCCCTCCACCGACAGCCCCAATGACCCCAATATCTGGTGTGCCTTCATGACGAATTCCTCAACATCTTGATCTTCGTTTTCACGGAGGGGGCTTACCCCCTCCCCCCGCCATCACCCCTGAAATGCGGCGGGAGCGCGATCCGGCCGGACCGCGCTCCCAGTGAGTAATATAGCACGCCGGGCCCGGTTTTTCCAGAGGCGGGCGACCATTTACAACCGCTGGACAAATCCGGCCGCTCCAGCGACCGTCTCAATGTCGCAGACTCTCGGAAGGCCGATGACCTTTGGCCCCCCGGCCGAAATGCCCTAAGATTCCCCCGGGGGCATGTGATTTGCGGTCTAAATGAACGCCACGACAAGAATTATCGAGCCGTGGCATGTGGCCAAGAAAGGCCAAAAGAGCGTAGCTCAACTTTTTCACACTTCAGCCGAAGTCTTGCTGGCCGCCCAACCCGACAATAGCATCGATCTCATCGTTACTTCGCCTCCGTACTGCATGGGGATGGAGTACGACAAATACACGTCTGCCGACGATTTCTTACGCGAACATCGAGCTATCCTTCCCGAGGTTGCTCGCGTGCTCAAACTAGGAGGGAGTGCGTGCTGGCAGGTTGGCCATCACGTGAAAGAGGGCGTGGTCACGCCGCTGGACATTCTCGTTTACGTCGCGGCCCGAGATGTGCCGGAGCTGGTGCTTCGCAATCGGATCGTATGGACGTTCGGACACGGATTGCACGCGCCGAACCGATTCAGCGGTCGCCACGAAACGGTCATGTGGTTCACCAAGGGAGCCGACTACACCTTCAATCTCGATGACGTGCGCGTGCCGCAAAAATATCCTGGCAAGCGGCATTATAAGGGAGACAAGAAGGGTCAATTCAGTGGCAATCCGTTGGGTAAGAACCCGAGCGATGTTTGGGGCTTTGCAGAAGAGGGCGACGTTTGGGACATTCCGAACGTGAAGGCGAGGCACGTGGAGAAGTCACAACATCCGTGCCAATTTCCCGTAGCTTTACCTCGACGTTTGATTAGAGCTCTCAGTTCCAGTGGTAGCCTCGTGTGTGATCCCTATCTCGGTTCTGGCACCACTGCAGTTGCCGCTGCTTTAGAGAATCGCAGATTCGTGGGCTCTGACACTGAGAAACGCTATTTGCAAATCGCGCGGCAAAGAATTGTCAATCTCAACGGCGGTGCTTTACATATACGGCAGGATGGACCACCGCAGGCTCCGTCCATAACGCACGCTGTGGCCAAGCTTCCACCATCGTGGCAACGGCTTCGAAACTCTGCTCGCAGAACAAACGATGGCGGGCGCAAAGCCCGAAAGACATGAACATGGCAGACAAGATTCGCGCTGATGCTAGCCCAGAGAAACGTTTGTTCATCTCACTCATAACGAGAGACATATCTCTGATCGATGCGTTTCTCGATATAATTGACAACTCAATAAATGCTGCGTTGGAACCATTGGCGCCCCAGCTTAAGACAGCTGATGGTTATCAGCGGCTTTTGGCGAACCGTCGCTTAAAGCCGAGGGTTCAGATCGATCTTACGATTGGCACTAACCGTATTACGGTCGAAGACACAGCAGGCGGAATTTCCGCGGACATGGCATCGAAGCATGTATTTAAGTTTGGCCGATCGGCGGAAGACGCCGACTCCAACGACCGTCTAAGTGTCTATGGAATTGGGTTGAAGCGCGCGATCTTTAAGTGCGGAAATAAGATTGAAATAACTTCGGAGAACGCGAAAGGAGGGTTTGAACTTGACCTTACCGTGAGCGACTGGGCGAAAAAGAAACTGAAAAAGGACGAGCCGTGGACTTTTGAAATTACGCCTAGAGCAGCGACCAGGAAGGATCTGGGTACGCGGATAACGATCACACAGCTTTACGATGACGTGGTGCGGCGGTTAGCTGATGGTCTGTTCGAAGGTCAGCTACGTGAGAGAATTGCACGGACCTATTCGTTCTTCATTGGCAGGGTCGTTGAAATCAGCCTCAATGGAAAGCCCATCCCAAAAGAGGTATTCGACATTGGGCAGAACTACTCAAGCCACAAATTCAAATCCGGGACCGTAACATGCAACATAACGGCGGGGATGGCGAGAAGCCCTGGTAAGGATTTTCGAGATAAGAACTCTGGGTGGTTTGTATTCTGCAATGGTCGCGCTGTTTTGTTTGCCGATAAGACCCGGCTCACCGGTTGGACAGGAGGAGGAACGGGGCTTCCCCTCTTTCAGCCGAAGCATCGTCCGTTCCTCGGTACCGTATTTTTCGTATCTGCTGATCCAGAGGCGCTGCCGTGGACTACCACAAAGGCTTCGGTCAATGAGGAAAGTGCAGTTTGGCAGGAAGCCAAGCGGCACATGATTTCGGTTGGCCGAGTTGTTACGAGCTTTCTGGACAACCGATACACGGAAGAAGGAACGGAATTTGCACCCGCCGATCTACAAGATGCAACCGGTAAGTCTGTCAGCGTTCTAGCTGCGGCAGTGGGCAAGGCTCGAGAATTTAAGCCGCCGAAGAAGGAGGGGTCAAATGCGATTCGGATACAGTACTCAGCCAAACTCAAGGATGTAAAAATGATAGAATCGTACCTCCGTCGCCCAGGAATGGGGGGATCAGAGGTTGGCCGTTACACCTTCAATTACTTTCTCAAAAACGAGGTGCGATGAAGCCCTCCACCGCCAGCTTTATCTCCTATGATCTTCGACCTGCTAAGCAGGCCGAACGACGGATTCTACTGGACTTTCTGAAATGTGCAAATGAGGCCGGCATTCCCGTATCGGACTGTCGGTACGTGGGAATGGGAGCAACCAAGTTCTATGATTTTCATCTTCTTCATCGCTTTCTAGGTATTGATCGGATGATCAGCCTGGAGCGCGATCCAGATTTGCAGGATCGCGCGGAATTTAATTGTCCGTACGATTTCATTTCCGTTGTCCGAAAAACTGCGACCGAGTTCTTAGCTTCCGACCTCGATAGGCGACGGACCATATATTGGCTTGACTACGAGGACGGCATCGGGACGGAAATCACAGGTGATATAATAGCGCTGGGTACTAGAGTGATGCCTGGCGGCTTCGCGTTTGTCACTGTCTATGGCGATCCGCCTGGTGTCTTACGGAGTCAGAATGATCTAGAGAGACTCGAATTTTTCCAATCAGTGTTGGGAGATTTTTCTGAAGGGTTGACGGGCGAGAATATGCAAAACGCTAACTTTGCAGCCACTGTTCATCATGTGGTGCAAACGGCCTTCAGAAATGCCTTTGCTCCCCGTCAAGACGGTGAGTTCAAGCCGCTTTTCAATGTGCAGTATCAAGATAGCAGCCCAATGGTGACAGTAGGTGGATGTTTCTGCACACCCGAGCAGACGAAGAAACTGAAGGAACGTCTTGACAACGATTTGTCTTTCTTATCGGGCGATCAGCTGTACAAAATTCGCAATATGGCGCTCACAGAACGAGAAAGACGCCTCTTTGACCTAGCGGTAACGAAACGTCGATCGAACTCCGCGCAAGCAAATAAACTCCGCTCTATCGGCTTCAAAAAAGCCGATTTCGAATCGTACAAAAACCTTATACGCTTCTTGCCTCGTTATTATGAGAGCATCATCTGAAAGCGATTGGGTGTGCGTGCCGCCTCCAAGACTAATGGCCCTGGCGGGGACCTGGCGCGAGCCATCGCTGGTTCGTGGGAGCTGAACGTTCACTGCCTATCCGTCATCGCCCGCCTTGTGCGAGTGATTAAATTTTCAAGAGAAGAGAAAATGGGTTGCCCGGACCCTTCGCGAAAGCTCAGGGTCGGGCAATGACGGGTGTTGAGTTGATTCACTGACGGGGAAGAACCTTCCGCCGGTCAAGAGGTGGATGAACGGCCTCTACAGCCCCTTGGCGTAATAGCGGCCGAAGCGGTTGTTGAGGAAGTCCGACAGCTTGGCTTCTTCCTGGCGCACGAAGCCTTTCTGCGGCAGCTTGCCCTCGACCAGCAGGTCGGTCATGGCGCAGATGCCGCAGGCGGTGGTCACCTGGATGGCGCTCATCAGCCGTCCTTGACCACTCTCGGCGCCGACGGTCTGGGCGTAGATCTTCTTGGCGTAGCTTTCCTGCGTCAGGCGTCCTTCCATCCAGCCCGACACGGTGACGAAGATCAGCACCACGTCCTGATAGGTGATGGGGATGGCGGTCTCCAGCACGTCCTTCAGGATCTCGCGACGAAGCCCGAGGCGCAGGTCGCGCACCAGCATCTTGACGATGTCGCGATGGCCGGGATAGCGCACGGTCTTGTAGTTCAGGTTCTCGACCTTGCCTTCCAGCGTGTCGCACAGGGTGCCGAGGCCGCCGGACGTGTTGAAGGCTTCGTATTCGGTGCCGTCGAGCGAGAAGTGCTCGATCTCCTCCAGCGCGGGGACTTCGCCGCGGTGGCCGTCGCGGATGGATTCGCAAGGGTTGCAGTATTCGTTGATCAGCCCGTCGGTCGACCAGGTGAGATTGTATTTGAGCGCATTGGTTGGAAACACGGGGAGCGCGCCCACCCGCATGTTGACCTCGCGCAGGCGCTCGAACTTCTTGGCCAGGTCGTGCGCCACGATGGAGATGAAGCCCGGCGCCAGCCCGCATTGTGGAATGAAGGCGGTGTCCGCACCTTCCGCCAGCTTCTTGATGTGGCGGGTGGATTCCACGTCTTCGGTGAGATCGAGATAGTGGGCGCCGGCGCGCTTGGCGGCATCGGCGACGGTGTTGGTCAGGTGGTAAGGCGTGGCGGAGAGCACGATGTCGTGGCCCTCGACCTCATGGGCGAATTCGCGCGCGTCGCCGATCTCGCATTGGCGCAGCTCCACGTTCTTGCGCGGCATGCGCTCCAGGCTGGCGGCGTCGCGGTCGAGCACGGTGACGCGATAGTCGCCGGTCTGGGAGAGGAATTCGGTGATGGCGATGCCGATCTTGCCGCCGCCGACGAGGAGAACTTTTTTCATGGGAGCCACCGCTTTCTTCCGCGCGGGGACAGTGCGCCTCGCGGGTTCCGGAAAGGAGGCGGCAAAGCGCCGGAAATCGCGCTATGATCCGGCGAATCGCAGGGATTTCCGGCAGAATGACGCTCCGGCTACCCCCCTTCAGTCCCGCCACCTGCTTCGCGGTGGCGGGCCAGCTTCCCCCACAAGGGGGGAAGCGGAACACGAGGTGCGCTTCTCCTT
>DATCOJ010000279.1:0-8862 GCA_036564785.1 Rhizomicrobium sp. | reverse complement strand
GCGCCGACATCGGCCGGGCGCTGCCGCAGCGGCGTTCCTGGCTGGCACGGCTGTTCCTCGGCGCTAAAGCCTGAGGCCCCAGGTCTTCAACGCGCTCGCCCGGATGATTCGGCGCGTCTCTTCCCAGTCGACCAGCGCCAGCGCTTCGAGCGGTGCAAACCAGCCGCATTCCGCGGCGTCCGAGGCAGCGCAGGCCTCGCCGCCCCGCCAATGGGCAGTGAAATCGATCAGGACATAGTCCCGCGCGGGCCGCAGGTCCCCACTGTGGTCGGTCAGCTCGACCACGTCGATCAGCTCGCCGATATCCGCCCACAGCCCGGTCTCTTCGTGGATTTCCCGGCTCAGAGCTTGGCGCAGGGTTTCGCCCGGCTCGACCCGGCCGCCGGGCAGGCTCCATTCGCCAAGGCGTGGCTCCTGCCCGCGCCGCACCAGCAGGAGCAAGTCCGATCCGCGCCACAAAACCGCCCCGACGCCAAGAATCTGCTGCTGCGCTTTAGCCATATTGCGTGGTTAGGACCAAAACCCCTTGAATCCAACCCGTTAGCGGCTATTGCTCTGCCGCCGCCTTCGGCCATCCGGGAGAGAGTGACGATGATGCGATTTGGATTTTTACTTGCGGGCTTCCTCGCCGTTTCGGCTGTGGCCGCCTCTGCCGCCGACAGCACGCTTGGCGCCCAAGCCAACACGGCCTTCCTTGCGGCCAACGCCAAGAAACCAGGTGTGACCGTGCAGCCCAGCGGCCTGCAGTACCGGGTGATCCACACCGGCTTCGGCAAGCGCCCCAAACCCACCGACCTCGTCACGGTCGAGTACAAGGGCAACCTGATCAACGGCAACGTGTTCGACGCCACCGAGCCCGGCATGCCGCAGCAGTTCACCGCCAACAAGCTCATCCCTGGCTGGACCGAGGCGCTCGAGCTGATGCGGGAAGGCGACGAGTGGGAGCTGGTGATCCCGGCCAATCTCGCCTATGGCGCCCGCGGGGCTGGCGGAGTCATTCCGCCCAACCAAGTGCTGGTTTTCGATCTCAAGCTTCTGGTGGTCGCGCCGCCCCCCAAGGAGCCGCCAAACGACCAAAACGGCGGCGGCCAATAGCCGGAGCCGCGCGCCTCTGCGTTCTTTGCTATAGTGGATGGGAGCAGCGCCGCCTGAATTCCGTTCGCGGCTGCTGACCGGGTGGTGGGAATGTTCGGCAAGCTAACCGGCTGGATCACCGGCGGAACGCTTAGGATCGCCATTGCGCTCCTACTGGTCGTGAGCGCCAGCATGCTGTTCTGGGCCGCGCGCGACTATGCCGTGATCGCGCCGGACTGGGACGGGCAGGTGCGCGGCATCTCCTACAGTCCGAGCCACGATTTCAGCGAGAAGAACCACGAATGGACCTCGCCGGAGCGCATCGCCAGAGACATGGAGCAGCTCGCCGCCATCACCGGCCACATCCGCACCTACACCGTGGCCAACGGGCTGGACCGGGTGCCCGAGATCGCGCGGCGCTACGGCCTCACCGTCTCGCTCGGCTGCTGGATCACCTCCGACCTTGAGGCGAATGAGAAGGAGCTTCAGACGTGCATCCGGACGGCGCTGAACAATCGCCGCGTCATCGATCGGGTGTTCGTCGGCAACGAAGTGATGATGTTCGGCTACGTCAGCGCCGATCAGTTGAACGCGTACATCCGGCGGGTGCGCGACGCGCTGCCGAACCGCATCAAGGTGACGACGGCCGAAACCTGGTCGACCTGGCTGATGTATCCGGAAATCGGGCAATACGTCGACATCGTCTCCATTCACCTCCTGCCGTATTGGGAAGGCGTTTCCATCCGCGATGCGGTTGCGTTCGACGAGCGGCAATTCAACAAGGTGCAGGCGGAGTTCCCCGACAAGCCGATCGTCATCGGCGAATCCGGCTGGCCGTCGGAAGGGCGCACGAGGAAATTCTCCGAAGCATCGCTCGCCAATGAGGCCTATTACATACGCAGTTTCGTGCAGCTCGCCATGGAGAAGGGCTGGGACTACTACCTGATCGAAGCCTACGATCAACCCTGGAAGGTCGGCAGCGAAGGCGCGGTTGGAGCATATTGGGGCCTTTTCGACGCCTCGGGCCGGCCTAAATTCGCCTTCACCGGGATGCTGCGAAACTTTCCCGAATGGCGCACTTACGCCTCCGGCGCCGCCATCGCCACGTTTCTCCTCGGGCTCCTGATCCTTGGCCGCATGCCGCGGGTGCGCCAGCCCGGCTATCTCGTGATGGGCGGATTGGTGGCGGCAATCACCACGGGCCTTCTCGTCCTGATCGACGCCGCCTCGCTCGAATATATCGAGCCCAGCGATGTGATCGTCATTCTGGCCATGATTCCGCTCGTGCTTCTCGCGGCGACCGTGATCCTGACCGAGGGTATCGAGCTGGCGGCTAGCCTGTGGCGGGTGGAGCGGCGCGCCTTCCGCGCCGAGATTCCCGAGCTGGCGCCGCGCATCTCCATCCATGTGCCTTGCTACAACGAGCCGGCCGCCATGGTGATCGAGACGCTGAACGCCCTCGCAAGCCTCGACTACGACAATTTCGAAGTCATCGTCTTCGACAACAACACAGCCGATCCAGCCGTGTGGCAGCCGGTCGAAACCCATTGCGCCACGCTTGACTCGCGTTTCCGATTTTTCCATGCGGATGGCGTCGAAGGCTTCAAAGCCGGCGCGCTCAACCGCATGTTCGAGTGGACCGATCCCGCCGCGCGTTACATCGCCGTGATCGACAGCGACTATCAGGTTGAGCCGTTCTGGCTGCGGCGGGCTTTGCCGTTGTTCGCTTCCCCCGAAATCGCGCTGGTGCAGGGCCCGCAGGACTATCGCGACGGGGGCGCCAGCCTGTTCAAGACCATGTGTTTCGAGGAGTATCGCGGCTTCTTCCACATCGGGATGGTGGAGCGCAACGAGAACGACGCCATCATTCAGCACGGCACCATGATGATCGTGCGCAAGGACGCGCTCGCCCAAGTAGGAGGCTGGAGCACTTGGTGCATCACCGAGGACACCGAACTCGGTCTCAAGCTCTTCGAGGCGGGCTACAGCGCCGCCTACATCCCTCAAAGCCTGGGAATGGGGCTGACGCCGGATACGCTGGGCGCTTTCATGAGTCAGCGCTATCGCTGGGTCTACGGCGCCATGCAGATCATGAAGCGGCACGCGCGCGCCATCTTCCTCGGTGGCAGCAAGCTCCGCTGGGCGCAGCGCTACCACTTCCTGAGCGGCTGGCTGCCCTGGCTGTCTGACGGGCTGGGCTTGATCGTCACGATGTTCGCACTGGTGTGGACGGTGTTGATGATCCTGGCTCCGCGCTATTTCGACGTGCCGATGGTGGCGCTATCGGCGGCGGCCGTCGCGCTGTTCGCCGCCAAGACTCTGAAGACCTTGCTGCTCTATCCGCAGAAGGTGGGCTCCGGCGTGAAGGGCGCCATCCTCGCCTCCACAGCGGGTCTTGCGCTGACCCACACGGTGGCGAAGGCGGTGTGGACGGGATTGTTCACCTCGCGCCGCCCGTTCCTTCGCACGCCCAAATGCGAGGACCCCGCCATGCTGAGCCAGGTGCTGCGGCTGGCCTGGCAGGAACTGGCGCTGCTCGTTCTCGGAGCGCTGGCCGTGCTGGGACTGGCGCTCGACAGCGGCTTCGACGATCCAGCGGCAGTCCTGTGGATGGCGATGCTGTCGATCCAGACCTTGCCCTATCTCGCCACCATCGTCACCGCGGCACTGAGCGCGATGTCGAACTCGTCGGCGCCGCGGCGCGCCGAGTTGATCCCGCTCCCCGCGGCCAAGAGCGCGGGACCGGTGCTTCCCAAGGCTGCTTAGCGGGGATCGATTAGTTTTCCGGGATTGAGGATGTTGTGGGGATCCAGCGTGCGTTTGAGGGCGCGCATGGTGTCGATCGCGGCGGCGCTCTTGTAGCGCAGGAGCTCCTCGCGCTTGAGCGCGCCGATGCCATGCTCGGCGCTGATTGAGCCGCCGAACGCATGCACGATGTCGTGGATGATCCTGTTTAGCTCGCTCCAGCGGGCGAGGAACGCCTCGTTGTCGCCGCCTTTGGGCACGCTGAAATTGAAATGGATATTGCCATCGCCGAGATGACCGAACGGCACCGGCCGGATCCCGGGAATGAGGCGCGCCGCGGCCTCGCAGCCCCGGCGCAGGAATTCGGGGACCGCGGCGACCGGCACCGAGACGTCGTGCTTGATCGAGCCGCCTTCATGTTTTTGCGCTTCCGAGAGACTCTCGCGCAGCCGCCACAGCGCTTGCCGCTGTGCCTCGCTCGAAGCCATGGCGGCGTCGCTCGCCGCATGCTGTTGGATTGCGTCGGCGATGGCCTGCGAGACGACGTCGCCGAGGCTGAATCGCGCGCCGCTGGTTGCCTCGACGAGCACGTACCAAGGAGAAGGCGCGGCGAGCGGATCGCTGGTGCCGGGCATGTGAGCGAGCACCAACTCAAGCCCGATTCGCGGCATCAGCTCGAAAGCGCTGACGAGCCCGCCGGTTGCCTCCTGCAGCCGGCCGAGCAGCGCCACGGCCTCTTCCACGCTCGGAACCGCCACCAAGCTGGTGACGCGTTCGGCCGGCTTGGGAAACAGCTTCAGCGCCGCCGCCGTGATCACACCCAACGTTCCTTCCGAGCCGATAAACAGCTGCTTCAGGTCGTAGCCGGTATTGTCCTTGCGCAAAGTCCGCAGCAGATCGAGCACTCTTCCGTCCGCCAGCACCACTTCCAGCCCCAACGCCAAATCGCGCGCGTTGCCGTAGCGCAGCACGTTGACGCCACCGGCATTGGTGGAAAGGTTACCGCCGATGGTGCAGCTGCCTTCCGCCGCCAGGCTGAGCGGAAACATCCGGCCGGCGTCGTCGGCGGCTCGCTGCAGCTCGGCGAGCACCACGCCCGCTTCCGCCACCACGGTCATTCCTGCCGCATCGAGCGAGTGGATGCGGTTCATCCGCGTCAGGCTGAGCAGGATTTCTCCGTTCAGCGGAATCTGCCCGCCGACCAGGCCGGTATTGCCGCCTTGCGGCACGATGGGTGTGCGCGTTTCGTGGCAGATCGCGAGAATGCGCGAGACCTCGGCCGTGGTGCGCGGCATCAGCAGCAGCGGCGAGCGGCCCTGGAACTTGCCGCGCCATTCGACGAGATGCGGCGCGATCTCGTGTGCGTCCTCGCTGAAGCCGCCAGGTCGGGCCGCCTCTTTCAGCCTTGCAATAACCTCTGCCGCGACGGTCATGGCCGCTCCGCCGCGCGGCGCAAGCGGTCGTTGATCGCTTCGCCCAATCCGTGCTCCGGAATGGACATGGCCGCAATCGTTCGTGCGTTGGCCGCGTCGAGTTCCCGCAGCATGGCGAACAGGTTGGCGGCAGCTTCCGTCAAATCTCCGAACGGGCTCAGGTTTCGCACGATCTTCGCACCCGCAAGCGGCTGGCCGAAAGCGAGCAGCGCTTCATCCGGCCCGACATCACGCGCATTCAATCGCAGCGGTGTGCGCGGTGCATAGTGGCTCGCCAGCTGTCCAGGCGAAGAAATATGGTCCAAGGACGCTGCTGCCAGCGGACCCGTGACGCGCTCGATCTCCTCCCGCGACACCGCGCCGGGCCTGAGCAATATGGCGCGCGCTCCGTCGAAGCCGATGACGGCGGATTCCAGCCCCAGCCGCGCCGCTCCGCCGTCGAGCACCAGACCGACACGCTCGCCAAAATCCGCGGCCACATGCGCCGCCGTGGTCGCGCTGACGCGACCCGAGAGATTGGCGCTTGGCGCCGCGATGGGTCGGCCGGCAGCCGAAAGCAATTTCTGCGCAATCGCGTTCGACGGCACTCGCAACGCCACCGTGTCCAATCCGGCACTCACCAGCAGCGACAGCGGCGAGTTGGGCTTGCGCGGCAGCACCAGGCTTAAGGGTCCCGGCCAGAAGCGCTCTGCCAGTGCCTGCGCCAAAGCATTGAACTCCACGTGCGATTCCGCTTCGGCCGTATCGCGCACATGCACGATCAGGGGGTTGAAGCGCGGCCGCTCCTTCGCCGCGAAGATCGCCGCCACCGCCCGGTCGTTGGTCGCGTCGGCACCGAGGCCATAGACGGTCTCGGTGGGAAACGCCACCAGCCCGCCCGCGCGGATGATCCCGCCCGCGCGCGCGATCCCTGCGTCGTCAGCGGCGACGACATTGGCCGTGATCGACTCCATTCTCACACTCTAGAACTCCCCCCTCCCCTTGCGGGAGGGGGCAAGCGTTGCGAGCGAAGCGAGAAACGCTTGGGGGAGGGTTGATCCAATATTCACGGTCCGGCTTTGGTCGCCACCAAATCGATATTCACCGTCACCTCGTAAGCCACCGGATCGGGCTTGGCCCAGGTTCCGGTTCCGACCTGGAAGTCGGCGCGCGACAGATGCGCCTGCCCAACCATATGGGCGGTGGCGCCGGAAATGTTGAGCGTGAAGGGCAGAGTGACCGGCCGCGCGACGCCCTTGATCGACACCGTCCCGGCTGCGACATAGGCATGGCCGCCACGATGCTTGAAGGCAATCGTCTCGAAATGCGCGGCGGGGAAGCGATCCGCGTCGAAACCCTGAGCTCCCTTCACGCCGTCGTCGGTCTGCTCGTCATCCGAGCTCTCGCTGGTGACGTCGATGTCCACCGCCGCGCGCGAATGCGCCAGATCGGCCGGATCGAACGCGATGTCCGCCTTCCACGAATGGAATTGCGCGACGAAAGGCTCGTTGCCCCAGTTCACCCGGAAGCCCAGCCGGCTCCGGCCATAGTCCACGTTCCAGTGCGCAGCGGAGGCGGGCGAGGCGAGCGCGACGAGTGCCGCGATTCCCGCAAGGACGAGCGATCGATTCATCATTCCGCCGGCGCCGTCGGGCGGACGCGCGTGCCCGGCAGCATCCGTTTCAGCACGTCGTCGCGGCGAATGAACTGGTGATAGAGCGCGCCCATCACATGCAGCGGAATCAACACGATGGCCGACCACGCCAGCACCACATGGGTGGTGTCGAACACCTCATGCAGCGGCGCCTTCTGCTCTGGCGGCAGATTGGCGATGAAGGGGATATGCGGCCAGTTGAACAGGTGGAAATAGATGGTCGGCACGCGCCCGCCCAGCTTGGAGGCCGACACCAGAATCCACCCGGTGAGCGGTATGGCGACGATGAGGAAATAGAGCAAATAGTGCGTGCCGCGCGCCAATGCCCGTAGCGCCGGATTCATGTCCGCCGGCAACGGCGGAATGGGATTGACCAGACGCCAGGCGAGCCGCAGCACGCTCAGCACCAGCACCGTCAGGCCGATGGATTTGTGAAGCTGGAACAGCTCGAATTTGTTGGGATCGCTCCGTGGCAGGTCGGCGAAATAAAGGCCGAGGCAGATATTGGCGAGCACCAGCGCGGCAATCGTCCAATGAAAGGTCATCGCCACTGCGCCGTAGCGCGTCTGGGTGTTCGCCGCGCTCATTTGCCCTCCTGCTCGAATAGGGCCTCGATGGTGAGCGTCACCTCGTCAGCCACCATCGGCTCCCATGCCATGCCGGTGATGCCGAAGTCGGTGCGCTTGACCCTGGCGGTGGCGCGGAAGCCGAGCGCCGGCTTGCCGTTCAGCGGATCCACGCCGACGCCGCTGAAGCTCACGTCCAGTGCCACCGGCTTCGATATTCCCCTCAATGTCAGCGTGCCGGCGATGCGGCCGCTATCGCTTCCGTTTCGCGTCACGGAATTGGATTTGAACGAGGCGCTGGGAAACTTCTCGGAACTGAACACGTCCTCGCCCTGCAACACGCTGTTGAGCTCGTGGCTCGGCGTGTCGACGCTCGTGGTGTCGATGGTGACCGAAACTGCACTCTTCTCCGGCTGGCCCGGATTGAAATTGAGCGTGCCGGAGAGCTTGTCGAAGCGGCCGTGGAAATCCGTCAGCCCGATATGGCCGATGGCAAACAGCACCTGGCTGTGGCGCGGGTCGAGCCGGTAGCTGCCGCCGGGCGCCTTTGCCGGGTCCTTGGAGATGTCTTGTGCCAGTGCCGGAGCGGCGCAAAAGGCGAGGGCGGCGACAACGATCCAGCGCAGCATGATCCCAACTCCGGAGCGGACGCTCAGCTTATAGCGGATAGGGAGGAATGGCGCGACCGCCGCGAACATGAAGATTTGGCTGCTTGACGGGGCTGAAGCCTCCTTCTCATAGTCGAAGCAGCCCCTGAGGACCGTTCATTGACCATCGCCGAAGCCCCGGCCCGGCCGGGCAGCAACCTCGACTACCCGTTCGCCGCGCGGCCCGAGCTCGGCCAAACCATCGAACTCGCGCCCGGCATCCATTGGGTGCGGATGCGGCTGCCCATGCAGCTCAATCACATCAATTTGTGGCTACTGGAGGATGGCGACGGCTGGACGGTGGTGGACACCGGCATCAACGACCAGGTCACCGCCGATGCCTGGAAGACTCTGTTCACCGGCGCCATGGGGGGCCGTCCCATCAAACGCGTCATCGTCACCCATCTGCACCCGGATCATGTGGGTCTCGCCGGTTGGCTGGTGCGGCGCTTCGGCGTCGAGTTGTGGATGTCTCGCACCGACTATTTGCTTTGCCGCAACCTCGTCGCCGATACTGGCCAGGAGGCGCCGGCGGAAGGCGTGCGCTTCTATCGCGCCGCCGGGTTTCCGGATCAGGCGCTCGAGGACTACAAAACGCGCTTCGGCGGCTTCGGCAAAGGCGTTTACAAGCTGCCCAACGCCTATCGCCGCATCGAGGAAAGCGAGCGCATTCCTATCGGCGGGCGCGTGTGGGAGGTTGTCGTCGGCCGCGGCCACGCGCCGGAGCATGCGTTCCTATGGTGCCGCGAGGACAACATCTTCAT
>DATCOJ010000278.1:0-46099 GCA_036564785.1 Rhizomicrobium sp. | reverse complement strand
TTGTCGCCGTGGTGACCCTTGTGGCCGCCGCCGCTGTCGGAGCCTGCGGCCGGCGCGCCACTGCCGGCATTGTCGCCGCCGCCGGCGTTGTCGCCATGATGACCGTGATGGCCAGTGCCTTCATCGCCGCCCATGCCGCCGGCGGCCGGATGATCGCCGCCGCCCATGCCGCCATGGTGGTCGGGGTGATCGCCGCCGCCCATGCCGCCGCCGGGGCCGCCCATGTTGTCGCGGTGATCGTTGTCATGATCGCCCCGGTCATGGTCGCGGTCGCGCATGTCCCGATCATGGTCGCGCATCATGTCCCGCATGTCGCCGCGATGATCGCGATCCCAGCGATGCTCGTTGCCGTGCATCCGCCACCAGTTCAGATGGCGCTCGGGAATGCGGAAGCCGTGGCCGCGATACCATTCGAAGCCCAGCGCGGGCCCGTAGCGGTAATGGCCCCACCAGCGGGGATGTGGGCCGCGCCATTCGTCGCGCCGCCAGCCGCCATGGATCCAGTACCAGTAATCGCCGCGGTACTGCCGGTAGTAGACCGGCCCGCGATACCATTGGCCGCCCCAGTAGACCGGGCCGTAGTAGACGGGAGCATCCCAGTAGTCGTCCGGGCAGCCCCAGCGGTCGCAGTAGCCGCCGCTGTCATATTCGAACGCCACGCCGGGCACGCCGATGGAAATTCCCAGATCGACGCGGGCTTCGGCCGGCGCCGAGGCGAACATCGCCGCGCCTGCCATCGCGGCACCCGCGACGGTCGTTTTGAGGAAAGCCTTCATGAGGTCACTCCTTGGTTTTCACCCCTGCTCCGAGCTTCGGGCGGGGCGGCTGAATGGACGATGAACAAATGCTAAGGCATAAACCATTCAGAGCGCGGAACGATCCGTAGAAAAAGGCAACGGCCCCGGCGATTTGCTCGCCGAGGCCGCCAGTTGCTGACTTTGCGGAGCCCTAGTGGTGGTGATGTCCACCGCCGCCGCTATGGGTGCCGATATGGCCGCCCACATGGCTTCCCCCGGCATGACCGCCCCAGTGACCGCCGCCCATGTGGCCGCCGCCCCAGTGACCACCGCCCATGTGATGGCCGCCGCCCCAGTGGCCACCGTGGCCCCAGTGACCGCCGCCGTGGCCCCAGTGACCGCCGCCGTGGGCCCAGTGACCGCCGCCGTGGTTCCAGTTGAAGTGAGCGCCGCGCCAGCCGTGCCAGTTATGCCAGTGGCCGTGCCACCAGAACCATGGTGCCCCGCCCCACCAGCGATAGTAATGCCGGCCAGTGACCCAGCGCCCGCCGATGAAAACGGCGCCGGAATAGGTCGGATAGCCGCAATAGCCGTCGTAGTTGTAGTCGTAGTCATAGCAGGGGCCGGGCGGATAGTAGCCCGGACCGTAGTAGCCCGGCACGCCGATGCCGATGCCGATGGCGACGCGCGCATCCGCGGGCGCCGTCGTGGCGACGGTCGCCGCCACGGCCGACCCGGCCAGCAGCGCCCCCGTCAGGATTTTTCCGAACCGCTTCATTGCTCCAGTTCCTTTGTTCTAAAGCCCCTCTACAGGCATGGCCGGAATCTCGCGGCTAGCGCCTGAACCGGACATGAACGCGGGTTTCAGATTTAACCGTATTGACGGGGGATTTCAGGCCGAACGGCCACGGGCCTCGACCGGCCAGATCGCCTCCAGCACGTCGCCGCGGACCCCATGAAAGCAGTCGTAGAGATTGACGGTGGGGTCGCAATGCGGAACCACGCAGGTGACGACGTCGCCCGGCTTCAGCCTGGCCTGGCTCGAATCGTAGAGAATGCCGCCCTGCTCGTCGCCGAAGAAGAAGTAGCTGGCGCCGGCCGGCGCGCCGGAGGCGATCTCGGGCGCTCCAGCATCGGTGGCGAAGGCCTTGAAGCCGGCATCGGTGGTCGCCAGGCCGTCGCGGTTGGCGCTGATCACGGTGGTCTGCACGAACAGCGAAGTCTCGAACGGCACCCGGCCTTCGGGCTTCCGCCAAACCTCATTGTACTGACGATCCATGAAGACGTAGGAGCCGACTTGCAGCTCGGTCAGCACACGGGCATCGGGATCGATGTCGAAGGTGCCGGTGCCGCCGCCGGTCAGGAGCTTCGGCGCCAACCCTTGCGCCTTCAGCCGGTCGCGCAGCTCCCCCAGGCTCTTCATCACCGAGAGCGAGGCGTCGCGCCGCTCATTGGGCGATTCCAGATGCTGCAGATTGCCGGCGTAACATTGCAATCCCACGTATTCGAGACCGTCCGCCTTGGCCACCTGCTCCACCAGCGCCGGCGCGCGCTCGAACGGGATTCCGGTGCGGCTCATGCCGGGATCGATGTCGACCAGCAGCTTGAGCGGCTTGCCGGAGGCGCGCGCGGCTTCCGCGAGGCGCGTCGCAATCTCCGCGTTGTCGCACACCGCCATCAGCTCGCGCAGCCTGCCGTTCAAGGCCATCAGTCGCGCAATGCCGCCCTCCGTCACCACCGGCGAGGTGATCAGGATCGAATCGATTCCGGCATCGGCGAGCGCTTCCGCTTCGCCCAGCTTTGCCACGCAGATGCCGAGCGCCCCGGCCGCGATCTGCCGCCCGGCGATCTCTGCCGATTTGTGAGTCTTGGCGTGTGGACGCAGCGCGATCCGGTTGGCGCGCGCATGCGCCGCCATCGCCGCAATGTTGCGCTCCAACACATCCAGATCGACCACCAGCGCCGGCGTCGCCAGTTTCGCCCGCCCGCCGGGGACGTTGATGAGGTCGGCGTTGAGATATGTCACCAGACGAACTCTCTCATTGTGGAAACGTGGCGGGACCGGTGAACTTGTCCAGGATATACTCGATGAAGAACCGCATCGCACCGTTCAAGGGATCGACCACAGTCCAGTACTGCGTGGCCTGGGACGAATTGCTCACGGGGGGCGAGAATGTGACCACGGGCGCCCCGGCGGCATTCAACGTCACCGAGAGCAGTTGCGAATTCGCCGGTATTCTTATGACACCCAGGGCCCCACCCGGCAGTTCTTCCCCTTCAAACTGAAACGTGATGTCCTGCGGCCTCCCATGTTGCATGTCCGATGCCCCCAGATAAGCTGGCGGATTGTTCTGGGTGTTGATCCAAGCGATTTGTCCCAGTTGCGCACAGAATACCTGCCCAAAATCCGATACGGCAAAGAGCTGGCCGCGCCCGCCGGTTTGCGTGCGCTGCATCGTTGCAACGCCATAGCCATCGAACGTCAGCCAAAGAGGCACCGGCGGCGCTCCCACCGGCTGCGGAAGGTTCGATTGGAGCAGGAAAAAGGAAAACGGCGAAACGAGCTGGATCGGCAACAGGGGATTCGAAGGCGAGTAGTCCACGAGCACGACGGACGCCGGGGCACCGCCAACGACCAGCGACTGGGCTGCAAGACACCGCAATGTGCGATCCGATGTCACAACGAATGCCTGAAGCAGGCTGCCGGGCCCGACGGCCAGGGCATCGCCCAGCGCGAGCGTGGCTCGACCTGCGCCGGGTATTTCGCGGGCTTGAAGCACCTTGCCCGTGGCGCGGTTCATAAACCGCTGGCTCGGCGTGCTGTACCAGCGCAGTCTTGCGTCGTCCGTCTCGGGTATGCCTGACCAGAAAACGCCATTGCTCGAGTCGGCCGCCAGGAAAAATCCCGTGAAGCTGTTGCGGATGTAGAACTCGGCGGCGGGATAGACGAACTCGAACTTCTGGGTAACGTCGTTCGGGTCGCGCGGGATGATCACATAAGCGCCGTTCCGGATCGCCAGAACATCGTCGCCCATCGCCTCGCTGGAAAGATGCCCGTCCGGCGATAGCCACCATTGCTGGCTCTTGTCGCCGCTTTTTTCGGGGGCGGCCTCGAGCCCGCCGGTGGAGGCCTGCAGGAAGAGGTTGTTGGACTGGCATTCGAGACATTGGGACGAATCGGCGGAGGCCTGGTAGCTGCGGAACAACTGCTGGGCGGAGCGGGGAGATACGAGCGTCTGGGGCACGACCGAGCCGGACGATGTGACGGCCATGACCATCCCACCCGCGTCAAGACTGCGGATAAAGCCGTTCAACGGATCGTCTGTAAATGGCACGACGTCCTCTCTCAATCCCTCGCCACGGGCCAGTCTTCCTTCCTGGCGCAGCCAATGTAAAGCTTTGCAGGCCGATGTCCGCCGCCCTTGTCCTCATCCTTCTTTCCGCCGTCGTCCATGCCGTCGTCAACATCCTGACCAAGCGGGCGGACGACAAATATGCCATGCGGCTGCTGATCGGCGTGTTCTCCGCCATGATGGTGGCGCCGGCGCTGTTCTTGGTGCCGCTGCCGCGGGGGCTCGCCGTGTGGCTCCTGTTTGCCACCGCCGCCGTGCACGCGGTCTACGAGCTCTTGCTGGTCAAATCCTACGAGAGCGCCGCGTTCTCCGCGGTCTATCCGATGGCGCGCGGCACCGGGCCGTTGTTCACGACGCTCGGCGCGATGCTGATCCTGCACGAGCAGCAGCAGCCGCTGCAATTGGCGGGCATCGCGCTGGTCTGCGGCGGCGTCATCGCCATCGGGATTTCCCATCGCGCCAGCAAAGGCGCCGCGGCAGGCCTTGCCTATGCACTCGGTACCGGGCTCACCATCGGCCTCTACACCCTCATCGACGCGAGCGGGGTGCGCAGCGTCGCCAACCCGCTCTCCTACGTGCTGTGGTTCTTCGTGGCGCACGGTCTCTGCGTGCTGGTGACGGCGCCGGGCATCCGCGGCCGCGCCGTGGTGATCGAGGCTCGGCGGCAATGGCGGCTCGGCATTGTGCTGGGCCTGCTCTCCATCACCACCTACGGCTCGGCGATGCTGGCCTATCGCTTCGGCGCCACCGCGCAGCTGGCGGCACTGCGCGAGACCAGCGTGCTGTTCGGCACGGCGCTGGCGATGAGCTTCCTCGGCGAGCCCATGACGCCGCGCCGCTGGCTCGCCGCCGCAGTGATCGTCGCCGGCGCTATCCTGCTTCAGGCGGGCTAGATGCGCGCGACACAGCGCGCCGATTTAGTTGGTTGACTCGTAGCGCAGGGCCTCGCGGATATCTTCGGGCTCGAGGTCGGGAAAGTCGGCAAGCATTTCGCCTTCCGTCATGCCGTCCGCGATCATGCCTACCACCGTGGCAACGGGGATCCGCAGGCCACGAATGCAGGGGACGCCACCCATTTGTGCGGGATCGATGGTGATTCGCTGGAACGTCATGCCACTGCTCCGTCTCCCGCGACCTATATCACAGTCAGTTGGGCAGCGCACCCGCGGCTTTGAGCGCCTTCTGCTTCGCCGCGGCGAGGTCGAAGGTGCGGGTCATCATGAAGCGCTGCGCCGGCAGCCCGCCGCCCGCCTGCAGCGCCACGACGAAATTCCACCCGCCATAGGCATCCGCCGTCAGGTCGCGGATCAGATTGTAGACCCGCATGCGCGTTTCCACCTCCACGCTCGGCTTGGTGTGCAGATATTTGCGGATGTACTTGCCGGATTCCGGATTGCGCAGATCGGCCTCGGTCGGCAGGGTCAGCGTCAGCCCGCCGCCCAGATCGTGCAGATAGCGCACCGTCTGGTGGAAATTCGCGGCGTAATAGTACTTGGCAGCGTTGATGGCGAGCGTGTTGGGATAGACCATGCCGGTTGCCGTGGTCTCGAAATGGCGGCAGGCATAGTCCAGCGACATTTTCAGCATCTGCGCATAGGTGATGAGCTCGGCGATGGAGGCCTGCGCCACCGCATCGCTCTCCTTGCCCTGCATTTCGGTGACGAGCTGCGCCAAGCCGACGAACAATTCCGATTGCTCCACCGCGGCGATGACGCCGCCGGTGCGCTCCCACAGGCCCAGCGATTGCGCCAGCTTGCTCGCCAGTTGCACTTCGCCGGCCAGGAACACCCGCTCCCAGGGCACGAACACGTCGTCGAAGATGACGAAGCCTTCCGGCATGCTGTGGCGGGAACTGGCCGGATAGTCGAAAGCGTTGAGCTCGGCCGGCGCGAAGCTGCGGTTGATGATCTTGACCCCATCGGTCGCCACTGGAATCGAGAACGACACCGCATAGTCGGTCTCGTCCTGGCGCATGCCCTTGGTGGGCATCACCACCAGCTCGTGGATAACGGAGGCCGCCGTGATGTGCAGCTTGGCGCCACGCACCACGATGCCGTCCTTGTTGCGATCGACGATGCGGACATAGAGGTCCGGATCGTCTTGCTCATGGGCCCGGCGCTTGCGGTCGCCTTTGGGATCGGTGATGACCTCGGCGCCGCGCAGATCGTTGTCGCGGCAGTAGCGGTACATCCGCTCGATATTCTCGGCGCATTGCGGATTGACGGCCGCCACCTGGTCCTTGACGCTCATCAGCGCCATGAACACGCCGGATACCGCCGTGCCGATGGACGTGTGACCCAGCAGCTCGACCCGCTTGGCGAGATCGGCTTCGCTTCGCGGGATCTGGTAGATGCGATGCCCCTCGCCGCCTTCGTCGGTGCGATAGCGCCGCAATTTGCCCAGTTCGGGATCGTCGTAGTCGTAATCCGCAGCCGTGATGGCGAGAGGAATGCGGAAGCGGGGATGCTTGGTGATATCGTCGATCCGCTCGCCGTCCCAATAGATCACGCGCCCGTCGCGCAGGCTTTCCACATATTGCTGCGGCGTCTTCAGCCCCATGGCCCGTCCTCCCATTCCTGCCTCCCCGAGCCTAGCCGAGGACGGGCGTTAGGCAACTGGACCCGCCGACACTGCGGAGAACAACAATTTTTCACGCGGAGGTCGCGGAGGACGCGGAGGAAATCAACAACCATCAAAACCGTCATGGCCGACCGAGCCGCAGCGCAGCGGAGGCGAGCTGTCGGCCACCCATGAACACCGTCTCGCAGCGTGTGCATAGGTGGCCGGGATTGCCTCCACTTGCGTTACCGCAACCCGGCCATGACGATTGTTGGGTTGGTATTCAAGGAGTTCCGCAACTCCTCCTCGTCTCCGCGTGCGCTTTATGGGGGGCTTGAGACAACGCGATTTCGTGACAGACTGGCCGCGATGAAGACGTTCTATTCGCCTGCGCACCAAGGTCACGCGCCCAAGGAGGAATTCGAGGGCGGCAGGCTGGTGCCCGCCGTGGAAATTCCCGAGCGCGCGGAGCGCGTGCGCGCGCGCATCGAGGCGCGCAAGCTGGGTCCGGTGATCGCGCCATCGGAATTCGGCGCCGCGCCAATCCTGCGCGTGCATGACGCCGCCTTCGTGGAGTTTCTGGGCTCGGCCTATGCCGATTGGCGCGCGCATTATTGGCGCGACACGGCAGACGCCATTCCCTCGGCCTGGCCCGGACGCGGCCTGCGCGATCGCTGCGGCGGCGACATCGAATCCCGGCTCGGCTCCTATGCTTTCGACACCGCGACGCCGATCGGCAAGGGCACCTTTGCGGCGGCCCGCACGGCCGCCGATGTCGCGCTCTCCGCGGCGCGCGCTTTGCACGAAGGCGAGCGCGCGGTCTTCGCGCTGACCCGGCCGCCGGGCCATCACGCCGGCGCCGATCTGTTCGGCGGCTATTGCTATCTGAACAACGTCGCCATCGCGGCGCAGTGGCTGGCGGATCAGGGCATGCGGCCGGCGATCCTCGATGTCGACTATCATCACGGCAACGGAACGCAGGCGATCTTCTACCGGCGCAGCGACGTGCTGTTCGTCTCGGTGCATGCCGATCCGAGCTTCGCCTATCCCCACTTCCTCGGTTTTGCCGATGAGCGCGGCGAAGGCGCCGGCGATGGCCTCAATCTCAACCTGCCGCTGCCGCGCAAGACGGAATGGCCGGCCTATGCCGAAGCGCTCGGCGCCGCGCTCGCGCGCATCCGCGACTTCGCCCCCGACGTGCTGCTGGTCTCGCTGGGGCTCGACACGTTCGAGGCCGATCCGATCTCCCGCTTCAAGCTCAGGACGGAAGACTATCTGCGCCTGGGTGAGGCGCTGGCAGCGCTCCGCCTGCCCACGCTGTTCGTCTTCGAGGGCGGCTACAATCTCGAGCACTTGGCCGAGAACACCTGCAACGTGCTCGAAGGCTTCGACGGCGGCTAGCTTCCCGCAGATTTGTCCAGCTTCTCGCGCAGCCGGTCGGCGGCAGCCTTGAGCGCGTCGCCGGCGCGGTCCTTGCCGGCACCCGCCTTGGCCTGCATCTCGTCGATGGCGCGGTCGACGGCAGACTTCACGCTGGCCGCCGTGCCGCCCTTCTCGTATTCGCGCACGATGACGCCTTCGAGCTTCGAGATGACGGCGTCGACCGTGTAGTCTCGGTTCAGGCTCTTCTCGCGATGCGACACCACGCTGTAGATATCGATGGCGTCGTCGATGGTGCGGCCGCTCTCCACCAGCTTGTAGAAGCGCTCGCCCTCGCTCTTGCCCTTGAACACCAAGTCGATGAGCGCCGCGCCGAGGGTGAGCGGAATCTGGAAGAAATTGTGCACATTGTTGAGCGCCAGCTTGAACTCGAACACCGCCACGTCGCGCAGGAATTTCCAGCGCGCCTGCGGATCGGCATCTGGCAGAGCGGCCTCCGGCGGTGGCGCCGGCAGCCCGGCCTCAAGCGGTTCGCTCATCGCCGTCCAGATGCAGCGGTCCGCGGAACTGGCGCAGCACGCCCGCCGCCCAGCTGCCATGCAGCGGCGCCCGCGTCTCCGTGAAGGCACGCGGCAGCTTCTGCCAGGAGAGTTGCGGCGCGTGATGATGGACGTCGTGAAAATTGCTGTTGAGCACCAGAATGCGCGCCCAGCCGGGCATTCGCGTGTTGCTGGCGTTGAGGCCGGAATCGAGCGGCATGCCGTAATGCGGCGCATTGTCGAGCAGCGATTGCAGCGACCAGCGCGCCACGATGGCCGCGAGCAGCACGCTCCAATGGCCGCCCCACAGCCAGAAGCCCAGGCCGAACACGGCGACGATTGCAGCGATGTCCAGACGGATGGCGTTGCGCTTTTTCATCGTGGTGAAGGTGCGATAGGCCACGGCGCGCAGCTGCTCGGTCTCCGGTCCACGGTCCCAGCGGTCCAGCACCCAATTGGTGGTGCCGACCGGCAGAAGCGCCGGCAGCGGCGTCAGCACGTAGGTGAGCGCATGGCCGATGACCAGCTTGAAGTAGTAGAGCGGCGCAGCCTTGGCGCGCGAAGCGCCCGGCGCCACCGCCTCCGGCCGGTCCAAGCTGTGGCGGTTGAGGCTGTGATGGGCCAGATGGCCGAAGCGCATGGTTTCCCACGGAAAGCCCAGCAGAACCCCTAGCAGCCGGCCGACCCGGCGGTTGGCGGCCTCGCTCGTGTAGAGATTGCCGTGCATGGTCTCGTGCATCAGGCCGTAGTGCAGCGGCCCGGTGAGCGCCACGCAGAGGACGAACAGAACTTCGCTCACGGAGCCGAGCGGCGTGATCAGCGGAAACAGGCCGAACTCGAGCGCGGACACGCCGAGCACCAGCGCCAGCAGCGCCGCGTTCAAGCCGCTCGATGGTCTATCCCGCCCGGACTCCATCCCAGTCTTCCGTATTCCAACGTCCCCTCGCGCGCATTATGCCCGAGGCCGCAGCCAAGTGCATGAAATTTTCTCCGCGGGGGCGGTTGGGGCGGACCCTGCAAGCCTATCCCGCCGGCTTGGCGGCCAGGTCGCGGGCGATGGCGTCGTGGGTTTTCTGCCAGTCCTTGACCAGTGGGCGCTGCCACAGAGCCTGCCACTCCGGCGTCTGGAAGAATGCCGGCGCAACGGTGGCGTCATAAGGCACGGTGAACAGCACGAATTCGCGCAGGTCGTAGGCACGCGTCAGCCACTCGATCGCCTTCGGATAATCGCCGATCATGGCGTAGTCGTCGCCGATGTCGGAGGCGCCGAGATCGCCCAGCGGGAATTGCGCCGCCAGCTTGTCGAGCAGCGGGTGGGCCGCGGCCGTATGCCCCTGCCCGGCCTCGATGTCGAAGGCGCAGCTGCCGGCCGAGCCCGTCTCGCGCATCTCGTTCAGTTGCACCAGGATCGCCTGCGACTTGGCCGCGCGGCCGCTATGTGCATAGGAGGTGCACAGCATCGACAGCACATAAGGCTGGTTGGGATACAGCGCGAGCGCATCCTCCGCCGCCTTCGCCGCTTCCATGAAGTGGCCGATATGGATGAAGGCCGCGGCCACGTTCATGCGGTCGACGATGGCCATGCGATTGAGCTGCGCCGCGCCTTGCGCCGCGCGCAACGCCTCCAGCGGAAAGCCCAGCGCCTGGTAGTAGCGGAACAGCTCATGCAGCACCGTCTGGCTGTGCGGATTGATCGCCTGCATGCGATGGGCATCGGCGCGTGCCGCCTGCCAGTCCATGCGATGCAGCGCGAGGTCGAGATGGGTGGCAAGCGCGCTGAGATTGTCGGGATCGAGTTCCAACGCGCGCGTCAGTGCCGCCTGCGCCGAGGGGATCATGTCCTTCCGCTCGGTGTGATATTCGGCGACGTTGATGTAGGCGCGGCCAAGGCCAGCATAGGCTTCGGCGAAGTCGGGCTGACGGGCCACCGCCTCCTGAAACAGCGCCAGCGCCTTCTCGGAGCCGGCCTGCGTGCGTGGGCCCAGCGCGTACTGCGCCTCGAGATAGGCGCGATAGGCTTCGGGATCGATCGCCGCGGGCCGCTTCGACGGCTTGCCGGGGAGCAGCTTGTGAGTGAGCGCGCGCACGATGGCGCGGGCGATCTCGTCCTGCACCGCCAGCGCGTCCGTCATCTCGCGGTCGAAGCTTTGCGACCACAGCTCGAAGCCGTTGGCGGCGTCGATCAGTTGCGCATGGATGCGCAGATGCCGTCCGGCCTCGCGCACGCTGCCTTCCAGCACCGAGCGCACCGCCAACAGGCGGGCGATGGTCCTGATGTCCTCGCTCTTGCCTTTGAAGGCGAAGGAGGAGGTGCGCGCCGCCACGCGCAGCTCCGGCACGTTGGCGAGATCGTTAAGCAGCTCGTCGGACATGCCGTCGGAGAAATAGTCCTTGCCGCTGTCGCCGCTCAGATTGACGAAGGGAAGCACGGCGATGGAGGCCGGCTCGGCAGCGGAGTCGGCGGCGGGGCTGGCACCGCGTGACATCCAATAGACGAACTCGCCGAGGCTCAGCACGACCACGACCAGCACTACGATGAACAGCGCCGCATGGACGGGCTGCAGCTTGGTCGCCTCCTGCCCGCCCGAGGGGAAATGCGGCGCCCCCATCCAGCCCGCCACCAGGGCCGCCGGGAAGCCCAGCACCACGAACAGGATCAGGGCCTTCAGCATCCAGCCCGGCGCGTTGAAAGCAGGCAGCGCGATGGAGGCCGCCTGCACCAGCAGCCAGCCACCCAGCGCATAGGCCGCCGCAATGCGGTCCAGCTTGCGCGCCTGAATTGCCTTGAGCAGCCGTTCCACCCGATGCTCCCGCCCGCGGCCAATGCGCCGCCTCCAGAGTCTACAAGCTAGCGGCAGGGCTGTCCGAGTTAAACAGATTGTAATCTCGGAACCGCCCGACCGCGCCCAATTGGCCTTGGCAGTGCCGCAATTGCGCCGCTAGGATTCCGCACAACATGTAGGGGACTCGATCATGCGCACTCTGTTTGCCGCGGCCACGGTTGCGGCGCTCTTCACTCTGCCCGCCTTTGCCGCCGGCACCGCCACCACCGGAACTGCCGCTCCGGCCACAGGGACGACCGCCGCGACTCCGGCGACGCCTGCCGCTCCGGCGACACCGGCCACTCCGGCCACGACGACGCATCACACGATGCACCATCACATGCATCATCATCACCACATGATGCACCACCATCACCACGTGATGCATCATCATCACCATAAGATGGCGGCCAAGCCCGCGGCCCCGCTGCCGGGGGGCGATACCGGCATCGGCAAGGGCAACGGCGGCAACGGCAACTAGCCGCGCCCGTCTTTCAGTGTCTTGAGTCGAGGCCGCGCGGCCCGCGGCTAGGCCGGAGGTTTGCCTCTGGCCAGCGTGCGCGCGGCCTCGATGAATTCCGACGGCATCATGACGACGGTCATGGTGTTCTGCTCGGCGCCGATTTCCGTCAGCATCTGCATGCGGCGGAGTTCGAGGGATTCCGGCGTCTTGACGATTTCGTCGGCGGCCTGACGCAGCTTGACCGCGGCCTCCATCTCGGCTTCCGCCTTGATGATGCGGGCGCGCTTCTCGCGCAGGGCCTCAGCCTCCTGCGCCATGGCGCGCTGCATGGAGGCCGGTATCTCCACGTTCTTCATCTCGACGTTCTGAATCTGAACGCCCCAGGCTTCGGTCATTTGGTCCACACGGTCCTTGAGCAGCTTGGCCAGCATCTCGCGCTCCTTCAGCACGTCGTCGAGCGAATGCTGGCCGATCACGTCGCGCAAGGTGGTGAGCGCCACCTGGATGACGGCGTTGCGCACGTCCTGGACCTCGATCACCGCGAGGTCGGGCTTGACCACGCGGTACCAGATCACCGCATTGGCCTTCACCGGAACGTTGTCGCGCGTCATCGCTTCCTGCTGCTCCACCCCGTCGGTGAAGACGCGCATGTCCACTTTGACCGCTTTCTCGATGCCGAGCGGGACGATCCAGAACAGGCCAGGTCCGCGGATGTCGATATAGCGCCCGAAGCGGAACACCAGCGCCCGCTGGTACTGCTGCGCGATACGGAAGCCGGTGAGCAGGACGACGATGACAATGGCGATGACGACGAGGGCGGCCATGCGAATCTCCCATGCGCCTTGCCTGTCATAAGTAGGCATGGCGAGGGGGTTTGGCAAAGGCGCGGATTGGGCAAGCCGCACAGGCGCTTGCGCGCGAAGGCTCTCCGCCGTCAGCTCTTCTCGTCGCCTCGCAGCGGCGCCTTTGCCGGCGCGCGATCGAGAAACCAGATCAGATCCTTGGGCTTCGCCTTGCCGGCGCGGCGCTTGAAGAATTCCGCCGCGGTCTCCACCGCCCCGACCTTCTCCGCCACCGCCGCTGCGATCCACTGATTGAGCGAGACGCCGTCCTCCTTGGCAAGCTTCGCCGCCGCCGTTTTGATCGAAAGCGGAAGCTTCAGCGGGTAGGTTGCCTTGCTCATTTTTGCATTATCGTCAGGACCTCGTTCCACCGTGCCCCCTCAATTCATCCGAACTTTCAATACTTGGCCTACCCAGGTCCTAGTGCTGTACTAGTGCGGCGAAAGCGTTGACTTTAATACTGAACTTTTTCACTCTTGTCATCCCGCTAACATGGCCTGTCCACCGGGGCGGCGTTGGGCAAGCGGGAAGCCCAGCATCGGTTATTGCACCGCCCCAGCGGGCTGCGTCATACAGGAGTCCCATATGCAAATGCAGAGACTGCAATTGTGTATGCCTTCGGCTGTGTTCTCGGTGGTCTGAAATGATGACCCCTGAGACGCACCCGGGATCCCAATGTCTGAGTCTAGTCGCTATTCTTCTTTCAAATGCGATCAGACTGGTACTTTGGTGCGTGTCTCTCATTCGTTCAAAGCAGCCTGCATCAGCAAGCGCTTCACGGATGTTTGGGTTAGAGTTCGGAACAAACGTACATAGTTCCCGAACAGACACGTCCAAAGTATACTTCCTGCAGGTGTCGTCTACTTCCGACTCGCAACGTGCGAGAGCTAGGAAGCACGAACCACTCAACCGCGCCAAGAGCCACCCGAATCGGGTAACAGCTCAGCCGCGCTTGATTGGACATCGGCGCAAGCGCAAAGCAGCCTAACTACGCGCGCCTTGCGCCGCGCGGAGGGCCGGAGCGATACTCCGGCCCTTTTTTTCAAACGGCCAAGCAACCCTTGGAGCAACGACTGCTTGGACTTGGCCGCAGCGCCACAGTGACAGGGACATTTTGGGGGAAATCATGAGCCGAAAATTTCTAGCTGTCCTTCTCGTCCTCGGTGCCGCCGTCACTGCGCTCTATTGGTGGAGCTTCTATTTCGGCGGCGAGGTGCGGGTGAGCAATGAGCGCTGGTATACCGCCTTCGAGTCGAGCTTTCCGGTCGCCGACGGCTGGATGGCGCTGTGCATGTTCGCGGCCGGCATCGGACTATGGCTCGGGCGCGGCTGGGGACCGCGCGTTGGGCTGATGGCGGGCGCCACGCTTCTCTACCTCGCGGCGATGGACATCACCTTCGACGTCGAGACCGGGCTCTACGCGCTGGCGCCGCAAAGCAGCGCAATGGTGGCCGAAGTCGCAATCAACGTCGCCACCGTCCTGCTCGGCGTCGCCACCCTCGCCATCTGCTGGCGGAAGCTGTCGCGTGCCTAGAGTTCGAACGGCCGGTCGTGGATCCATTGCGAGAGGATGTACTTCTCGCCCTTGGTGACCGGCTTGGCCGCATGCAGGCTTTGCTTGTCAGGCTTGCCGTCGCGCTGGCTGGCGAAAAACACGCCGTCGCCGGACTTGCCCCGGCAGCGGTAGCCGACCTTGGTGAATTCGAGCTCGCCGCCCTCGTAATCGTCGTTGAGCCACATGAGGAACGTGGCGAGGCGGTCGCCCTGATACTTGCCTTGGGGGCCGTAGCCTCTTCCGCCGTCATAGAGGAAATCGTAGTGCGGCTTGATCTCCTGCCCGACCGAATAGTGGAAGATCTGCGGCGGCTCCATATGGGGAATGGGAATGCTGGTCACGCCCGAGATCCGCACGCGCAAGAGCAGCATCACCACGCCGGAATCCACGATATCGAAGACGAAGTCGCTGCAGGTGCGCGAATCGAGCGGACTAGACTTCTGGCCGTCGAACATCAGCGCCGGTTTGAACTTGCCTTGGCCACGGCCGATCATCCAGCGGCAAAGCGCGGGATCGGCGAAACCGTCGGTCAGCCAGATGCGCGGAATGTCGTTCACCTGTCGCGGCGGCTCCGGCATCACGAATTTGCGCAGATCGACGCTCTCGCGCAGCGCCTTCCACAGCGCTTCGCCATCTTCTCCGCCACGCGCGCGCGCCGCCAGCGCTGCGTCTCCGCCAAGGAGACAAAGTTGCTCGCGCGCGTCCTGTGAGCCCAGAACCGCGGCGCGTTCCAGCAGGTCGAGCGACTCGTCCCAGCTTTGCGAGGTCCAGGCGCCGGCGCCCTTGAGCGTCGACATCACCGTAAGCGCGTCGGGCTCGTTGGCGGCGACGGCCTGATTCAGCCAGCGCATGCCCTCGTCGGGCTCGAACGGCGCGTCGCGGCCGACCAGCAGACGCTTGGCCAGCTGCGTGCTCACGGCCGCATCTCCGGCGTCTGCCCGGCGGCGCAGCTCGTCCACGCCGTCAGCGGCAGGCAGAGAACTCGGCGCTGCTTTATCGATCACATCGGTCATGCCCAGGCTCAAGCCGGTCGCGGGCTTATTCTAGAGCCGATCCGTCGGCGGGGCCAAGCTGCTCCTGCCCCGCCGACTTCGCCGCGGCGTGGGCCAGGATCAGCGGCCGCGCCCGCAGCCAAAGGGTGGCCGCCTGCGCTGCGACCATCGCGCTCGAGAAAACCAACAAACCGTCGGTGAGCTGGATGATGCCCGCAGCGACATGCGGGTTCATCGCGACCCCCGGCTGCGCGTTCATCTCGGGAAACATCAATCGCATGCCGTAGCGCAGGGCGAACAGCACCAGAATGATGGCGGTGGCAATGGGCGTGGCGCGGCTCTCCACCACCCCGGTCTCAGGATGGACGGACATGTGAACCGCGCGCCCGGCGAAGATGCCGACCGCGATCCCGATCAAGCCTGCCGCCGCCAGCGCGAGCAGGATGAGCAGCGGCGGCCGTGGCGTGGTCGCCAGCACCGAGCCGGTGGCCACCATCAGGATCAGCGGCCGAATCCACAGCCGCGACGGCTTCACCGGACTGGGCTTCGCTTTGATGCTGCGCCAGACGATGAGCGCCACCACCAGAAGTGGCGCGAGGTATGGCAAGAGGTGCTGCCAGTTCATCATTCAACTCATTGATCTTCCGCGCCTTATATCAGATCGGCCGGCCGATCGATGCTCCCAATCGATTCTGTCGCGGCTGTAACCTCACTCGGCGCGGCGCCGTGCTATGCAGGTAGAACTTCAATTGGGGGAAATCATGTCAAAATCCATTGCGGTCGCCTTTGCGGCCTTCGTTCTGTCCTGCGCATCGGCGGCGGCGACGCCAATCCTTTCCGGTGCCTATACCGTGATCGCACATAACTTTTGTCAGCAGAGGCTGACCGCGGACTTCAACGGTTCGGGCACCGTTGACGCTCTGAGTTTTTCCACCGGTGACGTGCCATCGGGGCAGACCCTGTTGTCTGTGACCTTCAATCCCAACAAGGCTAAGATCACGTATGCCGGTTTCCTGGATGAAGGGTCGAGCCTCTTGCTGCAATCGACGGGGTCGAAGGGTGGCACCCAGGGCGTGCCGTTGACTGAAACCCCGATGTCCGGATCGACCAGCTATTCGAATACCGATACCACGATCACGATCGGCGGCAACGTCTACAATGCGGTGTACGGCCAGATCGACAAGAACGGCATTGCTCACACCGCGGCGTTGATGCGCCTATACACCAACGGCAATCCTCCCGACACTTGCTCCGAGCAGGACGAGGCGACGCGGCAATAGAATCGACGCTCAAGTCAGCGGCTTGAGCGTCGCTTCGCCCGCCGGCAGCGCCGCGATCAAGTCCTCGACAAAGCGTCCCGAAACGGGATGGCGCCACCCAGGCGCCACCTCCGCCAGCGGAACGAGTACGAAGGCGCGCGTCTCCATCCGCGAATGCGGCAGGATGGGCGGTCCGGCCTCGATGCGGCCATTGTAGTCGAGAATGTCGAGATCGAGCGGCCGCGGGGCGTTGCGACCGGCTTCGACGCGGCCGAAATGCTGCTCGATCCCCTGCAGCAGGAGCAGCAGGCCTGCCGGCGAAAGTTCCGTGCGGACTGCCGCCACGGCGTTCACGAAAGGCGGGTCGGCCGGATCAGGCCATGCTGGCGTTTGGTAAAAGCGTGAAACCGAAGCCGCCTCTGCACCGTTTCGCGTGAGCGCTGCCAGCGCCGCTCTCAGAGTTTCCAGAGGCGGCCCGGCCGGCGATGGAAGGTTGGCACCCAGTCCGATCAAAATCATGCGACCTTGCGCACCTCCCTCCCCATCAAGCGTTTGCAATCGCCGGCGAATATTCTAGAACGCTCTGGGCCGTCGGGGGGATTGCCGAAGGCGCCTTTGTTGCTGGCTTTATAATACCGGAGGAATTCCCATGTTGTTCTACCCGCAGGAGAAGCTCGCTTTGTTCATCGACGGCGCCAACCTCTATGGCGCGGCGAAGGGGCTTGCGTTCGACATCGACTACAAGCGACTGCTCGAGTTGTTCGCGCGCAAGGGCGTGCTGGTACGGGCCTTCTACTACACGGCGGTGGCCGAGGATCAGGAATTCTCGCCGCTCCGCCCACTGGTGGACTGGCTCGACTACAACGGCTTTTCGGTCGTCACCAAGCCGCTCAAGGAATTTATCGACAGTCAGGGGCGCCGCCGGGTCAAGGGCAACATGGATATCGAGCTCGCCATCGACGTGATGGAACTGGCCGACCAGGTCGATCACATCGTGATCTTCTCCGGCGACGGTGATTTCCGCCGCCTGGTCGAAGCGGTGCAGAAGAAGGGCAGGCGCGTCAGCGTGGTTTCCACCATCCGCACCCAGCCGCCCATGGTGGCCGACGAATTGCGCCGGCAGGCGGACAATTTCATCGAGCTGGAAGAACTGAAGCCGATGATCATGCGCGAGGGCGGCCCGCGCTCGGCCATGCATCAGCAGCACCAGCAGCAGCAACAGCAGCAAGAGCCGCCACAGGCCGCGGCGCAATTCGCGCAGAGTGCTTGAGCGTTCGCCGCCGCGCGATTGTCCGCTGTGTCCGCGGCTGGCGCAATTCCGGCATGAGAATCGGGCGCGGTTTCCGGATCATTTCAACGATCCGGTGCCCACCTTCGGTCCACGTGACGCGCCGCTGCTGATCGTGGGGCTGGCGCCGGGTTTGCACGGCGCCAACCGCACGGGCCGGCCCTTCACCGGGGACCACGCCGGCCTGCTGCTCTACGGCACCTTGAAAAAGCACGGGCTGGCGCGCGGCGAATATGGCGAGCGCGCCGATGACGGGCTCGAGCTGGTGGGCTGCGCCATCACCAACGCGGTGCGCTGCGTGCCGCCGGAGAACAAGCCGCTGCCAGCGGAGATCAACACCTGCCGGCAGTTCCTCAAGACGACCATCGAAGACATGCCGAAGCTCAGGGCGATCCTCACGCTCGGCCAGATCGCCCACAACAGCATGTGCGCGGCGCTCGGCATCAAGAAGAGCGCGTATCCGTTCGCGCACGGCGCTGGCCACCGGTCGGGCGCGCTGACCTTGCTGGCGAGCTATCACTGCTCGCGCTACAACACCAACACCGGCGTGCTGACCGAGGCGATGTTCGACGCCGTGGTCAAACAGGCCAAGCTTGCGGCCATGCCGCAACTGTGATGGCTGGACGGTTCGTCCGCCTAGCGCTTGCGGGCGAGCATGACGCCGTCGCCGACGGTGGCGAGCGCCATGTCGACACGCTCATCGGCGTGGATTTTCGCATTGAGATTGCGCAGCGCGCTGGTATCGGCATCGGTGATCTTGGGATCGGCGACCGCACCGCTCCACAGCATGTTGTCCAGTGCAATCAGGCCGCCGGGGCGCAGCAGCTTCAGCGCCCGCTCATAGTAGCCGTCGTAGTTCGCCTTGTCGGCGTCGATGAAGGCGAAATCGAAGGCAGGCTCGCGCGCGGCGATCATCGCATCCAGGGTTTCGAGCGCGGGCCCGAGGCGCAAATCGATCTTGGAGTCCACGCCGGCCTCTTTCCAGTATCCCCGCGCCTTGTCGGTGTAGTCCCGGCTGACGTCGCAGGCGACCACCTTGCCGTCAGGCGGCAGGGCCAGGGCAACCGCCAGCGCGCTGTAGCCGGTGAAAGTACCGATCTCGAGATAGCGGCGGGCGCCGATCAGCTTCGCCAGCAGCGCCATGAAGGCGCCCTGGTCCGGCCCGATCTGCATCTGTGAATTGGCAAGTTTGGCGGTTTCCTCGCGGCAGCGCCGCAGCGCCGGGGCTTCGCGGGCGCCGACCTTCGTCACATAGGCGATCAGCGTTTCGGTCACGGGCATCATGCGGCTCATGGCGATTTCCTTTTGTTTATCCGGCGCCCAGAAAAGATCACGATTGGGCTCTTGCGAAGCCACAATCGGGTGCCCAAATAACATCTGTCGGCTGGCCGAGTTCAAGTGCGCCCGGTGACGATCAGCCCCCCAGCCCTCCCGGGCCAGGCCGGCCGACATTTCCTTCCTGGGATCGATTTGCTCTAGCGTGGGCCTCGCCCAGCGGGGAGGATTTCGTGCGCCTGAAAGACCGTGCCGCCATCGTGACCGGAGCCGCCTCCGGCATCGGCCTCGCCACGGCGCAACTCTTCGCCCAGGAAGGCGTGCGCGTTCTGGCGGTCGATCTGCCGGGCAAGGAACTGCCGCAGGCATTCGCCGGCAACGAGCGGATCGTCTGCCTGGAAAAAAGCGTCGGCGACGCCGATGCGGCCGGGATCATCGTCGACCGCGCGATCGAACATTTCGGCCGGCTCGACATCGTCATGAACAATGCCGGAATCGCCAGCAGCACCCGTATCGAGGAGATGACCGAAGAGATCTGGCAGCGCACCCTCAACATCAATCTGTCAGCGCAGATGCGGCTGTGCCAGAAGGCGGTTCCGCATCTGAAGCAATCGCCGGCCGGGCGCATCATCAACGTGGCTTCGGTGATGGCGGAGGGCACGGACTATGGCCTTTCCGCCTATTGCGCCTCCAAGGCCGGGGTGGCGGGACTGACCCGCACATTGGCGCTGGAGCTGGGCAAATTCGGCATCACCGCGAATTATCTGGAGCCGGGTGCCATCCGCACCGGAATGACCAGCGCGCTGTGGGACGCGCGGCCCGACGTGGCGGAGATCTGGGCGAAGAAATCGGCGCTGCGGCGCCTTGGGCAACCCATCGATCTCGCTCGTGCGGCGCTGTTCCTCGCCTCCGACGACGCCGGCTTCGTCACCGGCCACGGCCTGGTGGTGGATGGCGGGCTGATGCTGCGGGTTTAGTTTGTGCGACGACGCCTCACTGGGCTCGTGGAGCAGGGTCTTTTCCAAAATTCTAGAAAAGAAAAAGGAACGTCATCACCGGGTTGCCGGAGCAAAGCGGAGGCAATCCCGGTGACCCATGGCCACCCTGTTAATGGATCCCCGGGATCCGCTCCACTCCGTTTCGCGGCCCGGGGGATGACGATTTTATTTGAACTTGGAAGTGGGTCCGGCAACCCGGCCAAGGCGGTATTTCTTCGGAGCCCGCAATGCGATTGACCCTAGCGCCTTCGCTCCAGCGAGCGCATGACCGCGGCCATCTGCCCGAACAGCCCGCCGACCGTGCCGGTCAGCACCGCCACCGCGGCGCCGATGGGAATGGCGAAGCCCGGCGTGTCGCCCAGTGCGAGCGTGGCGGCAATTCCGGCCCCGCCACAGAGCCCGCCGGCGATGGCGCCGCCGGTCATGCCGTTGAAGTAGCCCTTCCCCAGATCCATGGCATAAAGATAGCCGGCGGTGGCAGAGATCATCATCGTGGCGAACAATTGCCCGAAAAGCGGAATCCAGGCGGCGAAGTGGATGACGACCGCCAGGATCGCCTGCAAGACGATCCCGACCAGCGTGGCCCGCCCTAGAATTTTCAGATCGACCATTGGGGTCTCCGAAGACCGGTCACCCCGCCCGGACCGGCACCTGACGTCACGGTAACGAATTCGGTCTTGCGGCCGGTTTGCGTTTTCTCTAAGGCACTTGGCACCATTCGCCCAAACCCCAAGCCATGATCGAAATCTCCGGTTTGACCAAGCAGTTTGGCCCGATCACCGCCGTCGCGGGCATCGACCTCGCCGTCGGAAAGGGCGAAGTGCTGGGCTTTCTGGGCCCCAACGGCGCCGGCAAATCGACCACCATGAAGATGGTGGCGGGCTACCTGGCGCCATCGAGCGGCACGGTCAGGGTGTGCGGTCACGACGTGGAGGCCGATACGATCGGCGCCCAGCGCGAGATCGGCTACCTGCCGGAAGGCGCGCCGGCCTATGGGGACATGACGCCGCGGCAGTTCCTGGGATTCATCGCGCGGGTGCGCGGATTCAGCGGCGAGCAAGCGAAGTCGGCGGTGGCCACCGCAGTCGCCAAGACCGAGCTCGATCCGGTGCTCGACCAGACCATCGACACCCTCTCCAAGGGTTTCAAGCGGCGGGTGGGGCTGGCGCAGGCCATCCTGCACGATCCGCCGGTGCTGATCATGGACGAGCCGACGGACGGCCTCGATCCCAACCAGAAGCACGCGGTGCGGGCGCTGATCCGCGCCATGGCACCGCAGAAGGCGATCGTCATCTCCACCCATCTGCTGGAGGAAGTGGAGGCGGTGTGCACGCGCGCGGTGATCATCGATCGCGGCCGCGTGGTGGCAGACGGCACGCCAGCGCAGCTGCTCGCGCGCTCGCGCCATCACAACGCGGTGACCCTGGTGCTGCCGCCGTCCCAGGCGGAAGCCGCCAAGGCGAAGCTCAAATCCATGAGCGCGGTCGCCAGCGTGGAGCAGGGCAAGCCCAATAACGGCACGGTCGAACTGACCGCTTTTCCCAAGAGCGGCGCGCTGCTGATCGAAGATGTCAGCGCCTTGGCCGCTGCGGAGAAGTGGGACGTCAAGGAGTTGTACGCCGAGGCCGGGCGCCTCGACGACGTGTTCCGCGCTTTGACCACCCACGATGCGGCGCGCGCCCGGGAGAGCCGGCCATGAACGCGGTGTGGGTGGTCTTCCGGCGGGAATTCGCGGCCTATTTCGCCACGCCGCTGGCTTACGTTTTCATTGTGATCTTCCTGTTCACCATGGGCGCCTTCACCTTCTACATCGGCCGCTTCTACGACAACGGCATTGCCGACCTGTCGGTGTTCTTCGCCTATCACCCTTGGCTTTATCTGTTCCTGGTACCTGCCATCGCCATGCGGCTGTGGGCGGAGGAGCGGCGCAGCGGCACCATGGAGCTGCTGCTGACCTTGCCGATTCCGCTATGGGCGACGGTGCTGGGCAAATTCCTCGCGGCCTGGGCCTTCACCGGCGTGGCGCTGGTGCTCACCTTTCCCATCTGGATCACGGTCAACTATCTGGGCCATCCCGACAACGGCGTGATCCTGGCCAGCTATATCGGCAGCTTCCTGATGGCCGGGAGCTATCTCGCCATCGGCGCCTGCATCTCGGCCACCACCAACAACCAGGTAATCGCCTTCGTGGTGAGCGTGGTGGTGTGCTTCCTGTTCACCATCTCCGGCGCGCCGCTGGTGCTCGACTTCTTCCGCGCCTGGGCGCCGCTGTCGCTGGTGACCGCGGTGGCCTCGTTCAGCTTCCTCACCCATTTCATGTCCATCACCCAGGGCGTCATCGATCTGCGCGACGTGATCTTCTTTCTCTCGCTGATGGCGCTGTTCCTCGCGGCCAATGTGGTCGTGGTCGATCTGAAGCGGCTGGGGTGACGAGCATGAAGCCCCTGCCCCGCCGCCTCTATGCCATTGCCGCCATCGTTCTGGCGGTCGTGATTTTCGTCGCGCTCAACATCGCGGCGGATGCGACCTTCACCACCCAAAAGCTCGACCTGACCGACACCGGCCGCTATACGCTGGCCCAGGGCACCCGCAACATCCTCGCCAATCTGAACGAGCCGATCACGCTCAAATTCTTCTATTCGAAGAAGACGGCGGCGGATTACGCCCAGATCAACTCTTACGCCGGCCGCGTTCGCGACCTATTGAATCAATACGCCGCGCTGGCCCACGGCAAGATCGTGCTGGAAGAAATCGATCCCGAGCCCTTCACCGCGGCCGAGGATCAGGCCACCGCCAACGGGCTTTCCGGCGCGCCGACGGAGTCCGGCGACCTCGTCTATTTCGGTCTCGTCGGCACCAACACCATCGACGGCAAGGAAACCATCGCCTTCTTCTCCCAGGACCGCGAGCCGTTCCTGGAATACGACCTGTCGTCGCTGGTGTATCATCTGTCGACGCCGAAGAAGCCCAAGCTCGGCATCGTCTCGAGCCTGCCGCTGCAATTCGGTTCCGGCGGCATCCAAGCCGCGATGCAGGGCCGCGCCCAGCCCTTCATGATCTATCAGGAGCTGAACCGCACCTATACCACGCAGATGCTGGAGCCGAACTTCGCGGCCATTCCCGGCGACGTCGACGTGCTGATGATCGCCCATCCGGGACCGCTCAACGATCGCCAGCTTTACGCCATCGATCAGTTCGTGCTGCACGGCGGCCGCGCGCTCGTCTTCGTCGATCCGATGTCCGAAATCTCCAATCCGGGCGGCGGCTTCAACCAGCAGATGGGCGGACCGACATCGTCCGACCTGCCCAAGCTGTTCAAGGCCTGGGGGATCGGCTACGACGCCGGCAAGGTGCTGGCCGACGCCGACCTTGCCCAGTCGGTGCAGACGGCCGATCAGCGCAACCCGATTGCGCGCTATCCGATCTGGATTCATCTCGGCGCCGACCACTTCGACCATAACGACCAAGTCACCGCGAGCCTGCAGTCGCTCAATCTGGCGAGCGTGGGCGCGCTGGCGCCGTTGAAGAATGCAAGCACCAATTTCGCCCCGCTGGTGACGTCCTCCAAGAACGCCTCGCTGCTGGATGCCACGCAGGTGCGGGTCAATCCCCAGCCGCAGGAGCTGATGGCGCAGATCGTGCCGACCGGCAGGCCCTTCACCATCGCTGCCCGCATCTCCGGCCACGCCAACAGCGCCTTCCCGAAAAGCGCGCCAAGCGCCACGCCACCTCCCAATCCGGCCAACCCGCGGAGCAAGCCGCCGGCGCCGGCCAAGCCGGGACCCAAAGGCCTCAGTTCCGGCTCGATCAACGTGATCGTGTTGGCGGACAGCGATATTTTCGACGACCGCTTCTGGGTACGCATCGAAAATCTCTACGGCAAGCGACTGGCCGCGCCGTTCGCCGACAACGCGGCCTTCGTGCTCAACTCGGTGGAAAACCTGATGGGCTCGGGCGACCTCATCAGCCTTCGAACCCGCGCGACCAACGACCGGCCCTTCACCCGGGTGAAGGAATTGCAGGCGAAAGCGCAGGCGCAGTTCCAGCAACAGGCGAAGGCCCTGCAGACGCATCTGACCGAGACGCAGGAGCGGCTGCGCACCTTGCAGCAGGGCGGCGGACAGACCTCCGGCCCGGCCACGCTGACCCCGGCGCAGCAGGCCGAGATCGAGCGCTTCAAGCGCGAGCTGGTGCAGACCCGTACCGCGCTGCGCGACGTGCAGCACAATCTGCGCAAGAGCATCGACGAGTTGGGCACGCGTCTCGCCTTCGTCAATATCGCGCTGGTGCCGCTGCTGGTGGCGTTGTTCGCTATCGGGCTGGCCATCCTCAGACGGCGCCGGCGCGCCCGCGCCGTGGCGTTCTAGGAGCGCGCGATGGACTTCTCCGCGATCATGAACGATCCGCGCCGCCGCAACCTGGCGGTCCTGACTCTTCTCGCCATTCTGACAGTGGCCTGGGCCTCGTTCGCGCTGTGGGAGCAGAGCGCGCAGCTGGCGCCGAAGCATCATCCGCACGCCTTCTTTCCCGATCTGAAGGTGCGTGACGTCTCGCGCATTCACATCGCCTCGAAGAGCGGCACCGTCGACCTCGCCTTCAAGCCGGAAAAAGGCTGGGTGCTGACCTCGCGCAACGACTTCCCGGCCTCGTTTGAGACCGTGCGCCAGACGCTCATCGGGATGTCGACCTTGCAGGCGCTGGAGCCCAAGACCGACCGGCCCGAGTGGCTGCACTTCCTCGGCCTCGACGCGCCGCCCAAAGGCGATGGCGTGCTGGTTGCGCTGTCGGACGACAAAGGCCATACGCTCGCCTCGCTGATCGCCGGCAAGTCCGAGGACATCGGCGATTCCTCCGGCGGAATGGGCCTGTTCGTGCGCAAGCCGGACTCCAACCAGAGCTGGCTTGCCAAGAGCGTGTTCGAGCCCAAGAGCAATCCGTCCGACTGGCTCGAGAAGAAGCTGTTCGATCTCGACCGCTCGCGCATCCGGGAAACCGACGTAACGCCGTTCGGCAGCCCGGCCTATGTGGTGAGCCGTGCGAAGCCCGGCGATGCCGATTTTGCGCTGGCCGAAATGCCGAAGGGCCGCGAGCTGTCCTATCCCGGTTCGGCAAACGGCCCCGGAGCGGCGCTTACCGGATTCACCTTCGACGATTCCAAGCCGGCCAAGGACGTCGATTTCACCAATGCCTGGCGGGTGCAGAGCAAGACGTTCGACGGTCTCGTGGTGACGGCTGAAATCGTCAAGCAGGGGCAGGACGCCTGGGCTACGATCTTCGCCGAGGGCGAGCCCGGCAAGCCCGCCGCCGCCAAGGAAGCGCGCGCCATCGATGCAAAGACCGCGGGCTGGGCGTATAGGTTGCCGGCCTATAAAGGCCAGCAATTGATGTCGCCGCTCGAAAGCCTGCTCAAGCCGCTGAACGCACCCAAGCAGCCGGCTGCCGCTCCGACGGAAAACGACGAACCCGAGCAATGAGCGCGGAAGCCTTAGGCGCGGTCGGCGCGGAAAGCGCGCCGCTGTTCCTGCGCAATCTCTGGTACATGGCGGCGCTGTCGTGCTCCCTGAAGCGCGGGCAATTGCGCCGGCAGATGCTGCTGGGCGAGCCGGTGCTGATGGGGCGCATGCGCGATGGGAAGGCGTTCGCGCTGCGGGATATATGCCCGCATCGGGGCGTGCCGCTTTCCGCCGGACGCGTGATGGCGGAGAACACGGTCGAGTGCCCCTATCATGGCTGGCGCTTCCGCGCGGACGGTGCGTGCACGCTGATTCCGTCGCTGGTCGAGGGACAGGAGATCGATCCCGCGAAGATTCGCGTGCGCAGCTACCCGGTGCGCGAGCAGGACGGCTTGATCTGGATCTATTTCGCGAACGACGAGCGAAAGGCACCCTCGCCTTCCGCCGAGCCGCCGCGCGTCGACGTTCCCGATCCCGTACCGCGCTGGGTCGAAAGCCAGACCTTTCATTGCGGCATCGACCACGCGGTGATCGGGCTGATGGACCCCGCGCATGCGCCTTACGTCCACGGCCGCTGGTGGTGGAAGAAGGCGCCGCAGGTGAAGGAGAAAGCCTACGCGCCGCTGCCCATGGGCTTCGTGATGTCGCGGCACGCGCCGACCAAGCCCGCCTACAAATTTCTCGGCGGCGATGTTTCCACCGAAATCACCTTCGAGCTGCCCAGCGTGCGCTTCGAGAACATCCGCGGCACGGTGCTGGGCCGGCAGATCGACGTGGTGGGCTTCACGGCGTGCACACCGATCGATGCCGATACCACGCAGGTGACACAGGTGTTTTATTGGCCGGCGTGGCTGTCGTTCTTGAAGCCGCTGTTCATGCTGCTGGGACCGGTCTTCCTCACCGACGATCGCAAGATGGCGGAACTGCAGCGGGAAGGCCTCAAGTTCAATCCCAATCTCATGCTGATCCAGGATTCCGACGTGCCGGCCATGTGGTACCACCGCCTGAAGAAGGCCTGGGCCAACTCGGTGGAAACCGGCGCGCCGTTCGTCAATCCCATCCAGCCGCGCACACTCCGATGGCGGAGTTGAACACGCAGCCGCAGCAACCGCATCTGGTTCCGTCGCAAACACCGTGGCAGCGAATTGCGGAATTTGCGTTTTTTGTCGCATTGTCGCTTCCACTAGTGTTCGCCTCGCTGTTCGCGATTCATCGACTGCAGTTCTGGGATTGTCCAACGCGGACATTTCTGGCTGGAACGACTCGTCCGTTGCTCCAAGAGTATGCTCTCGTCGTTGCCGCGACTGCCCTCGCTCTTTTGCTCGAATATTGGCTCGCTTACCTCATCCGGCCGCTTGAACAGATTTTCGGACTCCGAATTGCGAGACGAAGTAGGCGCTCACGGGCCCTCAAGCACTTCCAATCCAGCGCGGCCTTGGCAGTTCTGGCAGTCTCTTTTCCGCTAGCCTTGGCGGGGGTGCTTTCGAATTTTTGCTTGCAGCCGGAAGCGATCCAGTTTCGACTACTTCCCTGGACCTCAGCTGAGAGTTACGGGTGGAACCGCGTCGTCACAATTCGGACTGGCTGTCAACGCGGCGCACGTGGAATTTGGTCCACGGCCTTTCTACTGCAGATGGACGATGGCGCAACGCTGAATATCGGTGGGTCTATGGTCGCTTTGGAAAATGGCTATCGCCCGCTAACTCAGGCCCTGAGAAATTCGAGCTTTTCGTTCGACTCTCGCTATGTAGACCCCCGGTGCGGGGTTTGCAGACCAGAACTGTTGCGCAATAGACCTTAGCCAAACTCTGCTTGCCTGCCAAAGGCAGACTCCGTGGTGTGGAAAACGCGACGCGACCCCGTCTCAAATCGATCCGGTGAAATTCTCACAGTTGCAAGTGGCGGCCGCGATCTCGCGGTCCGCGACGTAATCGCCGGCTGGCGGGACGACGAAGCCTTTCGCGCGTTCTTTGTCGCCGAGTTGGCTGCGACCACCTATCCGGCGTACTTCTGGGAAATGCCGCCGGTGGAGCGCGCGACGCTCTCCCATCCCTTCGAGTGCGCCTTGATCCGTGGCGACGCGCTGGCCCGGATGCAAGCGGACGACACGGATTTCGCAAGCCATTTGAATTCCGGTAGCGCGTCGGTCACGAGCTTCCGCAATCTCGGCGGCGATGCGCTACTCATCGTGCCGCGCCGGATGTCCGACGCCGATTGCTACGGCCACATCGCCGCCTTCGCACGTGTCGCGCCGCCCGAGCAGCAGCACGCGCTGTTTCTTCTGCTGGCGCAAAAGACGCTGGAGATGTTGGAACCGCGAACGCGCCGCTTTTGGATCAGCACCTCGGGCCTCGGCGTGCCCTGGGTGCATGTGCGGCTGGATTCCTATCCGAAATACTATCAGCACCGCCCGTACCAGAGCGACCGGACCACATGAAGCGGCTAGTCTTTTGCGTGATTTGCCTTGTCGGACAGATAGTTCGTAAGCGCCAATACCAGATCGAAATGACTCGGCGCGACAAGGCGTGTACTTGTTTCCTTTGATTTCCCCGGCGCGCGAAGGCGCACACCGGCATGATTTAGGAAATTGGTAAGCACGGCGCCAGACTTCGCGCCAACGCAATGATCCGGTCCAAGGCGCCAGACCTGCGTCGAATATTCCTGCGCGAGCATCCAACCTTTCCAATTGCGGATCGCCGAATCGACACAAACATTCGCATCGGCCCGCCCTCCGTCTGTCTCTATTCTCAGGCCGCCGGAGCCTGTCTCGAAGGGAATCTGCACCGTGCAATTTTGTCTTGCGCGACAACGAATCACGATTGTGGCGGGACCTCGACTTTCCTCATCATCGCGGGCGAAGGGACCGGTAACTGCGCCCTCCGCGACGTCAGCCGCGAGAAAATACCCGTAAGGAGTCTCGGACTTAATTCCGACGAAGCCCTCATGGCCCATCACATTTGCAGCGCGTTCGTGATCGCTAGAGGCTGACGCACCAGATGATCTTGCAGACAGCGTCAAGCTCTCGGCGCTTTCCGCCACCATCTTGCGCGCGGCTTCAATGCGAGGTCGCGCGCCTTGGATAGATAGAGGATTGTCATCAGTCTGCTGATTCATCGAAGCGCCGGCCATCGCGGCGCGCCAGTCCAAGTCTTGAAGTTCGGCGCGGCAGGCATCGCCGCTCAACCCATGAGAACTTAGACATTTACGCGCCCGAGCCCAATCTAGTGAGGACTGGAGCGCATCCTCGAGCGTGAAGGGTTCAGCGCGCTTCGAAAGCTCTGCCATTTCTGATAGAAAACGAGGCCCCCCAGCCTCAGCCCGCGTCGCCCAGTATACTTGACGCGCCAGCGTCAGCGCTGGGGCGAGCGCGTCTGCTGTCCCTTCGACATCAATTACGCGCTCACGAAATGGAGGCGCATAGCGCGAAGCAAAGTGGCGAGCCCCGAGAATTCGCTTGGCTAACGAGCCATCAGAGTCGTTATCGCAGCGATCTCCGTCAGGAAGCGCAATCGCATCTTGGTCGTCGAGGATCAGTGAAGCATGGCGCGCATCGATATCGTTGGGCAGCTGCGGTGCATCAAGAACAATACCGCTTCCTCCGGGGTCACAGACTGCGCCGATCGTGAAGGGCGTTCCACCGGCACGTAGCGAAAGAAAGCCCATTTCCTTGGGGGTGCGACGGATAAAGTCCAGTCTGCATGCCTGTTCAGGTGGACCCAAGCTGTCGCATGTGATTACGGCTTCGATCTCTCCTCTGTCCAAGAACGCCCACCAGCGTTGCGGCGGCCAGCCTGAACTGGGATTGGGCTCGTAGCGGTACGTCCACTCACCGATATGCCCGCGAAAACTGAAATCGGGATACCAGCCGAGCGCGTCGTGGCGGTAAACACTGGCAGTCTCATCGGGCGACACCGGCGAAGAATGATCGAAGACCGACAAACGACCTTGATTTCCGAGTTTGTTGTCGCCCGGTTTCGGCCCCGCGCCGGAAGCATCTTGCTCGGCCTGAATGTCGTTCTGCGCATTCCAGAAACTGGCCAACGCATTCTCGTCGACTCTGTCCGCAATCGATTGATTATCCGCGTTGAGCGCAGACCAGTTCGGGAACAACGCGCGCAATGTCTCGAGTTCTGCCCGACAATAATTGTGAAATGCAGCGAGTGCCTGCTCTGCGGCGGGTATCTCCACATGATCAAAATCATAACGAAAACTATGTGCGATGCTATATTTGCAGGCATCGAGTTTGTCGCCGAGCGGCGAGTCGAACGGATCGTTGTTAGCGGCAAGAGCATTCCCGGCACCTAGCGCAAAGCCAAAAGCCAACAGTGCCGCACACGTCTTGCTGAACATCCGCCCATCTTAGCACGGGCTAGTGCTTCCGATAAAACGGAGCTCGCGACGGTATCGCCCGGGTCCTACCCCGAGGCGGATTACCTCAAATCACTCCGGCCTGCTTGCCGACTTTTTCGAAGGTCTTCAGTGCGAAGTCGATCTGCTCGTCGGTCAGTGTAGCGCAGGCCTGGATGCGCAGGCGCGCGGTGCCTTCCGGCACCACCGGATAGCCGAAGCCGGTGATGAAGATGCCCTCCGCCAGCAGCATCTGGCTCATTTTGATTGCGAAGGCCGTGTCGCCCACGATGATCGGCACGATGGCGCTCTCGCCTTCCAGCGGCTTGAAGCCGAGCTTTTTCAACCCGTCGCGCAAGCGCTGCGTGATCTCGTGCAGACGGGCAACGCGCGCCGGTTCGCGCTCGAGAATTTCGATGGCTTTGCCGGCGCTGGCGGCGATGGTCGCCGGCAGCGCATTCGAGAAGAGCTGCGGCCGCGACACCTGGCTCAGGTAGTCGATCAGGGTCTTCGAGCCCGCCACATAGCCGCCGGCCGCGCCGCCAAGCGCCTTTCCCAAGGTCCCCGTGATGATGTCGATTTGCCCTTCGACGCCGAAATGCTCCGCCGTGCCGCGGCCGTGCGGGCCCATGACACCCGTGCCGTGGGAATCGTCGAGAATGATGGAAGCGCCATGCCTGTGCGCCAGCGTCACGATCTCCGGCAGCGGCGCCAGATCGCCTTCCATGCTGAACACGCCGTCGGTGACGATGAAGATGCGCCGCGCGCCCTTCACGGCCTCCAGCTTTTCGGCGAGGTCGGCCATATTCGCGTGCTTGTAGACCAGACGCCGCGCCTTGGAGCCGCGGCAGCCGTCGATCAGCGAAGCGTGGTTCAATTCATCCGACACCAGCGCGTCCGCGTCTCCGGCGATGGCAGGAATGAGTCCTGTGTTCGCGGCCCAGCACGAGACATAGGTCAGCGCGGCTTCGGTGTGGGACAGCCCCGCCAGCGCGCGCTCGATCTCGTCGTGGATGGAAAAGGTGCCGCAGATGAAGCGCACCGATGCGGTTCCCGCGCCGAACTCGTCCAGCGCTTTCTTTCCCGCCGCCACCACTTCGGGATGATCGGCCAGGCCCAAGTAGTTGTTGGAGGACAGCACCAGGACCGGTCCGGCCTTCTCCGCCATCGTCACCTGGGTGTCCATCGGGCCGGTGATGTGGCGGAAGCTCTTCAGCGTTCCCGCCTTGGCCATGGCGGAAAGATCGGCGCCGAGGCTTTCGTCCAGGCCCGCGCTCACAATTCGCTCCAGTCGAGGATCACCTTGCCGGAATTGCCGGAGCGCATCACGTCGAAGCCCTGCTGGAAGTCCTTGTAGGAGAAGCGGTGGGTGATGACCTTGCCGATATCCATGCCGCTCCTGATCATCGAGGTGAGCTTGTACCAGGTTTCCCCGAACATGCGGCCGTAGATGCCGCGGATGTTGAGGCCCTTGAACACCACCGCGTCCCAATCGATGCCGGGCTGGCCGGTCTGAATGCCCAGCATGGCGATCTTGCCGCCGTGCGCCATGGTGTCGATCATCTGCCTGAGGCCCGCGGGATTGCCGGACATTTCCAGGCCCACGTCGAAGCCCTCCTGCATGCCGAGACTCTTCATCACCTCGCGCAGATCCCGATTGGCAACATTGACCACGGCAGTGGCGCCGAGCTTGTCGGCCAGGCCCAGGCGATAGTCGTTGACGTCGGTCACCACCACGAAGCGGGCGCCGGCCTTGATCGCCATCGGCACGGCGGAGACCCCGATCGGGCCCGCGCCGGTGATCAGCACATCCTCGCCGACCAGATCATAAGACAGAGCCGTGTGGGCCGCGTTCCCCAGCGGATCGAAGATCGCGTAGATCTCCAGCGGCACGTGCGGGTCGCAGTGCCAGATGTTGGGCGCCGGCACCACGACATATTCGGCGAAGGCGCCGTCGCGGTTGACGCCCACGCCCAGCGTGTTGGCGCAGAGATGGCGGCGGCCGGCGAGGCAGTTGCGGCAGTGGCCGCAGACGATATGGCCCTCGGCGCTCACCAGGTCGCCGACCTTGTGGCCGTGCACGTTGGAGCCCACGGCGGCGATTCGCCCGACGAACTCGTGCCCCGCCACGGTGCCCGGTTTGATGGTCTTCTGCGCCCACTCGTCCCAATTATAGATGTGCACGTCGGTGCCGCAGATGCCGGTCTTCAGCACCTTGATCAGCACGTCGTCGATGCCGTAGCTGGGCTCGGGCACGTCCTGAAGCCAGATTCCGGGCTCCGCCTTGGATTTGACCAGCGCTTTCATCTGAAGACCTCCGTGCGACACCCATGCGCGGTTCTGCCGCGTCGGCGGGGGAGAAAACCGGAGCGCGGAAGTAATCCTCTCGCCCCTGCTTGGCAAGACTTCGTTCTTCGGGGCGGCTACGGCACGAGACCGTCCCCGTCATTCTTTTGTCACCAGGGTTGCCCGCGGGCTCCGGCGCGGCTAAACGATCCCCTTAGCCTGCAATTTGAACGGCCTGGCGCGCGAAGCGAAGCGCGCGGACGGCTGCGTGCGGGCTGAGGCAACAGGTGGCCGGGTCGCGCTAACGCTGCCCGGCCATGACGAGGTTCTAAGGAATGCCCAAGCGCCAAGACATCCACACGGTCCTCATCATCGGCGCGGGGCCCATCGTCATCGGCCAGGCCTGCGAGTTCGACTATTCCGGCGTGCAGGCCTGCAAGGCGCTCAAAGCCGAGGGCTACCGCATCGTCCTGGTCAATTCCAATCCCGCCACCATCATGACCGATCCCGGACTGGCCGACGCCACCTACATCGAGCCGATCACGCCGGAATTCGTCGAGAAGATCATCGCGCGCGAGAAACCGAATGTGCCGAAGGACAAGATCTTCGCCCTGCTGCCCACGATGGGCGGACAGACCGCGCTCAACACCGCACTCTCCCTGCGCAAGCGAGGCGTGCTCGACAAATACGGTGTGGAACTCATCGGCGCCAGCGCCGAAGCCATCGACAAGGCGGAGGACCGCGAACTGTTCCGCCAGGCCATGGTGAAGATCGGGCTGGACGTGCCGCGCGGCGTCACGCTCAAGGGCTATCTGCGGCACAAGAAGGACGAGCGCGGCAACTTCCTTTATGACGGCGAGAACAATCCCCTCATGGAGCTGTCGCCGGAGGCCTTCGCCCACGCGCTGCAGGCCCTCGACGAGGTGGGCCTGCCGGCCGTCATCCGGCCCTCCTTCACCCTGGGCGGCACGGGCGGCGGCATTGCCTACAACCGCGAGGAATACTTCGACATCGTCGAGCAGGGCCTGGACGCCTCCCCCACCAACGAGGTGCTCATCGAGGAATCCGTCCTCGGCTGGAAGGAGTTCGAGATGGAGGTGGTGCGCGACCGCGCCGACAACGCCATCATCGTCTGCTCCATCGAGAATCTGGATCCGATGGGCGTCCACACGGGCGATTCGATCACCGTCGCGCCGGCGCTGACCCTGACCGACAAGGAATACCAGCGCATGCGGTCTGCCAGCATTGCGGTGCTGCGCGAGATCGGGGTGGAGACCGGCGGCTCCAACGTGCAGTTCGCGGTCAATCCGGCCGACGGGCGCATGGTGGTCATCGAGATGAACCCCCGCGTGTCGCGCTCTTCGGCGCTGGCCTCGAAGGCCACGGGCTTTCCCATCGCCAAGGTCGCGGCCAGACTCGCGGTCGGCTACACGCTGGACGAATTGCAGAACGACATCACCAAAGTCACGCCGGCCTCCTTCGAGCCGACCATCGATTACGTGGTCACCAAGATCCCCCGCTTCGCCTTCGAGAAGTTCCCGGGCGCCGAGCCGCTCCTCACCACATCGATGAAGTCCGTGGGCGAGGCCATGGCCATCGGACGCACTTTCGCCGAGTCGCTGCAGAAGGCGCTGCGCTCGCTGGAAACGGGACTGACTGGCCTCGACGAGATCGATCTGCCGGACGACTTGAACGGCATTCGCGCCGAACTCGCCAGAGCGACGCCGGACCGGCTGCGCGTGGTGGCGCAGGCGATGCGAAGCGGTTTCTCCGCGGAAGAGATCGCATCGATCACCAAGATCGATCCCTGGTTCCTGGGAGAAATCGAGGCGATTCTCCTGGAAGAGCGAAAGATCGCGTCGAACGGGTTGCCGGAGGAGCCGGAGGAATTGCTGCGTCTGAAAGCGCTCGGTTTCTCCGATGCGCGGCTGGCAAAGCTGGCGCAGATGAAGGAACCCGAGGTGCGCGAGGCGCGCCGGAGCCTCGGCGTTCGTCCCGTGTTCAAGCGGATCGACACCTGCGCCGCGGAGTTCGCGGCGCTCACGCCCTATATGTACTCCACCTATGAGAACCCGGTCGGCGGCCGCACCGAGTGCGAGAGCCGGCCGACGGACAAGAAGAAAATCATCATCCTGGGTGGCGGACCCAACCGCATCGGACAGGGCATCGAGTTCGACTATTGCTGCTGCCATGCCGCCTTCGCGCTGTCGGAGCGCGGCTTCGAGACCATCATGGTCAACTGCAATCCCGAAACCGTCTCGACCGACTACGACACCTCCGACCGGCTCTATTTCGAGCCGCTGACCATCGAGGACGTGCTGGAGATCGTGGCCAAGGAGCGGGAGAAAGGAACGCTGGCCGGAATCATCGTCCAGTTCGGCGGGCAGACGCCGCTCAAGCTCGCCAACCTGCTGGTCGAGGAAGGCGTGCCGCTGCTCGGCACCAGCGCCGACGCCATCGATCTCGCCGAAGACCGCAGGCGCTTCCAGGTGCTGCTGCGCGATCTGGATCTGCGCCAGCCCCGCAATGCCACCGCTTTGACGCCGGAGGACACCATCGCGGCGGCGAAGGAGATCGGCTATCCCATCATCCTGCGGCCGTCTTACGTGCTGGGCGGCCGAGGCATGGCGATCGTCGCCGACGAGGCGCAGCTCAAAACCATCGTGCAGAGCGGCGACGTGTTCCGCATCTCCGGCGCCAATCCCGTGCTGATCGACGCCTTCCTCAATAACGCCACCGAAATCGACGTCGACGCCATCGCCGACGCCGAAGGCCAGGTCTTCGTCGCCGGCATCATGGAGCATATCGAGGAAGCGGGCGTGCATTCCGGCGACTCGGCTTGTTCCCTCCCGCCGCATTCGCTGTCGCCGGACACCATCGCCGAGCTTGAGCGCCAGACCGTGGCGCTGGCGCGCGCGCTCAATGTCCGTGGATTGATGAACGTGCAGTTCGCGGTTCAGGACGGCGACATCTACGTACTGGAGGTGAATCCGCGAGCCAGTCGCACAGTGCCCTTCGTGGCGAAAGCGATCGGGATTCCGGTCGCTGCGATCGCCGCGCGGGTGATGGCGGGCGAGACGCTTGCCTCGCTCGCTCTCAAGCGCCCGAAGCCCGATCACGTCGCGGTCAAGGAAGCGGTGATGCCGTTCAACCGCTTCCCTGGCGTCGATCCCATCCTCGGTCCCGAGATGCGTTCGACCGGCGAGGTCATGGGACTGGACGTCAATTTCGGCCGCGCCTTCGCCAAGAGTCAGGTCGGCGCCGGGCTGAAGCTGCCGCTCGCAGGCACCGCCTTTGTCTCGGTCAAGGAATCGGACAAGGCGCTGGCGGTTGAGCCCGCGCGGCAGCTGCTGGCCATGGGCTTCGACATCATCGCCACCCGCGGCACCGCCCGCTATCTGCAGGCCAACGGATTGGAAGTGCGCACCGTGAACAAGGTGCTGGAAGGCCGGCCGCACATCGTGGATGCGCTCAAGAATGGCGAGGTCCAGCTCGTCTTCAACACCACCGAGGGTGTCCAGTCGCTGGCGGACTCCTTCTCCATCCGCCGTACCGCCCTGCAGCAAAAGGTGCCGTATTACACGACCATGGCGGGGGCTGCCGCGGCGGCCGAAGCCATCGCCGCCTTGCGCTCCGGCGCCCTCGACGTTCGCCCTTTGCAGAGCTACGGCTGAACTTCCGGTCTTGAAGTCGGGGGCCCCCGGTCTTACAATTTCTCCAGTGTTCGCCAGGCAAGGGACAAGAAAGTCCAGGCGCAACAGTGACTTAAGGTAATGACCGGCGCTTCGCATCCGGCTTGGACGGCCGGAGGGAGCGTTTTTGTCACGATCAGGACCAGGAATTCGATGGAACGCATTCCGATGACCGCCTCCGGCTACAAGGCCCTGGAGGATGAAATCAATCATTTGAAGACCGTCGAGCGGCCGGCCACCACCCGTCTGATCGAGGAGGCGCGCGCCCACGGCGATCTCTCGGAGAACGCCGAGTATCATGCGGCCAAGGAGCGCCAGGGCTTCATCGAAGGCCGAGTCATGGAGCTGGAGGATCAGCTGTCGCGGGCCGAGATCATCGACGTTTCCAAGCTCTCCGGCCACACCATCAAGTTCGGCGCCACCGTCACCCTGGTCGACGAGGACACCGACGCCAAGGTGAAATATCAATTGGTGGGCGACCTCGAGGCCAACGCCAAGAAGGGCCGCATTTCCATTTCCTCGCCCATCGCCCGCGCCCTGATCGGGCGGACCAAGGGGGACACCGTGGAGGTCGCAGCCCCCGGTGGCGCGCGCTCCTACGAAATCCTCAAGGTGGAATTCCGCTAGCGGCGCTTTCCGGCTGTTTGTTTCGCGCGCACGGACTATAGTGGGGCGAAGGAATGGGGCTGGAACCGCGAGATGGCGACCATCGCGCTCGTCGATGACGACAAGAACATCCTGACGTCCGTCAGCATGCTCCTGGAGCAGGAGGGCTATCACGTCCGCACCTATTCGGACGGCGCGTCCGCCTTGACCGCGCTGTCGGCGACGCCGCCCGACATGGCCATCCTCGACATCAAGATGCCGCGCATGGACGGCCTGGAGCTGTTGCGGCGCCTGCGGCAGAACGGCGACCTGCCGGTGATCTTTCTCACCTCCAAGGACGAGGAGATCGACGAACTGATGGGGCTGAATGCCGGCGCCGACGACTATATCCGCAAGCCCTTCTCGCAGCGCCTGCTGCTCGAGCGGGTGAAGGCGGTGCTCCGCCGCGGCGAAGGCCACAAGACTCCCGGCGGCGCGGCCGAGCCCAAGAAGGAAGCCCTGGTGCGGGGCAAGCTGGTGCTCGATCCACAGCGCCACGAGTGTACCTGGGATGGCAAGCCGGTGCGGCTCACCGTCACCGAATTCCTCATCCTGCAATGCCTGGCGCAGCGTCCCGGCTTCGTGAAGAGCCGCGACAACCTGATGGATGCGGCCTACGACGATCAGGTCTATGTCGACGATCGCACCATCGACAGCCACATCAAGCGGCTGCGCAAGAAATTCAAGGCGGCCGATCCCATCTTCGACGCCATCGAGACGCTTTACGGTGTGGGCTACCGCTATCGCGAAAGCTGATCCCGCGCGCGTCCGCATGAGCACACTCGACGAACTGGGCTTGCGCGAAACCACGCAGCGGACGCTGTCGCAGTTGCGCCGCGCGGTAAGCCTTCCGGCGCGGCGGCCGCGCTCCGCACTCACCCGCCGCATCATCTTCTTCAATGCGGTGGCCCTGATCATCCTGATCGGCGGGGTGCTGCTGGTGGAATCGAGCCGCGTCGGCCTGGTCGAGGAGCGGCTGTCGAGCATGAAGCAGCAGGGTATGATCGTCGCCTCCACGCTCGCCGAATACGCCACTTCGGAGAACCGCTACGCGATCGACGTGGACCGCGCCGAGCCGCTGCTGCGCCAGCTGTTGGCGCCGACGCAATTGCGCGCACGACTCTACGGCACCGACGGAAAGCTCGCCATCGACACCCGCAACCTGCTGGCGCGCAACGTCGTGCAGGTGGTGGAGCTGCCGCCGATCGATTTCTGGAGTCGCACCAAGGAGTCGCTGCGGCGGTTCTACGACGGGATCATGGGCGTCCGGCCGTTCGCGCGGCTGGCGCCCTATTTCGAGGCCGGCAATGACGGCCGGGTTTATACCGAGGTGAATTCCGCCTTGAGCGGCGAGCCGGCTTCCGCCGAACGGGTGGACGAGCACAACCGTCTGGTGCTGTCCGTCGCGGTGCCGGTGCAGCGCTTCAAGGCGATCGATGGCGTGCTGATGGTCTCGACCGAAGGGGGAGACATCGACGACATACTGCGCGGCGAGCGCGCGACCCTGCTGGAAGTATTCCTGGTGGCGCTGGGCGTGATGCTGCTGTCCTCGCTCTATCTGGCGGGCGTCATCGCCGAACCGATCCGCCGCCTGGCGGCCGCCGCCGACCGCGTGCGCAGCGGGCGGATGGGACGCGAGACCATCCCGGTCATGTCCGACCGCCGCGACGAGATCGGGGATCTCGCCTCGAGCCTGTCGGGCATGACGCAGGCGCTCTACGGCCGCATCGATGCCATCGAAAGCTTCGCAGCCGATGTGGCGCACGAGCTCAAGAATCCGCTCACTTCGCTCAAGAGCGCGATCGAAATGCTGGAGCGCGCACCCAACGACGAGACGCGCGAGCGGCTGATGCAGATCCTGCGCAACGACATGAAGCGCATCGACCGGCTCATCACCGACATCTCCCAGGCCTCCCGCCTGGATGCCGAGCTGAGCCGCGAGACCAATGAACTGGTGGACATCGGACATCTGCTGGAAACCGTGGTGGAGGTCTATCGCCTGACCGAGCTTCCCCGCGACATCCAACTCACGCTCAAGTCCGATCTCCCCGCCGGCGCCGCGGTGTTGGGCAATGACGAGCGTCTGGGCCAGATCTTCCGCAATCTCATCGACAATGCGGTGTCCTTCAGTCCGGATGGGAGCGCGGTGTCCATCGTGGCGAGCACCGCTGACGGCCGCGCGCAGGTGCGCGTGGAGGACGAAGGGCCGGGCATTCCGCCGGACAATCTCGAGGCCATCTTCAACCGCTTCTACACGGAGCGGCCGAGCGAACATGGCTTCGGCAAGAACTCAGGCCTCGGGCTTTCGATTGCGCGCCAGATCGCCGAGGGCATTGGCGGACGCATCTGGGCGGAGAACCGGGAGACCGGCGACGGCGCCCGCCTTGTCGTCGAGCTCCCGCTGTCGCGCCGCAGTTGATATGAGCGCCAATATTCATGCGAGCTGCGTAGCGCTGGGACGAGCGGGGCTCGCTTTCGGCGCCCCGAAGGATGCCGGCGTGCTGCTGCTTGGCGACAGCGGCTCGGGCAAATCCGATCTGGCGTTGCGGCTGATCGAGCGAGGCGCCGACTTGGTGAGCGATGACCGCACCGAACTCTTCATCGAGGACGGTGAGCTTTGGGCATCCCCGCCTGTGTCCCTCGCAGGGCTCCTGGAAATTCGCGGCATCGGCATCCTCAAGCTACCGCACGCGGCGAGGGTTCGCGTTTCGATTGCGGTCTTGTTGACCGGCAATGCGGTGCCGCGCCTGCCTGAGCCCGAATTCTACGATCCGCCAGGCGAGCTCGCCTGCCCGCTGCAAGCCAGACCGCGGCTTTTCCGCCTTTCGGCGTGGGAAGCCTCCGCACCTGCCAAGGTCGTGGCGGCCACGGCGGCGCGGGCGCAGGCGCTCTTCCACCACGATCGCGACCCAATTTGAGGCTGCCATGAAGGCTCACGACTTGCTAGTCTCCGAATCCCTCCACCTTGCAATCGCGACATGATCGGCATCGTTCTCGTCACCCACGGCCGCCTGGCCCAGGAAATCATTTCCGCCATGGAGCACATGGTGGGGCCGCAGACTCATCTGCGCGCCGTCTGTATCGGGCCCGAAGACGACATCGAGCGGCGCCAGCGTGAGATCGCGGCCGCGGCGCGCTCGGTCGACGCCGGCAGCGGCGTCGTGCTGGTAACGGACATGTATGGCGGGACTCCTTGCAACCTCGCGCTCACTCTGCTCCAGCGCGGCAAGATCGAGGTGCTGGCCGGCGCCAACCTCCCGAGCCTGATCAAGCTGATCGACATCCGCAGCAAGCTGCCGCTGGAGCAGGCCGTGAAGGAAGCGATCGAGGCTGGGCGCAAATATATGCGCGCAGGCTCCGCCGACCTTGCTGCGGGAAACTAGCCCATGGCGGAGGCCGCGCGGCGCAGCTTCGTCGCCACCATCGCCAACAAGCTGGGGCTTCACGCCCGCGCCGCCGCCAAGCTGGTGGAGGCGGCTTCCCGCTTTCAGTCTCACATCGTCGTGAGGAAAGATGGCGAGACGGTGGATGCTCGCTCCATCCTGGGGTTGATGATGCTGAACGGACGAATGGGCAGCCAGATTGAAGTGAGCGCGGAAGGCGCCGATGCGGGCGAAGCGCTTGCCGCCATCCGCGCCCTGATCGAGGCCAAGTTCGGCGAGGACTAGCGGTACGGCGGGCGGTTGCGCGCCGCCGCCGCTTGGGCAAAAGTCGCACGCGCCGCGAGGGGAAGAAGAATGGAAAAGCAGAAATTGCCCATCTGGGGCGCGGGCTTGATCGTGCTTGCGACGCTTGTCGCCGCCTGGCTGGTCATTCCGGCCCTCCATCGCGCGCCGGAAGACAAAGCCGTCTCCGACCGGTTCCCCAATGATGAATTCCCGTCCACCTACAAGCCCATTCCCTCCCAGCCGGTGCTCATCCGCAACGCCACCATCCTCACAGGCACCGATCGTGAGTTGACCCATGCCTCCATTCTCCTGAAAGACGGCAAGATCGCCGCGATCGGCGCCAAGGTGCCCGAGCCGCCGGGCGCGAAAATCATCGACGGCCGAGGTAAATTCATCACCCCAGGCATCATCGACATCCATTCGCATCTCGGCGTCTATCCATCGCCCTCGAACGAAGCGACGTCGGACGGCAACGAGGCCACCCGGCCGACGACACCGGACGTGCGGGCGGAAAATTCGGTGTGGCCGCAGGATCCAGGGTTCACCCGCGCGCTGGCGGGCGGCGTCACGGCCATGGAGATTCTTCCCGGCTCGGCGAATCTGATTGGCGGCCGCTCGGTGGTGCTCAAGAACGTGCCGTCGCGCACCACGCAGGGCATGAAGTTTCCCGGTGCGCCGTACGACCTCAAGATGGCGTGTGGCGAGAATCCCAAGCGCGTCTACGGCGAGAAAGGCGGACCTTCGACCCAGATGGGCAACGTCGCCGGCTATCGCGCCGCCTTCGAGAAGGCACGCGAGTATCGCGAGAAGTGGCGCAAGTATTGGAAGGGCGGCAAGAGCGGCGATGCGCCCGATCGCGACATCGGCCTGGAGACGCTCGCCCTCGTTCTCGATCACAAGATTCCGGTGCAGATGCATTGCTACCGCGGCGACCAGATGGCGACCATGATCGACGTGGCCAAGGAGTTCGGCTTCCGCATTGCCGCCTTCCATCACGCCACCGAAGCCTACAAGGTCGCCGATCTCTTGAAGAAGAACGACATCTGCGCCGTGATGTGGGCGGATTGGTGGGGCTTCAAGATGGAGGCCTATGACGCGGTGCCCGAAGGCATCGCCATGGTCGATCACGCCGGCGCCTGCGCCATGATCCACTCCGACGATCCCATCGGCATCCAGCGGCTGAACCAGGAGGTGGCGAAGGCCATGGCAGCCGGCCGTCGCATGGGCTACCGCATTACCCGCGCCCACGCCGTGGCGTGGATGACCCGCAATCCCGCCAAGGCGCTGGGCATTCTTGACCGGACCGGCACGCTGGAGAAAGGCAAGATGGCCGACGTTGTGGTGTGGGACGGCGATCCGTTCAGCGTCTACACCCACGCCGAAAAAGTCTTCCTCGATGGCGCCCTGCTCTACGACCGCAAGAACCCCAGGCTCAGCCCACGCACCGATTTCGAGCTCGGCCAGGAAGACAACGGCAACACCGGAGGAGCAGGACAATGAGAGACGCGCTGCTTCTTGCCGTGGCCTCCGCGCTCGCGCTTTCCGCTGCCGCTCTGGCGCAGCCGACAGGCGCACCGCGGCCGCTGCAACCCGCCGCCTCGACGCCGCAAGCCGTTGACGTCGCGCCGCTGCCGGCCGCAGCTCCGCCGATTCTGATCCGCAACGGCCACGTTTACACCGTCGGTGCCGCGGGGACGCTTGCCCATGGCGACGTGCTGATGCAGGGCGGAAAGATCCTGCAGGTTGGGCCGAATCTTCCCGTGCCTGACAACAGCAGGATCATCGATGCCAAGGGCCGCCCGGTGACGCCGGGCCTGATGGCCTCCGTTACCCAACTCGGCATCGTGGAAGTCGAGCTGGTGAGCGAATCCAACGACAGCGGACCGGGACAGGATCTCGCCGTCTTCGACGCCGACGATACCGCCGGGCCCGCGATCCAGCAGAAGATCGCCTCGGCCGCCTTCGACGTGACCGACGCCATCAATCCCAGTTCGAGTCTCATTCCCATCGCCCGCATCGCCGGGGTGACGCGTTCGTTGACCGCGCCTTCGCTCGGCGACGGCATCTTTCGCGGCCACGCGGCGGTGATCGATCTGGGCCGCGGTCCCGATCTCGTCGACAAGCCCAAGGCGGGCATGGTGGTGAACCTGTCGCCCGGATCCGACAACCGCAACCAGCCGAGCCGGCCGTCGCTGTGGGCCGAGTTCCGCGAGACCTTGGATGATGCCCGCGAGTATCTGGCGCAGCGGCCCGGCTATCACCGCCCCGGCGGCGCCCGCGACCAGCGCAGCAACCGCATCGATCTCGACGCGCTCGAACCCGTGATCCATGGCCGCGAGCCGCTGATCGTCAATGTCGATCGCGCTTCCGACATCCGGCAGGTCGTGGCCTATGGCCGCGCCAACAATATCCAGATCGTCATCCTGGGCGGCAGCGAGGCCTGGCAGGTGGCGAAGGAGCTGGCGGATGCGCACGTGCCGGTCGTCATCGACAACGACCTCAATCTGCCGCAGAGCTTCTCCGATCTCGGCGCCACGCTGAAGAATGCCGCGCGGCTCGACGCGGCCGGCGTCATGGTCGTGTTCCAGCCGCAGAACGACGATCCCGCGCACTATGCCCGCACCATCGCGCAGATCGCAGGCAATGCGGTGGCCAACGGCATGCGCTGGGACCACGCGCTGGCGGCCATCACGCGCAATCCCGCCCAGGTGTGGGGCATCGCGGACCGCTACGGCACGCTCGAGCCGGGCAAGGACGCCGACGTGGTGATCTGGGACGGCGATCCGCTCGATGTCACCAGCGCGCCGACGGCCGTATTCATCAAGGGCGACAACATCCCACTGGTGTCGCGGCAGACCAAACTGCGCGACCGTTATCGCGATCTTAACAGGAAGAACCCACCCTTCGCCTATCGATAGCGCGAGGCGAATCTCATGAACGTCTGGCTCAAACACGCCTCGCGCGCGCTCGCAGGCGTTGCCGCTCTTCTGCTGTTCGCGGCGGCGGCTTGGGCGCAGAGCGCGGACGTGATCGCGCCGATCCAGGCGCATCCCGCGATGTGGACGGTGCATGGGCCAAACGGCACCGCCTATCTGCTCGGCTCCATCCACGTACTGCCGCCGCAGATGCGCTGGCGGACGCCCGCAATCGACGCGGCGCTCGAGGCGTCCGACGTCTTCGTGTTCGAAGTGCCGATGGACGATTCCCAGAAGGAAAAGGTCCAGGAGTTCGTCAAGGAGAATGGCCTGCTGCCGCCCGGCATGGCGCTGCCGTCGATGCTGAACGAGCAGGAGCGCAAGGATTACGCGGCGGTGATCGCCCTCACCCACGTGCCGCCCGAACTGCTGACGCCGATGCGGCCCTGGCTGGCGCTGCTCACGCTCAATGCCGGGCTGGTGACGCAGCAGCATCTGTCGCCCGCCTCCGGCCTCGACCGACAGGTGTACGATTTCGCCCAGAAGCAGAAGAAAAGCGGCGTCACCTTCCGCGCCTTCGAAACGCCGGAGCAGCAGCTGCGCCTGCTGATGCCCCAGGACAAGAAGCTGGAGATGCAGGAGTTCGACGCCGGGCTCAAGGATCTGCTGACCGAGACCAAATCGGTGCATGAGCTGCTCGATGCCTGGACACGGGGCGACGTCAAGCGGCTGAGCGCGGTGATGAACGCCGGCTTCAAGGGCAATCGCGAGGCCGAGAAGGCGCTGTTCGAGGACCGCAACCGCGCCTGGGTCTCGGCCATCGAAAAAATGCTGGGCGAGAAACACACCTACTTCGTCACCGTGGGCGCGGGCCACCTCGCCGGTCCCAAGGGCGTACCCGCCGCGCTGCGCCGCGAGGGCTACAAGGTCGACGGGCCGTAATCAGCCGAGCCGCTTCGCCAACTCCGCATGGCCCCGCTCGCGGGCGAGATCGGCCGGAGTCTTTCCGTCCGGAGTCTTCTTCGTTCGATCGGCGCCGGCGGCGAGCAGCGCCTCCACCGCCTCCGTGAAGCCGTTGCCGGCCGCGATCATCAGCGCCGTGTAGCCCTGCTTCTGCAAGGCATCGGGATCGCCCGTGGCCGCGATCAGCGCGGCGAAGGCCTTAGTCCCGGTGCGGCGGCCGGCGCAAGCCGCGTGCAGCGGCAGGTTCTGCTCCATGGCGCGCGACTGGATGCGCGCGCTGGCGTCCAGCTCCAGCAGGCGCAAGGTCACCGCGTCGTGGCCGAAGAAGGCGGCCAGATGCAGCGCCGTCCAGCCGTCCGGCGACAACAGATCGACGATCGGCGGCGCAGCCTTGGCGAGTTCCTCCACCCGGGCGAGGTCGCCCGCAAGCGCCGCTTCGTGCAGCGAGAATCCGCCGCGACGCTTCAGCAGCTCGGCGCATTTCGTCCGCCCACGGAAGACCGAGAAGAGATAAAGCGACTCGCCGCTCTCGTTGCGCAGGCGCCAGGTCTCCGGCGCACCCGCGAGCGCCGCCGACAACCCTTCCACATCGTCGGCTTCCGCCAGAGCGAACAGGTTCTTCGTGTCCATCGGTCCTTCCTCAAATCGATCACGAACGGCACGATAGGCCGCGGGACCCGCCCGTGCATCCGCCGGAATTGCGAATTTCAGCGCCGGCCCCGGACCGCGCCCGGCGTATCGCCGAAGCGGCGGCGGAAGGCGCGGTCGAAGGCGTTGCGGCTCTCATAGCCCGCGCGCCGCGCAATCGCCTCGATGCCGTCGGCGGTCAGGATCAGCGCATCGCGCGCCGAGTCCAGCCGCCGTCCCGCCACCCAGGCGAGCGGCGTCTCGCCGTAAACCGCGCGGAACATGCGGATGAGATGAAACGGCGACAGCGCCGCCGCTGCCGCCGCGCCGGCCAGCGACGCACCGCGCGTCTCGATCAGATACGACTCCGCCCTCGCCACGCGGCGCAACAGCTCCTCCCGCGTGCTGCCGCGCAGAGCGGGAATGGCGACCGACATCCTCCGCCTGAGCCCCGCCAGCGCCGCGATCTCCGACAGGATGGCGAGCGCCAGCTCTTCCAGCCGCTCGGGCGACGGCGCCGCCGCTTTGCTTTCATCGCGCAATTCCGCGAGCGGGGCCTGCAGCGCGCGCGGCGAGTGGCCCGCGACCGTCGGGGCCTCGGGAAAGGCCTCAGCCCGTCCGCTATGCGCCGCCCAGGCTTCGTCCGCCAGCGCGCGCGGGAAGAACAACACGAAGCTCTCGCTCGGCGCGCGCATGGCGAGGCGATAGGACTGGCCGCGGTTGAGCAGGAGCTGGGCCGCGCCCTTCAGGCGGAAGCGGCTGCGGCCGCTCGCATACTCCGCCTCGCCTTGCGGAATCCATTTGAGCGACAGATCGCTCTCGTCCGCTCCGCCGTCGAAACGCGCGCCGCGCGCATTGAGGATGGCGATGCGTTCGCCGCCCTCGCCTGCATCGGCGCCCAAGCCGAAGGCCAGCCGCCGCGAGCACGAAGGCGTCAAAAGGTCCGGCTGATCGAGCAGGATCCGCATGCCGGCACGATAGCCGCACCGCCGCCCTTGGGGCAGGGGTTACCGCTGGTCGGGGGCCCGGCTGCTGCCAGGCCCTTTGAAATTGCCGATTTGAAGTTCAGTAGCATAAAGACATGCACATTTCTTTATATGCTGCTTGCTCCCCAGCCACGGGCCTGCTAGAACCCGCCCGGATTTCGAGGATTTCCGCCATGCCCACCGCTTCGTCCGCTGCCCATACCCTCCCCCACGATTACGCCGTCAAGGGCATCAACCTGGCCGATTGGGGACGCAAGGAGATCGACATCGCCGAGACCGAGATGCCCGGGCTGATGGCGACGCGGGAGGAGTTCGGCGGCTCCAAGCCCCTCAAGGGCGCGCGCATCGCCGGCTCGCTGCACATGACCATCCAGACCGCGGTGCTGATCGAGACCCTGAAGGCGCTCGGCGCCGACGTGCGCTGGGCCTCGTGCAACATCTACTCGACGCAGGAT
>DATCOJ010000277.1:0-3438 GCA_036564785.1 Rhizomicrobium sp. | reverse complement strand
CCGCCAGCAAACCCGCGGCGGCGCAAAACGCGCCGGCGAAATAGCGGGACGGCCGCTCACCTAATTCCGTAGCCGGTGCCGGGTTGGACCGTGCCGCTGCCGGATTGTAGCGAGCATTTCGCGACCTCTCGCGCGTACTTTATTCACAGGGATTGCTTGTCTCGCCTCGGGTTGCAATATTCGCAAGTCTTGAGGGGGGACCAATGCGCCAGCACGCCTCGCGCTGGCCGGCTATAGCGACGGCTTCCAGTCGCGTTGCGCGGCAACCCGCCATCGCCGTTCCCGCCCCGCAGCGCGGCGCGGCATTTTCGCCAGGCGTCGGCTACGATTTCAGTCGCGTGCCGGTGCGCAACGATCCGCCCATGCGCATCCAGGCCAAGCTGACGGTCGGCCAAACCGACGATCCGCTGGAACGGGAAGCGGACCGCATCGCCGACCAAGTAATGCGCATGCCGGAGCCGCGGCGCGCCAGTGCTGGTGCGCGGCATCAACCGGTGCAAAACGGCAGCGGAACCGTCCAGACGAGATCCTTACAGCCACCCAATTCCACTGCAGTCGACGCACCACCCATTGTCGGCGACGTGCTGAGCTCACCGGGCCGGCCGCTCGAGCCGAAGGCGCGCGCGTTCTTCGAATCGCGGTTTGGCTGCGACTTCTCCGACGTGCGCGTGCATACAGACCGACGAGCAGCCGATGCGGCACGATCGATCGGCGCACGCGCCTTCACCAGCGGCCGCCGAATTGCTTTCGCACACGGTGAGTACGCGCCCGACATGGAATCCGGCCGCCGGCTGGTGACCCACGAGCTTGCACACGTCTTACAGCAGCAGACCTCGGATCGCGGACCGATCCGGAGGCAAACCCCGCCGCCGCCGACGGTGCAGCCGCAAGCCGGCCAACCGCAAGCGCAGCCGCAGGCGAGCCCATCTTCGCCGGAGAGCTATAACCTATCCGGCTTCAAGCTGAAGCCGCCGCCCGAGACTTTTACATTGCAACAAGCAAAGGATTTCGCCGACTCGCGAGCAAAGGAAAATCCTCCCGCGATGACCAAGGCCAGCCTCAAGAATCCGCCGACCGATCCCGAAGTCCAGATGTTCATGTGGTTCACACTTGCGAGCGTTGCGAGCAGGAAGTTGTGGGGCACGGAAAGCGACCTGATCACGTCCGTGGCCTGGGTGCGGGAAAAGCCATCCGATCCCAAGGCGAAGCCGCCGCCGCCCGTCGGCACCGTGCTGGGCGAGTTGACGGTGCGCTTCGACTCCAGCGGTGCCGGCGAAGTCGAGTTCGTCTCAATGGCTCCGGTGGAGGCGCCAACAGCCTTCACGGATCCCGGCGCTGCAAAGAGCGGCCTGGTTGCGGCATACGGCCTGAAGGCGGTCTCCGACGGCGACGCAACATGGACGCTCAAGGAACTGAACATCCTGGCGGCGGCGCTAGCGCGGATTCCGACGGACGACAAGGGGGCGCTGAAGGGCGTTGACATCCGGCGCGTCGTCGATCTCGGCCCAAAGGAGGCGGCACATTTTTCCTGGTCGACCGACGTCAGGTCCGGTGGCACTCCGGCGACCCTCAAGGCGGAGATTGCGATCAGCAACTCGGTCTTCGCCAACGACGACATACAATTTGTCGGCGACAGCACCGCGCAACTGCCGCCAAGCGTGCGCACCATCATCCATGAGGTCGGTCACTCGGTAGAGAAGCGCCGCTATCGCGAGACGGCGGAGGCCGACGCAAACGCACTTGCGGCCAAGAACCTCGCGGCCAAGCGCTACACCGAATCGGCGGCGCCGGACCGGACGGCGCGGTGGACGGCTTACCAGAGCGCCACCAAGACCAGAAACTTCACCGAGGCAGCGATACCCAAGAACTTGATTCCCAAGGCAGATGTCGCCAAGGCGATGACCGAGATGAAGCAGCTCGGTGCGGCCGCCGGCACCGCGCTGGGCGCGGCGCAAGGCGCGTTGAAGGGATGGAAGCCCGAGGAATTGACCGAAAGCGCCGCCTATCGTCAAGCGGTGGACGATTTACAAAAGGCGATCAAGGGCTACGCGACGGAGGTCGAAGCTGGCACGGCGAAACCGGAAGACGGGGACAAAGCGATCGACGATGCCGCTTCGAAGCGAGACGCAGAGCGCGACAAGCTCGCGAAAGCTGCTTCCGCCAATCCGGCACCCGCGCAGTACCAGCCCGTTGAGACGGCCCAGACAGCGTGGGCGACGGCAGTGAAGACGCAGGCACGCCTGCCGAAACGAACCAAGCGGCTGCAGAATTTCATCGATTTCGTGAACGCTAACGGCATCGTGCCGTTCACCGACTACGCCAAGAAGAACTGGCCCTTCCTGCCCGACGAATTTTACGCGGAAGCCTATTCACTGTGGCTCACCGATCGCGAATACCTCAAGGCCAACGCGCCGCTGCTGCTCCAATGGTTCGATGCCGGGCACCACCGGGATTGAGCCGGCGGCCACGTTGAAACCGGCGCTGGCGCCGATTGAGGACTCACGTTCCGCTCAGTCTTTCGCCACGTAAAGTTCTGATCCCTTTTCGCGGAACTCCTCCGCTTTCCTGGCCATCGCGGCGCGGATTTCAGCGGTGGACAGGCTGTCGTTGTTCCCCCGCGCGGCGTCGCGCACTTCCTGCGAAATCTTCATCGAGCAGAATTTCGGTCCACACATGGAGCAGAAATGCGCGAGCTTGGCGCCGTCCGCCGGCAAGGTCTCGTCGTGGAAGGCCTGCGCAGTTTCCGGATCGAGGGCGAGCGCGAACTGGTCGCGCCAGCGGAACTCGAAACGCGCCTTGCTCATGGCGTCGTCCCAGAGGCGCGCGGCAGGATGGCCCTTGGCGAGATCGGCCGCGTGGGCGGCGATGCGATAGGCGATGACGCCCGCCTTCACGTCGTCGCGGTCGGGCAGGCCGAGGTGCTCCTTCGGGGTGACGTAGCAGAGCATCGCGGTGCCATACCAGCCGATCATCGCCGCGCCGATCGCTGACGTGATGTGGTCGTAGCCGGGAGCGATGTCGGTGGTGAGCGGACCGAGCGTGTAGAAGGGCGCCTCGTGACACACCTCCATCTGCAGGTCCACGTTCTCCTTGATCTTGTGCATCGGCACATGTCCCGGGCCTTCGATCATCACCTGCACATCGTGCTTCCAGGCGATCTCCGTCAACTCACCGAGCGTGCGCAGCTCGCCGAACTGGGCCTCGTCATTGGCGTCGGCGATCGACCCCGGACGGAGACCGTCGCCGAGTGAGAAGGTCACGTCGTAGGTCCGCAGAATCTCGCAGAGCTCCTCGAAGTGCGTGTACAGAAAGTTCTCCTGGTGGTGGGCGAGGCACCACGCCGCGAGGATCGAGCCACCCCGCGAGACGATGCCGGTGACCCGCTTCGCGGTGAGCGGCACGTAGCGCAGCAGCACCCCGGCGTGCACGGTGAAGTAG
>DATCOJ010000276.1:0-2368 GCA_036564785.1 Rhizomicrobium sp. | reverse complement strand
CAGCCCGATATTGCCTTCCTGGATCAGGTCGAGGAATTGCAGGCCGCGGTTGGTGTATTTCTTGGCGATCGAGATCACCAGCCGCAGATTGGCCTCGACCATTTCCTTCTTGGCCTGGCGCGCCTCGCGCTCGCCCTTCTGGACGCCGTGCACGATCTTGCGGAATTCGCCGATCTCGAGCCCGGTCAGCGCCGCCAGCGACTGGATCTCGTGGCGCAATTCCTTGATGCGGTCCTTCTCGTGGTGGACGAAATTCTTCCAGCCCTTTGCGGAAAGTTTGGAGACGCGGTTGAGCCAGCGCGGATCGAGCTCCGAGCCCTGGTAGTTGCGCAGGAAATCCTCGCGCGCGACACCATGGCTGTCGCCGAGGCGCAGCAGGCGGCCCTCGAACGACACCAGCTTCTTGTTGATGTCGTAGAGCTGCTCGACCAGCGAATCGATGCGGGCCTGGTTCAGCCGCAGCGACTTCACCTCGACGATGATTTCGTCCTTCAGCTTCTTGTATTTGCGCTCCTGCGCCGGCGACAGCGTCTCGTTCTGCAGCTGGTTGGAGATGTCCTGCTCCTGCAGGCGGCGCAGCTTCTTGTAGTTGTCGGCGATCTTGTCGAAGGTCTCGACCACCTTCGGCTTCAGCTCGGCCTCGATCGCCGCGAGCGACATCTGGTTTTCGAACTCGTCGTCGTCCATGTCGCCTTCGGCGGCGGCTTCCGACGTGGTCTCGCCGTCGGCCGCAGCCGCCGGTGCGGCACGGAACGGAGTCGGCGACGGCGGTGCCGCCGGCGGCGCGATATGCGACGGCGCGGCCTGCACCGGCGCGGCGGCGCCATTGCCGTCGGCCGCCGCCAGCGGCTGGCCGTCGGGACCGAGCGGGGCTGCGAGCATCGCCGGGTTCATGTTGTTCTTGGCGTCGGGGCCGGCATAGGTCGCTTCGAGATCGATGATGTCGCGAAGGAAGATCTTTCCCTCGTTCAGTTCATCGCGCCAGATGATGATGGCCTGGAACGTCAGCGGGCTTTCGCACAACCCTGCGATCATCGCCTCGCGGCCGGCCTCGATGCGCTTGGCAATGGCGATTTCGCCTTCGCGCGACAGCAGCTCAACAGTACCCATCTCGCGCAGATACATGCGGACGGGATCGTCGGTGCGCTCGCCGGGCTCGGACTTCTTGACTTCGGTGACGGCCTTCTGGGTGACCTCGACCAGCTCGTTGTCGGTCTCGTCCTCGGCCTCTTCCTTGTTCTCTTCCTCTGAGTCGGCGTCTTCGGCCTCGGAGACGTTGATGCCCATGTCCGAGAGCATCGACATGATGTCCTCGATCTGCTCCGGCGAGGTGGTGTCGGACGGCAAGACTTCGTTGAGCTGATCGAAGGTCACAAAGCCGCGCTTCTTGGCCTGCTTGATCATCTTCTTGACGGCGGCATCCGACAGATCGAGCAACGGCGACGGCGCTTCGGCGGAATCCTTCTCAGGAGCGTCGGCTGCCTTGTCGTCTTTTTCCTTGTCCTTAACCTGCAGCGTCTTTGCCTTGCTGGCCATTCATTGCTCCCAAACGCGCTTCAATCAGGATGCGTCGCCGCGCCCGCCTGAATCACTAGATGTCTTACGACGCGGAAAGGGCGGCGCAGAACATCGCCACCCCAAATCTGTCTCGCCCGGATTTCGCACAATGACCTGATGCAGATTGCGGAAAAGGTGTTGCCTGCTTTCCGAACAGAGGCCGCGTCAGTTTATTCCTGACACTTTTCTGACGGCGAGAAGACGGCCACCCAGCCTGAAAATGCATCAAAGCCATTAAGCTTCGATTAACCCTGTTTTTGCCGCCAAACCATGGATTTGGCGAGTCTTTTCGCGGTTCCGGCCCCCGCCGTCCGCATCATTTTTTCATCAGACGCTACGCTGGAACCGGCCCGACGATTCGCCGAACCCCTCGATCAGGGCCTCGGTGCCGTCGACTTCCGCCATCCGGGCCTTGACGTCCCGCAGCCACGCCAGATTCGCCTCGCTTGCCTCCTCACCCAAGGCGAGTTCGGCATCCTTCAATTCCCTAAGTAATGAGTGCCATTGGCGATGCAAGGAGACGAGCTGGTGCCAGGTGGAAAGAACGTCCTCCCGCGCCGCAGCCGGCTGCGCGCCCCACACCGCCGAGGTCGTGATCGCCGCTTCAACCCTTTGAAGTGCTTGTGAAAATCCGCCCGTGGCGAGGTCGGCGCGCATCTTCTCGGTTTGTTCCGAGGGCTCCGGCGAGTGGTGATGGTCGTGGGCGAAGGCGGCGATGATGCCGGCGCGCAATTTGTGCGCTTCGGGGTGGGCCAACTCCAGCGCCGCCACCTCTTCCAGATGGTCGTGCAGCAACCAGGGGTGATTGATC
>DATCOJ010000275.1:0-16889 GCA_036564785.1 Rhizomicrobium sp. | reverse complement strand
GTCGATCAGCACCGCGATGCCGCGCTCTCGGGCAGCGCGGGCAAGGCGTTCGGCGGGAAAGATCACCGCTGTCGGCGAGGTGATGTGATCGACCACCAAAAGACGCGTGCGCTGCGTGAAGGCAGCAGTCACCCCCTCGAGAATCTGATCGTCGCAATCCAGAAATGAGGGTAGCTCGGCGATCTGCAGCGTCGCCCCGCGCCGGTCGGCCCACAGACGCATGGCTTTGGTCACGGCACCGTAGGCGTGCGACGTGGTCAATATCTCGTCGCCCGCCTTCAGGGAAAAAGAGGCCAGCACCGAATTGACGGCAGCCGTGGCATTCTCGCAGAAGACCCAATCATGCCCGGCACCACCGAACTGCGCTGCTGCCACGCCCGCCATGTGGCGAATTTCGGCGGGGTAGACGTCCTGGAAGAAGCCCGTGGCGTCGGCCTCGATCAACGCCCGCCAGCGGTCCTGCTCCGCCTGCACCTCTCGCGGCACGGCGCCGTAGGAACCGTGATTGAGATGGACAAGATCGGGCGCGAGCTGGAAAAGGCCCAGCGCCGCGTGACCGCTGCTAGGCAGACGGATGCTTGGGGAACGGTCCGATGGGGAACGGCTGGTCATCGCGAACGAAGGTGATGAAGGTGAGCAATTCCCAGAGATATTGCACCAGATTGATGGAAAAGCCCCGCAATTCCTCGTTCACCTTTCCGGTGACGGCGACCATGACGAACTGCACCAGCCCGATCAGCAGCGTGATCCAGAAGACGAACCAGGCGACGATGGCAAAGCCGATGGCATAGAGAAGCCGAACGGCCGGAAAGGGAGGATTTGCCGCCTGGGAAGGAGGAACGGCCTGGGCGCCGCCATTGGCAGGATGGTTATCCGACATGAGAGCCTCCGTTCGGCTTGAGCCGCTGAAGCCAATCTAGGCAGACTCCGCGGCACTTCAAGCAATCAACCCCGGCGGGACAGCCGCTGCCGCGCCAGGGCCGCTAGCCAATCGAAGGGGCCGGCGAGCAGCAGTCCCGCCAGATAGCCGCCGAGATGGGCTTGCCACGCCACGAGGCGGACTTCGGTGCCCGCGCCCAGTCCTGTCACACCGGCGATCACGTTGATTCCGGCCCACACCGCCGTCCACACCAAAACCCTGGGCGAAGTCAGCGGGGCCAGCTCCGCCGAGCCGGCCCGCGAAGCGCTCATCATGCGGAAGGCGGCTGCCATAAGGCCGGATACCGCAGCCGAAGCGCCGATCACCGGTCCAGGCGAGCCCCAGTTGAAGGCGAGATGGGTCGCCGCGCCCGCTATGCCGCACAGTAGAAAGAAGAGGAAGAAGAGCGGGGCGCCGAAACGCCTCGCCACCACGCTGCCGAACGGAAGCAGCCAAATGCAATTGATCGCGAGGTGAGTCCAATCTGCGTGGAGAAAGATATAGCTGACGAACGGTAAAGCCTGATCGAAGGCGGTGCCCGGATCGACGTGATGCGCCGCGAGAAAGGCGTGCGAATAGAGCGCCGGAATGAAGGCAAACCGTCCGATGATCGCATTCGACATCGTCGGCGAAACCAGAACGCGCAGCAGATGGGCAAGGACCAATATTCCGATCAGCACCAAAGCGGCGGCCGGCGCGCGCAGGAAGGGCTGGCGGGTGTGCGGATCGTGAAAGAAAGCCATCGTCCGCTCACAGGCGGCGGGCGAGCGCCGCCTCGACCAGGGGCAGGCGATCATTGCCGAAATACATGTCGCTCCGATCGACGAACATCGTGGGCGAGCCGAAACCGCCGCGCGCGATCACCTCTTCGGTGTTGGCGCGCAAACGCTCCTTGATCTCCGGGCTTTCGGCACGCGCCAGCACGTCGTCCGCGTCGAGACCGGCTCGGGCAATGGCCCGGCCCAGAATTTCCGGTCGGCTGATGTCCTCCAGATCGCCCCAGTAAACCTCGAAGACCGCCTTGGCGAACGGCACCAACGCACCCTCGTCGAGGGCCACGAGGGCTGAGCGCATCGCGGCGACCGCGCGCACCGGAAACACCGGGGGCTTGCCGATGCGGATGCCGGCGAACCGCGCCCAATCCTGCAAGTCCTTCTCGTAATAGGACGCTTTACGCGGATCGGGATGGGCGCGGCGCTCGTAGACATCCTTGTTAACCGCGTTGAACACGCCACCCACCAGGATCGGCCGCCAGACGATTTCCGCCTCGGTCCGCGCGATCACGCCGTGAATGCGCGTAAAGGCGAGATAGGTCCAGGGCGACGAGCAGTCGAAAAAGAATTCCAAAGTGGCCACCGGCCGCGCTCCCGGCGATTCATCCGGCAAGCTAGCCCTCCGAATCCCAATTTGAAACATCTGCAGGGCTTAACGGCCATTAAGCTCTGGCATGGCGGTTGCTGATTGAGGTCCGAGACCAACGCGAGGCCTTTCAGCCATGACGCATTCCGGGAATCGTTTCGCCGCCCTCCTGCTCGGCGCGGCCGTGCTGGGCGGAACCGCGCATGCCGGCGACCTCGGCGGGGCCGGCGACTACAACAATCCCTACGGGATGAACGCGGGGCAGGAAAACGCCCCCATCGATCCCTCCCTGCGCGACGCCAACGGCAACCTGTCGGTGGTCAACGGTGTCTTCACCAGCTCCAACATGGGCAGCGGCAGCATGCAGCAGATGAGCTCCATGGGCGCAGTCGGCACCGGCAGCAGCTTCAATTCCGGCGTGGGCTTCGGCGGCGGCGGTGTCTCCGCCTCGGCGCAAGCCATCGGCAATTCGCTCAACGTCGTCACCGTCGGAACCGGCAACACGGTCATCGTCAATTCGCATCAGACGAACAACGGGGACCAGAACGCCGATGTGGACGTGAACGGCAATTGAGTTTGCCAGCAACAGGGAACCCCCTCCCATGACTTCGCGCGGACGCCGTCATCTTGCCAAACCTCTGATCTTCGTGATCGCCTTAGTGGCGCTCTCGGGCTGCATCAGTTCCACTCCCGACGAAACCGGCCGCTACACAGCGCCGATCGGCGGCTCGCCGGTGATCGCCAACGAGACGCCCTATTCGGATGCGCTGCGTTGCATGGCGGGCTACACGGCGCGCCATCCGATGCGCGTCGCGGTGGGCCAGATCGCCGACTACACGGGCAAATCCGAATCCGACAATGGCGGCCGCAAGATCACCCAGGGCGGCGCGCTGATGGCGATGTCGGCGCTGTCGAAGGCGGGCGTGCCGCTGGTCGAGCGCTTCGACACCTCGGTGGCCGAACTCGAGCTCAAATACGCCAACAACAAATTGATCGGCGACGACAAGGGCGGAGGCCAAGGCGGCCCCGGCGACTACCGCAAGATCTTCGCGGGCTCCATCCCAGGCTCCGACTACTACCTGGTCGGCGGCATCACCGAACTCAACTTCAACATCCGTTCGGAAGGCGCCAATGCCGATGGCGGACAGACCGCCACCGACGGCGTCAAGGGCACGGCCGGCGCCAACATGTATGTGATGAACGTCGGACTCGACCTGCGCCTGGTCGACACCAACTCGCTCGAAGTCGTCGACGTGATCTCCTACCAGAAGCAGATCATCGGCCATCAGGTGCAGGCCGGCGTCTTCGACTTCATGGGCCACATGTTCCTGGACGCGAGCGTCGGCGAAAGCGCGCTCGAGCCCATCCAGCTGGCGGTCCGCTCGGTGATCGAGCGCGCCGTTCTGGAGATGGTGTCGCGTCTCTATCACGCACCGAATGCGAACTGCGCCTCCGGGTTGGGCACTTCGTCCGATCCGCTGGCCGGTCCGGGGGACCGGGGCCCCTCTCTTCCCTCCCGCATGACCACGACCGCAACACGACAAGAGGAGTACCGCCATGACCCGTCTCAAGACGATCCTTATCGCTTCTACAGCTCTGATGACCCTGCCTCTCAGCCTCGCCTACGCCGATTCGAGCGGTAGCGACATCGTCAACGGGCAGATCAACTTCCAGAACTCGATCTCCCACGTGAATGTGGACACGGGCAATGTCTGGGGCGACGTCTCCGCGGCCTCCATCGCCGGCGGCAACTCGATCGACATCACCACGATGAACGACACCAACGTGACCAACACCCAGTACAATCAGAGCGACGCGATCGCCGCCGACCTGAACGGCAACATGCACGAGATCAGCGGCAATGCCGACATGACGGCGTCGGCCTTCTGCAACTCCGCCAGCGTGTCGACCGATCCCACGACCACGAAGGTCTACAGCGCGCAGGAATGCCATGCGGCCGATCCTTCGGCGGCGCTCAACGCCAATGTGAGCGACATCGGCGGCAATTCCAACCTCGCCAGCGCCGCCATCGGCAACACCTTCGAGGAAGACACCAACGCGCCCAACGCGCCGGTGCAGAACTACCAGCTCAACGACTCCAACCTGAACGCCACCAACAATTCCAGCGTGTGGAACGTGAAGGGCAGCGTCAACGTGACGGGCGCCGCGGTGGGCAATACGGGCCAGATCATCCACTACACGACGAATTGACGGTCCGCGCCGACATCTCCCGGGGCAAACGGAGATGTCGATTGGAGGGAGGGCGCAAGCCCTCCCTCTTTTTTTATGCGCGGCCTGCGCCGATCCCTTGCATCGACCAGCGGCCGCCGCGCGCAGCCGCTGCCTCGCTCTCGCATCGCATGATTCTTCCAAGTCCATCCGACATTCTCGCAAGCTAATTGTTCCGTTTGTTTGCCGGCCGACCCCCGACCCCCTCCCCTCCCCCCGCGACCTCTACGCATCTCGCGTTTTCGGGGTGCGAAGAGGACCGCGTTGCGCGGCGGGCGTGCATCCGGTCTGCGCGGCAGCGCGTACCCCCCTGCTGCGGAAAGTCCGTCCTCGGTCGTGAGTCGCTCATGCGCGACAGTTTACACCCGATTGGAGGACCGGTGGATTGGTTGGGCAGCGATTATGTCCTTTATCGCGACAAGCGATTGAAATCGCACCCGGTTTTTAGGCCTCATCCCGAACGCCGCCATCGCGCAGAATTCAGTGGCGCGGGACGAGCGGCTCGGAGAAGGTAGCGGCGGTGATTTTCGGCGAGGGGTCAAGATGTCGAGCGCAGCGCAACCAGCCAAGGCGCAACCGATCAAGGAACTGACGCTGAGGGGGTTGATTCTCGGCGTTCTCATCACGCTCGTCTTCACCGCCGCCAACGTCTATCTCGGCCTGAAGGTCGGGCTGACCTTCGCCACCTCCATTCCCGCCGCGGTCATCTCCATGGCGGTGCTGTCGCTGTTCAAGAGCTCCACCATCCTGGAGAACAACATCGTGCAGACGGTGGCCTCGGCGGCGGGCACGCTGTCGGCCATCATCTTCGTGCTGCCGGGGCTCGTCATCGTCGGCTGGTGGACGGGCTTTCCGTTCTGGACGTCCTTCTGGATCTGCGCCTCTGGCGGCGTGCTGGGCGTGCTGTTCACGATTCCTTTGCGGCGCGCCATGGTCACCACCTCCGACCTGCCCTATCCCGAAGGCGTCGCTGCGGCCGAGGTGCTGGAAGTAGGCGACCAGGCGCGCAACCAGGCTTCCAGCGAGACGCGCGAGGGATTGCTCGCCGTGATCTATGGCGCGGTGGCGTCTGCCGGTCTGGCCATCATCGCCGCGACCGGTTTCGCCACCGCCGGATACACGACCTATTTCCGCCTGAGCCGCTTCAACCTCGCCAATGCGTCGAGCGGCTTCGACATGGGATTTTCGCTGGCGCTGGTGGGCGCCGGTTATCTCGTGGGCCTGAGCGTCGGCATGGCGATGCTGCTCGGCCTCTCGATCTCATGGGTGGCGGCGGTCCCCTACCTGACAATGCACGTCTATCCGACGACACCGCCCAATCCCTTCACCATCGTCAGCGTGGCCGACTACACGGACTTCATCTGGCGAAAGCAGGTGCGATTCATCGGCGCGGGGGCCATCGCGGTGGCTTCGGTGTGGACACTGCTCAAGCTGATCGGCCCGGTGGTGAGCGGCGTGGTGTCGACCCTGTCGGCTTCCCGAGCCGCGAAGGCGGGCGCGGGCGACCTCCGCGACACCGACATGTCGCCGTTGTGGATCGTGGCGATCACGCTCGCCTGCCTCGCACTGATCGCCTATCTGCTGGTGAGCTTCCTGGCGCCGACCGTGCTGGCGGGCGGCTCGACGGCTTTGGTCGTCGCGGCCATCCCTTTCATCTTCATCGGCGGCTTCCTGATCGCGGCGATCTGCGGCTACATGGCAGGCCTGATCGGCGCCTCCAACTCGCCGATTTCCGGCGTGGGCATCCTCGCGATCCTGTTCTGCTCGCTGGTCTTCGTCGCCGTGACGCATCCGGTGGGCGCGGATCCGCAAAAGGCACTCGTCGCCTTCGCGCTGTTTTCGACGGCGATCGTTTTCGCCATCGCCACCATCTCCAACAACAATCTTCAGGACCTGAAGACCGGCCAGCTGGTCGGCGCAACGCCGCGCGCGCAGCAATGGGCGCTGATCGTCGGCGTCCTGGCGGGCGCGGCCGTCATTCCGCCGGTGCTCAATACGCTGGCGCACGCCTTCGGCTTCGCGGGCGCGCCCAACATCGGCACCGTGACGCATCAGCCGCTGCCGGCGCCGCAGGCGACGCTGATCTCGGCGCTGGCGCAGGGCGTGATCGGCGGCAATCTGAACTGGACCATGCTTTACGCCGGCATGGCGCTCGGCGTGGGACTCATCGTGCTCGACGAAGCGCTGGGCGGGTTGAAATGGCTCCGCCTGCCCCCGCTGGCGGTGGGCATCGGGATCTATCTGCCGATGTCAGCCACGTTGCCGGTGGTGATCGGCGCGGTGATCGGCCATGTCTACGACCTGTGGGCGCGCCGGACACCCAACCCAGATTACTCCAAGCGCCTGGCGATCCTGATCGCGTCGGGCATGATCGTGGGCGAGAGCCTGTGGGGCGTGATCAATGCCGGCGTGATTTCCGCCAGCGGAACCGGCACGCCGTTTCAGCTGGCGCCGGTCGATTTCGCCTGGATCAATTGGGTGGCGGCGGGACTCTTCATCGGCCTGATCGCCGCCCTCTATGCCTGGATCATGGCCCGCGCGCGGAAAGCGGCGGCGCGGAAGAGTGCAAAATAATCTTCCCCTTCCCCCCTTGTGGCCGCCTTCGCTGACTAGCGATCTCGTATCTGCTCGTGCAGCGCGAGGATGTGCTGCGCCTGCTTGAGGTGCGGCTGGTCGAGCATCTTGCCGTCGAGCGAGGCGACGCCGGCGCCGGAGGCGAACGCGGCGACCACCTTTTGCGCATGCTCGATATCGGCAGCGGACGGCGTGAAGGCGGCGTTGATCGTCTCCACCTGATCGGGATGGATCGCCAGCATGCCGGAGAAGCCTTCGCGCTGAGCGGCGCGGGCGGTGCGCTCCAGACCCTTGGCGTCGCGAAAATCGGCATGGAGCGTTTCGATGGCGTCGACGCCGGCGGCTTTCGCGGCGATGAGGCAGAGCGTGCGGACGATCCGGTAGGTGAGCAGGAATTCGCCGTCCTCGCCGCGATTGGCCGAGGCGCCGAGCGCGGCCGACAGATCCTCTGCGCCCCAGCTGAGCGCCGCCAAGCGCGGCGGCGGCGAGCGGTAGTCCTGCAGCGAGAGAACGGCGATCGGCGTTTCCGTGGCGACCGGCAGCAGCTTGATGGCGCCCAGCGGCAGCCCGGCCTCGGTCTCCAAAGTCAGCAGATGCGCATCGACGGTGTTGAGAACATGCGGTCCATCCGGCTTGGGGATCACCAGCCCGGCCGGCGCGCCAGGCACAATCGCTTCGATATCGGCGTGAAAATCCTCCGAGTCCACAGGATTGACTCGCACCCAGATCGCTTGGCCGTGCTTGTCCTTGAGGAATTCGCGCACCAGCGCGCGCGCCTTGGGACGGTTCGGCGCCGCGACCGAATCCTCGAGATCGAGGATCAACGCATCGGCCGGCGACGAGCCCGCCTTGGCGAGCTTCTTCTCGCTGTCGGCCGGCACGAAGAGGAGAGAGCGGAGAATCATGGGGATGCCTTTGGGGTAACTGCCAGACCCAATTTTTCGGCCACGGAATGCAAGCGCTTGTCGCGCGTCCACAGTCCGAGTCCGGGAATGATCCGAACGGATGCCAGGATATGCGCGTCGACATAGCCGATGCCGGCGGCTATCAATCCGCGATTTTCGATGAGATGCCAAACCTCTTGGTCGCGCACGGTCGGCGCGCGCGGTATCCTCTTCAGTTCGCGCAGAACGGTGTCCCGTTTCCTGATGTAGCCCAGGGATATTTCGCCGATCACGAATGGATGCATGAACAGTTCGTTCGCGTCCAACAAACGCTGCAGGGCGACATCGCCCGCGCGGAGATGGTCGGCCCATACCGAGGTGTCGGCCAGAATCACGACTTACCGAAGCGGCGTCTGGGTGGTGCTTGAAACTGCGGTTCGGTGCCGCCCAGTCGGGCCAAACGCCGTGCGGCCTCCAGCTGAACGTAGGTGGTCAACGCCTCTCGAATTATCGCCGAGGTCTCGTCGAGCTTTGCATAGCTCTTCGCGGTCGCCAGCAGTTCGTCATCGATCGTAACGGTCGTACGCATGCCGATCTCCTTCGCATCAAATCTAGCATCAAACGATGCAGATTTCAATGCGCTATGTCGGCTTCCGCAGCATCAGCGCCGAGCGCTTGCACTGCGCCACGATCTCGCCCCGCTGGTTGATCGCCTTGTGCAGGAAGGTGACGATGCCCTGTCCGGGCCGTGACTTGCTGGCGCGCAGCTCGAGAACTTCGGTTTCCACATGCAGCGTGTCGCCGTGGAACACCGGCTTGGGGAAGCGCACTTCGTCCATGCCGAGATTGGCGACGGTGGTGCCCAGCGTGGTTTCGCCCACCGAGATGCCGACCATCAGCCCCAGGGTGAACAGCGAATTGACGATACGGGCGCCGAACTCGGTGGTCTTGCCGTATTCCTCGTCGAGATGAAGCTGGGCCGGGTTGTGCGTCATGGCGGTGAAGAAGACGTTGTCGGCCTCCGTCACCGTGCGGCGGATGGGATGCTGGAAGGTCTGGCCGACGGAGAATTCCTCGAAATAGAGACCGGGCATGGGCTCATCGTCATGAAGGCGGCTCTTGTTTACCTCCCGCTATCGGGCGAGGCCAGCCCCGCAATTGAAAGCGGATTCGGCGCCGGCGGCCTCGCGACCGCGGCTTCATTCAGGCTAGACTTCCATTTCATTTGGGGAGGCGAAGATGAGCCTGAAGGCCGTTCCCGGCGGAGCCGGACAAGCAGCGGATGCGGCGCTGGTCAGTGCCGAGCTCGGCAAGCTGCCGAAGATCATCGCCGACTCGATCGCGGCGGCGGAAATCGGCGTCGTCGCCTGCCATGACAACGTCACCGACTACGCCACCAGTCTGATCCACGATCATCCGCGCAACTGGCCGCCCGGCGTGACTTGGGCGAGCGTGCCCGGCGCCTACGTGCCCGCGCTGCGCCAAGTGGTGATCGCCACCATCGCTTCGGCCGGCGGCGCGCGCCATGTGCCGCGCTACGGCGAGCTGCAGAGCTCGCGCAGCCTCGCGATCCACGAGACCATGCACGCCTACGACTACGAGGACGATCACCGCAAATCGCAGCACGCCAAATTCCTGGCGGCGCGGCAAACCGATTTCGCCCTCTTGGGTTCGGATTATTTCACCAACGAAGCGGCCGGAGCGGAAGAAACCTTCGCTGAAAGCGCGGCGATGCATTTCGGCAGCGATCAGAGCGCGCTGAGCCAGTGGCCGCATCTGGCGCAGTATTGGGCCGATTTCGCCAAGGCCCATCCGTCGCTTGCCATGATCGCGCCACGCCCCGCGAGGCAGCCGCGCGAGCACCGGCCCCCGCATCCGTCCGAGCATATCGGCCAGGCATCGATGCAAGCGGATGGAACGCTCACGCTCGATTTGCGGGCGGACGGCAGCCGGGGCGAGGTCGGCCACGCGCTGCTGGTCTACAAGCCGGGCCATCCGCATTACGCCGCGATCAAGCAGCATCTGGTTTCGAATGCGTCGCGGCACCCGGCCATGGCGATGGCGCGAGGTGCGGCTGAGACCAAGACGTTTCTCGTTCCGCCCTTCCGCTGACCCTAGTCGACAGCGGCGAATTCCCCACTCGCCCTGTCCAGCCATTCCAATCGCCCGTCGGCGATGCCAAAGCGCGCGCCGTTCAGCGCCAGCGTCCCGGCCTGAACGCACTCGGCCACGAAGGGAAAGGTCATCAGCCGCTCGAGCGACAGCCGGATGCAGTCGCGCTCCATCGCCGTATGCCGCGCTTCGCCGTCGTGAATGTGCGCGGAGTGCGCCCGCGCCGGCTCCAGCAGATCGATCCAGGAACTGAGGAACGGCACCCCCGCAACCAGCCGCTCATCCAACGCCGCGGCGATGCCGCCGCATTGGGCATGGCCCAGCACCAGGATGTTGCCGACGTTGAGGCTCAGCACGGCGAAGGCGATGGCCGCGCTGGTGCCGTGGTGGCTGGCATCGGACTCATAGGGGGGAACGATGGCGGCCACGTTGCGCACCACGAACAGCTCCCCCGGCGCGGCATTGAAGATGGTGGCGGGATCGACGCGGGAATCGCTGCAGGCGATGACGAGGAATTCCGGGCTCTGCCCCCTGGACAGTTCGGCATAGTGCGCCCGCTCCTCCGGCCAGCGCCGGGCCTTGAACGCGCGATATCCGTCGAGCAGCCGCTTCATGGAGGCATTATATGTCGGATTGCGCGCCTTGCGGCGAGGGGCGGCGGCTGCGAAATTCGCGTCCGCCGGCAGGGAGGCAGCAGGCATGCTCGACAAGGCAAGGATCAGCGCGTTCGTCGCCGTTACCGACCGCGCCAAGGCGAAGGCCTTCTACGGCGGAACGCTGGGACTGAAGCTGGCGCATGAGGACAATTTCGCCATGGTGTTCGACGCCAACGGCACCAATCTGCGCGTCTCCCCGGTGAAGGACCTGAAGCCCCAGCCCTTCACGGTGCTGGGCTGGGAGGTTCCCGACATCCAGGCGGCCGTGAAGGCGCTGACGGGGGCGGGCATCGACTTCGTGCGCGTGCCGGGGCTGCCGCAGGACGAACTCGGCATCTGGAATCCGGGCGGCAATGTCTTCGTCGCCTGGTTCAAGGATCCCGACGGCAACATGCTGAGCGTGGCGCAGCACTGACGGCGGAAATCCCGCGCGGAAATTTGGGCGGCTTTCAGTCCCGGTAGAACACGATGGTGGGATGGTCCTTGTAGGTGGTGCGCGAAACTTCCACGAAGCCGAACCTGGCGGCGACGCGCAGCGAAGGCGCGTTCTCCGGCGCAATGATGCAGGAAAAGCGTACGCGGCCGAAATAGCCCTCGCCCCATGCGATGGCAGCGGCGACGGCTTCTGTCGCGTAGCCCTTGCTTTGGACGTCGGGCACGAGGGACCAGCCCATCTCAGGGATGGGAAGCGGCGGCTCGATGGCGCGCTTGGCGTTGAGGAAGCCCGCCTCGCCGATGAAGCGGCCGCTCGCCTTCTCCTCGATGGCCCAGAATCCGAAGCCGTTCACCTGCCAGGACCCCACGCTGCGCAGGTACTTGGCCCAGACGTCCTCTTCCGTCATCGGCTTCATGCCCATGAGGCGGGTGGTGCGCGGATCGGCCCACAGCTCGACCAGCGCGGAAAAATCGTCGTTGCGGTATCCACGCAGGATGAGACGGGCGGTTTCGAGCATTGGGATTGCGGCGGTCATGCCCGTGCATAGCCAGATGGCGTGCCCAAAGACAAGCCACGGACCACAGTGGCCGGTTGCGTCGCCCATCGCACTCGGACAAGGTTCGCGCGCCAAAATCAGGAGATTCGCTTCATGCGTGCAAAGTTTCTTGCGGCCCTCGCGATCCTTGCCCTCGCGCCTACGGCCCTCTCTGCCGCGCCGGCGGGCTGGATCACCGCCAAATCGCGCAAAGGCCAGTGTCAGGCCATGGTGCCGGGAAGCTGGAAGCCGGGCTTCGCCGGCATCGGCATGGACGCACCGGGCAGCAAGGCGAGCGCGCTCATTTCCAACAAGCCCGGGAGCATCGCGGATACCAAGGCGACGCTTCCCAAGCTGTTCAAAGTCACAAGAGCCTATGAGGACTCGGCAAACCGCTATTGGGTCGAATACACCGGCGAGATCAGCGGCAAGCGCCACTGGTATGTGGTGACACCCGCGGCGAGCGGAATTTGCACGGCGGTGATCGATTTCGACAGTTCGCTCAGCGAGGCGGATGCGAAAACCATCGCGATATCGTTGAGCAAGTACTGAGATTTGTCCCGATGCAACTCAAGAGGCCCTCGCGAGGACGCGGGGCCTTTCCGCCAGCGCGGGAAAATCCTCGTTCTTGTAGCCGCGCAGGATGAGACGGGGGGTTTCGAGGATGGGAACGGTCATGTGGACATCAGTTTAACCGCATCGGTCCGAAATATGACACAGTGAAAATCCACAGGCCCACGAGTACCAAAGCATGCCACCATTTCGCGCGTATGAACACGAGTGTCAGGCTCAAGGCGAGCTCTGTCGCGTTCAGGAGCATCGCAACGGCGTGTTCCTGCGCAAATTGCATTGTGGCCCCGAATACCGCGAACCGGATCGTCCAGGTCACAAGATTCAACGCGTGCAAGACAGAAGAGAAACCCCAGAAGCGTTTCCGGTTCTCGATGTAGTAATGCGCGAGATCGACATCGCCATCCGCCGCATCGTCCGGCAGTGAGGCCGCGCACATCAAAAACAGCAGTGCGAACGCGACGGCGAGCGGGTACCATGCCAGGATGGTCCGATGGCTCATGTCCTGCTGGCGAACCCAGACGTACCAGAACTCGTTGAGCGTCAGCGTCGCGGCATAGGCGGCCGAGGCAGGAGCCATCCAACCCCAGCGCACGCGCGACCCGGCTTCGATGAGCTTGTGAAGGCTCGAGAGAATGTTGGCGAGCGCCAGCCCGACAATGATGCCGAAATAGATCGCCTCGTATTCGAAATAGGTCACAGATTGCCTCGAAAAGCCCCTAAACCCGCTTCTTTCCTTCGACTGGCGATATTTTTCTTCTTAGAAGATCGCGAAATTCCGGAATTTCATTTGCATCCTGAAAGGCGCGCTTCGGAACGATGCGAAACATGATGTCGGACAAATACAGCATGAAAATTTGCTCGCCCTCCCGCCATTTCGAATAGTCAGACCAAGGTGAGCGAGCAGAATATTCTTCGCTTTGCAAGGAAACAAAACCCTCGTCCCAACTCATGGCAAACGGACGTTGCATTGATTTTTGTTGCCAATAGAGTCGTCGGGTGCGCCGAGGCAGATAGAAATAGCGAGATCCTGCAAAGACCAACGTTACAAATCCGATGTAGATTGCCACGGGTAATAGAACATCGGAATCGAAGTAGACGATGCCGTTGTTGAAATATGGAATCGCGCAAATGACAACCGCGCCGACTAGGAAGATTGCAACTTGTTTCACCCACCGGCTGTGCAGACGATTGGCCATGAGATAATCTTCGGGCGTTAGCTGCACGTTGATCGTGTCGAGGCTCATTGCAATTTCCCAAATGTTGTTTCGCGCTTTAGCATCAATACGACTTCGGCAGGTCGAGCACGTTCTCGCCGATGAAGGAGAGGATGAGCTGCTCGGTCACCGGCGCGATGCGGGTGAGGATCGATTCGCGGAACAGCCGCTCCACCTGGTATTCCTTGGCATAGCCCATGCCGCCATGCGTCAGCACCGCCTGCGTGCAGGCCTGGAAAGAGGCGCGCGCGCCGAGAAACTTGGTGGCGTTGGCTTCGGCGCCGCACGGCTTCTTGGCGTCGTAGAGCGAAGCCGCGCGCATCGCCATCCAGAAGGCGCTTTCCAGATAGGTCCAGCATTCGGCGAGCGGATGCTGGATGCCCTGGTTCTGGCCGATGGCGCGGCCGAACACGCGCCGGTCGCGGGCATATTCGGACGCCCGCCTCAGCGCATCGCGGCCGATGCCGATGGCTTCGGCGCCGATCAGGATGCGCTCCGGATTGAGACTGTCGAGCAGATAGCGGAAGCCGCGGCCCTCCTCGCCGATGCGGTCTTCGTCCGGCACGAACAGATCGTCGATGAACACGGTGTTCGAATCCACCGCGTTGCGCCCCATCTTGGGGATGCGCCGCACCTCCACCTTGCTGCGGTCGAGCGTCGTGTAGAACAGAGTCATGCCGTCGGTCGGCTTCTTGCATTCGGCTTTGGGCGTGGTGCGGGTGAGCAGGAGGATCTTGTCGGCCACCTGCGCCGAGGTGGTCCAGATCTTCCGGCCCTTGACGACATAGCCCTCGTTGGTGCGCCGCGCGAAAGTCTCGATGCTGGTGGTATCGAGCCCGGCATTGGGCTCGGTGACCCCGAAACAGGCCTTCTCCTCGCCCTTGATGAGCGGCACCAGGAAGCGCTCCTTCTGCTCGGGCGTGCCGTGCACCACGATGGCGTGCGGCCCGAACAGGTTGAGATGGATGGTGGAGGCCGCGGAGAATCCGCCGCCGCCCATGGTCACCGCATGCATCATGATGGCGGCTTCGGTGACGCCGAGGCCGGCGCCGCCCAACTCCACCGGCATGGTGATGCCGAGCCAGCCGCCGTCGGCCATCGCCTTGTGGAACTCATGCGGGAAGCGCGGGGTGGTGTCGCACTCGGTCCAGTAATCGTCGCCGAAGCGGGCGCAAATCTTCGCGACGCTGTCCTCGATGGCGCGCTGGTCTTCGGAAAGCCTCACATCCACGGCATCTCTCCGCATTCGCGAGTTGGCGTTTGAGAGCGAGCTTTTATCGGAAAGCGCGCCACGAAGGCCAGCCAAGCACACTGTGTATTATAGTTGACAGTCGATGTGTGCGGCGGCGACAAGCGATCGCAGGACCGAGACATCAAGCGGGCCAAGACACTGGCGAAGGAGGCCTAGATGAAAACCACCAGGTTCGACGTCCAGAACCATCTCAAGACCCGCAAGGAGCGTATTGCCTATCTGGAAGCGGTGATGGAGGACGGAGATCCCGGCCTTATCGCTGCGGCCCTCGGCGATATCGCGCGTGCCATGGGACCGTCGCGCTTTGCGCGCGAGACCGGACTGAGCCGGGAGACGATCTACAAGGCGCTCAAGCCCAACGGGAATCCCACGCTCGATACGCTCGCCAAGAGCATGAAGGTGCTGGGCGTCAGGCTATCGCTCCGGGCGATATAGGCTCGCGCTGGTCGGCCGACAGTTCGATGTCCAAGATGCCCTCCGAAAGACGAATGAATTCAATGTGTTAGGGCAAAACGCCGGAAAGCACCCCGGCCACGCCGGGCGCCGCACCCTATCTCGTTGAGAATACAGGCATTTGCGGGTTGCGCCGAGTCCGATCCGGAATAAGATGCAAATCACTAGGGGAACGCTGGTGTTCGGTATAGGACGTGCGCCCGCGATCAATCGGGGCGGCGCCCGAATGTGCGGGCGCTGAGGCACGTTTCGGAGTCGGCAGATAGCGATGAGTCTCGATCTGGCTGAAGGCGCGCGCGCCAAGGCCCCCGGCATGAAGCCGACGGACATCAAGAATCCCAACTACTTCCACAAGGTGGTCGATTGCCAATGGGCGTGCCCGGCGCACACGCCCGTGCCGGAATACATCCGGCTGATCGCGGAAGGGCGCTACAGCGACGCCTATATGATCAACTGGTGGTCGAACGTGTTTCCGGGAATTCTCGGGCGCACCTGCGACCGCCCCTGCGAGCCCGCCTGCCGCCGCGGCCGCGTGGAGAAGGAGCCGGTGGCGATCTGCCGGCTGAAGCGTGTCGCCGCCGACAACAAGGACGACGTCCGCGACCGGCTGCCGAAACCAGCGGCGGTAAAGAACGGCAAGCGCATTGCGCTGATCGGCGCGGGCCCGGCATCGCTCACGGTGGCGCGCGATCTCTTGCCGCTCGGCTACACCTGCGTGCTCTACGACGCCGATCCACACGCCGGCGGCATGATGCGCACGCAGATCCCGAAATTCCGTCTGCCCGAGCGCGTGCTGGACGAGGAGTGCAACTACATCCTCGATCTCAAGCCCGAGCTGCGCCTCGGGGAGAAGATCGACAGCCTGAAGGCGCTGCTGGCGGAGGACTACGACGCCATCTTCGTGGGCTGCGGCGCGCCGCGCGGCCGCGAGCTGGAGATTCCCGGCCGCCAGGAAGCGAAAGCCAATATCCATATCGGCATCGATTGGCTCTCCAGCGTCTCCTTCGAGCACACCGACAAGATCGGCAAGCGCGTGATCGTGCTGGGCGGCGGCAACACCGCCATGGATTGCTGCCGCACCTCGCGCAGGCTGGGCGGCGAGGACGTCAAGGTGATCGTGCGCTCCGGCTTCGAGGAGATGAAGGCGTCTCCCTGGGAGAAGGAAGACGCCATGCACGAGGAAATCCCGATCCTCAACTACCTGGTGCCGAAGGAATTCACCCACGACAACGGCAAGCTGACCGGCGTGCTGTTCGAGAAGGTGAAAGCGGAATACGACGCCAAGGGACGGCGCAATCTGGTCCCGACCGGCGAGCCCGACGTGCATTACGAATGCGACGACGTGCTGGTGGCGGTGGGCCAGGAGAATGCTTTCCCCTGGATCGAGCGCGACGTCGGCATCGAATTCGACAAATGGGACATGCCCAAGGTCGATCCGCTCACCATGCAATCGACCAATCCGCGCGTGTTCTTCGGCGGCGACGCGGCCTTCGGCCCCAAGAACATCATCTGGGCGGTGGCGCACGGCCACGAAGCGGCGGTCTCCATCGAGCTGCTGTGCAAGGGGAAGGACCTCGCGAACGATCGCCCGCCGCCGCATGTGAATCTGCTGAGCCAGAAGATGGGCATCCACGAGTGGTCCTACGACAACGACGTGTCGCTCGATTTGCGCTTCAAGGTGCCGCACGCGCCC
>DATCOJ010000274.1:0-1821 GCA_036564785.1 Rhizomicrobium sp. | reverse complement strand
CAGGATACCCTTGCACGAGGGAACGTGATCAATTCTGTTGAAGAGGCCGGGTAGGCGTAGACGAGACAGGCCGACGAGCGACCCCGCCCCATTGCTAGTGGTGCTGGGATTTGCGCTTAAAAGTCATCGTTTTGCAAATGGCCCCCTGCATCCGAGCATACCCCGTAGCTGCTCCGCTCATCGTCTGCGGACTCGCACGCGCGTATGGGCAGCGAAGATGGTGGCGGCGGAGAGTTGGCGCTTCCAGCCGCTGAGCCTAATATGAGCCCTAGAATTTGCCCGCGCATTTTCTGACGCTATAGTTCAGCAGGCAAATAGCAGGTAAAAGAGCGAGAAAACTTAGGTTTTGCGGGCGTAGTTCAATGGTAGAACGGCAGCTTCCCAAGCTGCATACGAGGGTTCGATTCCCTTCGCCCGCTCCAGTCTTTAGCTTGCCGTGGTCTGGTAAAATTAACCAAATCAGTTTAAGCCCCGTCAGTGATGGACTGGGACGGGCCCTTCATGACAGCCAGGCTGTTGCCGCTGATCGCTTTTCTGGCGTTGTCAGGCATGGGCCACGCCGAATCGCTGCCGCGCATTATCGCCAGCGCCGACAATCCGGTGCCGAAATGTGTGCAGCCTGCCGCACTCATGAATTTCGTCGCCGAACGCAACGCCAAGCGCCAGCAGCCGCGTGCGATCGACCAGCGTTTCACCAATGTCGCAGCGCTCTATCAAAGCATCGGCCAATGCGTCGCGCGGCCGCCGCAGCAATGCGTGGCGGTGCGTTGGGATTACGCCTTCTTCCAGATGCTGATCGAAACCAACTACCTGACGTTCCGCCGGCCGGACGGCGCGCCCGGCGGCGTGCCCGCGCGCGACAACAATTTCGCCGGCGTCGGCGCCACAGTGCCGGGCAAGCCGGGCGAGCACTTCAAGGACGTTCCCACCGGTGTGCTCGCGCATTTGCAGCACGTGCTGATGTATTCGACGACGCGCATCCCCAGTCCGGTCGCCCACCGCACGCGCCTGGTGCAGGACGACGTGCAGGACGTCATGCGTAAATTGCACCGGCCGGTGACTTTCGGCGACCTCGCGCGCGAATGGACCGGCACCGACCGCAACACCTATGGCGCGGAATTGAATAAGCTCGCGGCAACATACGCGAGCCGCTATTGCGCGCAGGCTTCGGCCGAAGCGCGCTGATTTCGCCTCAACACGGCCACGTGATCGCTGGGACCGAGCCAGCAATCTTTGCGTTTGCCTTGCGAACCGAAACGCGAGGTATCCGACAATGCCGTTGTTGCTCTATTTGCCGATGATCGTCTGGCTGGGGATGTTCGAGGCCGCGCAAAGCGACACGCGCATTCCTGTCAAAGAAAAACTGCGGCGCTAAGCGCGTTTGATACCGTTGCGGCCGCGTGCGTCGGCGTCACGCTAACGCCGGCACGATCTCCTTGATCTTCACTTGCGGCAATAGCCGCTTTACGTCCTCCGGCTGGCACAGGCCTGTTCCCGGCATCAAAACGGCCGCGGAGGCGGCGGCGACCGCGATGCGGAAGGCCTCTTCGAGCGGTTTGCCGCCGGCCAGCGCGGCGACCAAGCCGCCAAGAAAACTATCGCCCGCGCCGACCGTGCTCACCGCTTCGATGGCAAACGGCAAGGCCTGCCACGCACGCTCCGCCGTCACCAGCAATGCGCCGTGTTCGCCGAGCGTCAGCGCGACAATTTCCGCGCGCCCTTCGGCCGCCAGCTTGCGGCAGGCGGCGATGCGGTCCTCGTTGCGGTCGAGCGGCGCTGCCACAAATTCCGTCAGCTCAACGAGGTTCGGCTTGATGATGG
>DATCOJ010000273.1:0-9267 GCA_036564785.1 Rhizomicrobium sp. | reverse complement strand
CTTCCCGGCACCAGGTCGCGCCGCCGCCTCTATCTGATGCGCCACGGCCATGTCGATTATTTCGCGCCGCGCGTGCGCGAGACGGGCGACATCCATTCGGTCGTGCTGACGCCGCGCGGCCGCAGCGAGGCGGAAGCGGGCGGCCGCGCGCTGTCCCATATCGTCTTCGACCGCGCCGTCGCTTCCGGCCTGCCGCGCACGGTGGAGACCGCGGAAGCCGTGCTGTCGTTCCAGGCGCAGCCTCCGCCTTTGGAGATCGATCCGGCGCTCAAGGAGATTCAGGGCGGCAAGCTGCCCACGGTGAAAAACCGCGACGAACTGATCGCGGTGATGAACTCCTATTTCGCCCGCGCCCATGAGCCCGGCGCCACCAATCATGAGGGCGGCGAGGTATTCGCGGCGGCGCAAGCCCGCGCCGTCGCCGCCATCGAGCGGCTGTTGGAGAACAGCGATTGGAAGGTGGCGCTGGTGGTGGCGCATGAGGGGATCAACCGGCTGCTCCTCAGCTGGGCCTGCGGCGCCGGCCTTCAGGCGATGAGCGCCTTCGAGCAGGATACCGGCTGCGTCAACATCGTCGATTTCGATCTCGGCGGCGTGGGCAATGTGCGCCGCGCCCTGGTCAAGGCCGTCAATATCACGCCCTACAATTATCTGAAGCACGGCATGAACCTGACCAGCCTCGAAGCCATCATGCAGCGCGACGTGAAGGATGTGACGGTTTAGGGGGCTTGACAGCTATGGTGAAACAACCATAATATGGTGACAGCAGCAAGGGACTTCCGGCCGGTCGAATGGGTCGGATCGAGCTACAAGGATTTCATCTCGTTTCCGGATGCTGTCCAGGACGAGATGGGCTATGCGCTCTATCTCGCGCAGACGGGACGAATGCATGCGTCGGCGAAGCCGCTGAAGGGTTTCGGAGGCGCCGGCGTGGTCGAATTGGTTGAGGATGACCGGCATGGCACCTATCGCGCAGTCTACACGGTGCAGTTCGAGAGCGCGGTCTATGTGCTCCACGCCTTCCAGAAGAAATCGCGGAAGGGGCTCAAAACCCCTCGCGAGGAGATTGAGTTGGTGCGGCGACGCTTGAAGATCGCTGCGGCGGACGAACAGTCGCGCAAGGAAGGAACTCATGAGTAGGAAAGCCACGATCCGGCGCGGCTCGAAGAACATTTTCGCCGATCTTAAATTCCCCGATGCCGAGACGCATTTGCTCAAGGCTCAGCTCATGAGCCGCGTGCAGGACATTCTGGAAGGCCTGAATCTCAATCAAACGGAGGCCGCCGGGGTCCTGGGCGTCAGCCAGCCCGATCTGTCCCGCATGCTGCGCGGTCAATTCCGCGACGTTTCCGTCGAGCGCATCATGCGGATGTTGACAAAGCTCGGCTGTGAGGTCGGCATCACCGTCAAGGCGCGGGGACGCAAGAAAGCCTTCGATCCCATTCATCTTGAAGCGGCAACGGGATAGTTTTACATCCTGTCAGCGGATCGTTGGAGCCGAAACCGTCAATCTCACGCCGGGCGCTTTCGTCTGGCGCGAAGGGCTTGCTGGCGGGTGGTCCGGCACATCCTCACATAACAGGACATGGCGCGATACCCCGTCTTGGTCGCGATGCGATATTCCGTGTAGGCGGGAACCACGTACCAAGTCCCTGGTTCCGCAATCCTTCGCCCGTTGATTGTCAAGCTTCCGCTCAACAACACTCGAAACACCGCTTCGTCGTGTGAATGCGACGGCAGATCCGTATCGGCCGGAACGTCCACAATGTAAAACATCTTGTAATCCCACAGCGGCCAAACCACAGGTGTCTTGCGTACGCCATGTCCTTCCCGCAATGCGGCGACTTTGAGATCGGTCGAGACGATCAGCTTTTCCGTACTCAACGCCTCCGAGTACCGTTCGCTGCGTTTGGCATACGCTGAAAGGCTTTCGAGGATATCCGTTTGGTGGGATGCTTTTCTTCTGGCCATTTTCCCCTCCGGCGCGTCCGAATTTGAATACTTGCATCGAATGAATATGCAAGTCTACCGGACTGGAAGAGAGCAATGCGATCCAACGCAACGATAGTTCACACCGCCAGTTCGCACCATACCGGGACGTGGTCGAAGGGGCGCTCGCCACCGCGCACGTGCTTGTCGATGCCGCTGGTCCCCTGGCGGTCCGCGTTCCGAAAAGAGGTCAGTTTTGACGGCTTCGCAAGAAGCCGTGAATCAGTCCTTCGCCATCCTGGTAAGTACCAACGATTGAGCCTTTGTCATTGATGCCTAGAGCCGCGGTGTCGAGCGATCCCGTTGGGTCGAACGTCTTGATCGTCCCATTGGGGGCTCGAACGAAGCCGGAGTACAATCCGTTGCCGGCTCGGTAGTAGCCGGTGATTGAGCCCCCGATATCGATGCCGCTGACGAAAGTGCAGCAGGAACCTCCCGGTGGGTTGAACGGTGTGATCGTTCCATCGGTCGCACGGACAAATCCAAAGGAATTTCCGCCGCTATCGTAGTATTTTCCCGCGATCACCCCATCGTCGTTGATGCCCGTAGCACTGGTGCCAGTTGCTCCCGGAACATCGAACGTCATGAACGTCCCGTTGGCCGCCCGCGCAAAACCATGGCCACTGATTCCATCGTAGTAGCTCCCCACGATGACGCCATCGGCATTGATGCTGTAGGCATTGGTGTCGATTGCTCCCGGAGCCTCGAACGGCGTGACCGTGCCATCGGCGGTCCGTACGAAGCCATGAGCGACGTTGTCGTCATCGATATAGGACCCGGCGATCGTGCCATCGTCATTGATGCTCAGGATGCCAGGGTCCAATCCCGCGATGTCGAACGATCTGAATTTTCCGTGGACGGTCCGCACATAGGCGTGCCCGCCGTGGCCATCCACGTAAGTACCCACGATCGCGCCCTTGCCGTTGATGCTCAAAGCATGAGTGCCGATCGATCCCCGAGGGTCGAACGACACGATTGTTCCGTCGGCGGCGCGCACAAAGCCATGCTCGCCGTTGTCGTCGCCATAGTCTCCTGCGATGGAGCCCTTGCCGTTGATGCTGATTTCATAGGGATTGAGCGTTCCTGGAGGATCGAACGTCGTGATCATTTCCTTGGCATCAGCCGGAGCGCCAACTGCCAAGATGCAGGCCGCCGCGCAAAGGCTGAATGCCCCACTGCGCAAGACCACATTGGCCAACCGCATCAATTCAAACGGCTTCTGCATCATGACTTGCCCCCCTGGATTGGAGCGGACCATAGAACTTGTCCGAGGCATCCGATAGGCAAGGAGGTCGACTTGTGCGCTGCCTCACCGGGAAAGTCTGCGGGTTCGCCCTTAAACCGCCAGTTCGCACCACACCGGCACGTGGTCGGAGGGGCGCTCGCCGCCGCGCACTTGGCGGTCGATGCCGCTCGCCTTCAGCCGGTCGGCGGCCTGCGGCGACAGCAGGATGTGATCGATGCGGATGCCGTGATCCTTCTGCCAGCTGCCCGCCTGATAGTCCCAGAAGGTGTAGAGATGCGGCTCTTGATGGCAGGCGCGGATGGCGTCGCTGTAGCCCTGATGCTCCACCTTGCGCAGCGCTGCGCGGGTTTCCGGCTGGAACAGCGCATCCATCTCCCAGGCCTTGGGATTGTAGCAGTCGTCCGGCGTGGGGATGACGTTGAAATCGCCGGTCAGCGCGGCCGGCTCCTCCAGCGCCAGGAGTTCGCGGGCGCGCGCCTGCAGACGCTCCATCCAGCCCAGCTTGTAAGTGAACTTGTCGGTGCCGATGGGATTGCCGTTGGGCGCATAGATCGAGGCCACGCGCACGATGCCATGGTCGCCCGGCACCACGGCTTCGAGATAGCGCGCATGATCGTCGCCGTCGCCGCCGGGCAGGCGCGGGGTCACGTCCTCCAGCGGCCGCTTGGACAGGATGGCGACGCCGTTGTAGCTCTTTTGTCCGTGTACGGCGCAATTATAGCCCAGCGCCTCGAAAGCCTCGGCCGGGAAGCTCTCGTCGGTGCATTTGATCTCCTGCATGCAGACGACGTCCGGCGCGGCCTCCTTAAGCCAGGCCAGGGCGGCTTCCAGCCGCGCCTTGATCGAATTCACGTTCCAGGTGGCGATCTTCATGGCGCTCGCGCGGAAATGTCTCGCCTGCCAGCATAGCCAGAGTCTTACCCGATATGGGAAAAGCTTTTCGCCCTTCGAGGTTCGATTCATGGCCATCGTCTTCCGGCCGCTGTGGAGCTTCACCGCCGTCATGGCCCTGCTGTTCGCGGGCATGACGGCGCTGGGCGCCTGGCAGCTCGAGCGGCTGCAGTGGAAGCTCGGCCTGATCGCGGCGGTACAGCGCAATCTCGCCGCGCCGCCGGTCACGCTCGACCGGCTTATGGCGCTGCCGCCGGAGGCCGCGCAATACCATCGTGTGGCGCTCGTGGGCCGCTTCGACAATGCGAAGGAGGCCTACGTCTTCACCACCGGGCCCGACGGCGCGCCGGCCTATCATGTGCTGACGCCGTTCGTGCTCGGCGACGGCCGCGCGCTTGTGGTCGACCGCGGCTACGTGCCGGCGCGGCTGCGCGATCCCAGCACGCGGGCAGCGGGCGAGGTCGCGGGTGAGCGGCGCATCGTGGGTGTGTGGCGCATCCCCGATCCGCCCGGCCTGTTCACCCCCGCGCCGGATCTGGCGCACCGCATCTGGTATTCCCGCGATCTCGCTTCGATCGCCAAGGCCGACCATATCCGGCTCGCTTCGCCGGCGCTGGTGGAAGCGGACGCCGCGCCCAATTCCGGCGGCTGGCCCAGAGGCGGACAGACGGTGGTCGCCTTCCGCAACGAGCACCTGCAATACGCCATCACCTGGTTCGCGATGGCTGCCATCGTGCTGGGCGGGTGGATTGCCTATCACTTCTCGCGCGGGCGAATCGCCCGGACGCGCGGCCGAACCTAGATGCTGTCTGCGCTGCGCCCCCTGACGACATAGGGCAGCACGAACAGGTACAGACCCGTCAGCATGAGCAAGCCGAGCGGGAGCAGCGGCACGAAGTACACCCAGGAAGCAGGCTGTCGGCCCATTCCCAGGGCGGTGAAGATGCCGGCGACGATCACCGTAAAGATGATCGCCAGCCAGCGGTGGATTTGCCGGATCCAGGCGTTCCAACCCAATCGAACCTCCCCTGCGATGAGACGAATCACATGGGATTATGGAGCCGCGCTTACGCCCGAGCCGACTCGAACAGCTCTATCGGATTGCCGTCGGGATCCTCCAGCTGAATTTGCTTGCCGCCGGGACCAACCTCCATCTCGTTGCGGAAGCGCACGCCCTCGTTCTTCAACTCGCCGATGCAAGCCGGCAGGTCCTTGACCTGAAGCATCACGCGGTTCCACCCGCCGGGCTCCTGCCGGCGGCCGTCGGGCATCGGCCGCGAGCCGGAGGCGCCGGGTCCGCTGAGGATCAGCTTGAAATCGCCGAGCGAGACCTGTCCGAAGGCGGGAAGGTATTGCCAATCCAGCTTGAATCCCAGCGTCTGCGTATAGAAGGCGATCGAGCGCTGAACATCCGTGGCCTGATATCGGACGCCCCAAAGCCCGAGCACAACGGGTTGCTTCGATGCCGAATCCATTGCGGTCTCCTCTGTGTCCATGGAAGCGATCCCTCGAATGATCTCACGCCGAGCGTCAGTCGATCCCCGCCACCGTCTGTTCCAGCGCGGCGAGGAACCGTTGCCAGCCGGCCGTGGCGCCCTGGAAGGCGAAGTCCCGATCCATCGGGAAGCCCGCATGCTCCATGCGCAGATGGCTCCCAGTGCCGGTCGGCGTGAGAGTCCAGGTGACGACACTTTTGAGGCCCATGGTGTCCCAGGTGTAGGACAGCGTTTTGTTCGCCTCGACCACCAGCACCTGACAGTCGACGACGCCCCAGTTCGCGCGAAGATTGAAACGGTGCCCGACGGCCGGCTCGAAATCGTTCTGCATCAGCCACTCCGCGATCAGGTGCGGTTGCGTCAGCGCGCGCCAAATCTTTTCCGGCGGGTGCGGGATTTCGCGTTCGACGATCACGGAGCGCGTTTCGCTCGCGGGCTCGCTCATTGATCCATCCTTTTGAGCAGGTCTTCGAGACGGTCGAATCGGCTCTGCCAGAACCCGGCCATCTGGCTTGTCCAGTCGACCAGCGGGGCGAGGGCGCCGAGCTGCGCGCTATAATGTGTCAGGCGGCCTTCGTGACGGTCGCGCACCAGCCCGGCCTGCTTCAGGACCGCAAGGTGCTTCGAGACGGCCGGTTGGGAGACCCCGGCCCGAGCTGTAAGCGCCCCGACCGTCTGATCTCCGTCGCGACACAGCCGCTCGAAAATGCCCCGCCGGGTCGGGTCGGCCAGCGATCGGAAGAGCATGTCATGGCGGTCTGGCATCACGATCAATAACTTGTTGGCGATTGATTACGGCATAATCCGTGAGCTGGTGCGGAAGTCAAGATACACTACAAGCCTGCGTTTTTTCCCGGCGTCAGCCATCCACAATCCCAAGGAGGGCAAGATTGCCATATCCCGTTGATTATGCCTTATTTCTCTGTGCTTTCTGAGCAGCGCCCAGCAAATCCGCGGGAAGGCGGGGTGCCGATGCATTTGCTTGCGGGGAGCGGCCATGGCCCTCTATGAGGGTGGCTGCGGCATCCCTACATTCGTGCTCCCAGGAACCGGATCGGCAGCTCCATGAACATCGAAATCACCAAATTATCCAATGGCTTGACGGTGGTGACCGACCCCATGCCGCAGCTGGAAAGCGCGGCCCTGGGGGTTTGGGTCAATGCCGGCGGCCGCAACGAGACCAGGCCCGTGATGGGCGTCTCCCACATGCTGGAGCATATGGCCTTCAAGGGCACCCGCCGCCGCACCGCGCGGGCGATCGCCGAGGAGATCGAGGCGGTGGGCGGCTACCTCAACGCCTATACCAGCCGCGAGCAGACGGCCTTCCACGTGCGCACGCTCAAGGCCGACGTGGCCCTCGCCATCGACATTCTCGCCGACATCCTCACCGAGCCCACCTTCGACCAGACCGAACTCGAGCGCGAGCGCCAGGTGGTGCTGCAGGAGATCGGCCAGGCGCGCGACACGCCGGACGACATCGTGTTCGACTATCTGCAGTCCGTGGTGTTTCCCGATCAGCCGATGGGCTGGCCCATCCTCGGCACCGAGGAGACGGTGTCGGGCTTCAGCCGCGACGACCTGCAAACCTATATGGGTGCCAAATATCGCGCCGGCGCGATGACCTTCGTCGCCTCCGGCGCGGTCGAGCACGCGCAGATCGTGTCGCTGGTCGAGCGGGGCTTCGCCAAAGTCGCCAGCGGCGCCGCGCCTTCCGCTGAGCCCGCGCGCTATGGCGGCGGCGAATTGCGCGTCAGCGAAGACCTCGAGCAGGTACACGTGACCTACGCCTTCCCGGGCGTCGCCAGCACCGATCCGGATTTCTACGCGGCTCAGGTTTACGCCACCGCGCTCGGCGGCGGCATGTCCTCGCGCCTGTTCCAGGAGGCGCGCGAGAAGCGCGGGCTATGCTATTCGATCTATGCCTTCGCGCAGGCCTTCGCCGATGGCGGCTTGATCGGCATCTATGCCGGCACCGGCGAAGCGGAAGCGTCGCAGATTTCTGCGGTGGTCGCCGGCGAGATGGCGCAGCTCGCCGCCGACGCCAGCGAGGAGGAAGTTTCCCGCGCCAAGGCGCAGCTCAAATCGAGCCTGCTGATGGGGCTGGAACGCCCCGCCACCCGCGCCGAGCAGATCGCGGGCCAGCTGTTCGCCTTTGGCCGCGTCATTCCGGTGGAGGAACTCACCAGCAAACTTGCTGCGGTCGACGCCGGCGCCGTACGCCGCTTCGGCGAGCGGATGATGAACGCGCCGCGCCCGGCGCTCGCCGCCGTCGGTCCACTCGGCAAACTCGAGAGCTACGACTCGTTCGCCGCCCGTTTCGGAGTGCCCAACCGGGCCGCGGCGGAATGAACAGATGAACACCGGCCCCATGGCCTTCATGCGCGGCCTGACCTTCCCCGGCGGCCAGCAGCCGGTGATCAAGGGCGAGAATGTCTATCTGCGCTATCCCCGCGTGGCAGATTATGCGGCGTGGTCACATCTCCGGGGCGAGAGTCGCGCCTTCCTGTCGCCCTGGGAGCCTTCCTGGGCCACCGACGAGCTGACCAAGGGCGCCTTCCGCCGCCGCCTCAAGCGCTATGCCCATGATTCGCGGCTCGATCAGGCCTATGCGTTTTTCGTCTTCCGCAAAGAGGGCGACGAACTCCTGGGCGGCTGCACGCTGTCCAACGTGCGGCGCGGCGTCACCCAATGCTGCGCGCTGGGCTATTGGATCGGCGAGCGCTTCGCCCGCCAGGGATTCATGTACGACGCAGTGAAAGCGCTGGTGCCGTTCATCTTCAAGACCTTGGGCCTGCACCGCATCGAGGCCGCCTGCCTGCCCGACAATGACGCCTCCAAGAGCCTGTTGATCAAGATCGGCTTCAAGCAGGAGGGGCTGGCGCGGCGCTACCTGCAAATCAACGGCGACTGGCAGGACCATGTCCTCTTCGCTTTGCTGGCGGAAGAGGCGCAGCTAGGTTGATGGCGCCGGAGCGGCCGATTCTGGAGCAGCCGTGCTGAGATTCTTGCAATGGGCTTTGGCCGCGGTGGTGCTCGCGGCCTCCGCGGCCGCGGCGCCTTACCTCGGGCATCCGCAGGCGCCGGATCGCCTCAGCACCGATTTCTCGCAAGCCAATCCGGTGATCGAGCTGAAGAGCGTGCTCTCGCCCTACCATGCCCCCGCCGGCAGCGAGAAGGACGGCTCGCTCTGGTACATGATGACGGCGGTCAACGAGGCGGCGCGTCCGGTGACGCGCATCCTGCTCGCCTCCGAGCCGCCCAACGTGTCGCTGCATTTCTTTCCGCGGCGCGGGCGGCCGGAAATCCGCCAGGTGGCAAGCTCCGATTCCGGCATCACCGTGGAGCGGGCACGCGCCTTCGCGCGTCACGCCTACAAGGTCACCATTCCGCCGGCGACCTCCGCTGCGCTCGCCATGCGCATCGCCAATGCCGACGGCAAGCCCTCGGTCATGGCCTGGACCGAGCCGGCGCTGGTGGCGCACAACCGCCAGATGGCGATCTTCCTCGCCGCGGTCGCGGGGCTGATCGCGGCGGCGCTGGCGATCATGGCCGGCGTTGCCATCATGACCGCGCATCCGGCGCCGCGCTGGGCCGCGCTGACCTTGCTGGCGATCTTCCTCGCGCGTCTTCAGGCCGCCGGTGCGC
>DATCOJ010000272.1:0-3957 GCA_036564785.1 Rhizomicrobium sp. | reverse complement strand
TCAACAATCAGATCGGCTTCACCACCAGCCCCGCCTATGCCCGCTCCTCGCCCTATCCCTCCGACGTGGCGCTGATGGTGCAGGCGCCGATCTTCCACGTGAACGGCGACGATCCCGAAGCCGTGGTGCATTGCGCGCGGGTGGCGGCGGAATTCCGCCAGCTGTTCCACAAGGACGTCGTCATCGACATGTTCTGCTACCGGCGCTTCGGCCACAACGAGACCGACGAGCCGGCCTTCACCCAGCCCTTGATGTATCGCGCCATCAAGGCGCATCCGACCGCGCTCGAGCTCTATGCCGCCAGGCTGGTCGCCGAAGGCACGCTCACCGAGGCCGATGTGAAGGAGATGGTCGCCGCCTTCAACCGCAAGCTCGACGAAGAATTCGAGGCAGGCAAGTCGCACCGGCCCAACCGCGCCGACTGGCTGGACGGGCGCTGGACCGGCTTCGCAAAGGCCCCCGCCGGCGATCGACGCGGCGAGACCGCGGTGGAGACGAACAAGCTGCAAGCGGTGGGGCGCGCTCTCTCCACCCCGCCGGCCGATTTCAACCCGCACAAGACCATCGTCCGCCAGCTGCAGGCCAAGGCCAAGATGTTCGAGACGGGCGAAGGCTTCGACTGGGCGACGGCGGAGGCGCTCGCTTTCGGCACCTTGCTGGACGAAGGCTATCCGGTGCGGCTGTCGGGCCAGGATTCCTCGCGCGGCACCTTCAGCCAGCGCCATTCCGTGCTGGTCGATCAGGAAAACGAACAGCGCTACGTGCCGCTCAATCACATCCGCGAGGGCCAGGCCGAGTTCGAAGTGATCGACACGCTGCTCTCCGAGGAAGCGGTGCTGGGATTCGAATACGGCTTTGCCACCGCCGAGCCCAAGGCGCTGGTGCTGTGGGAAGCGCAGTTCGGCGATTTCGCCAACGGCGCCCAGGTGGTGATCGACCAGTTCATCGCGTCGGGCGAGATGAAGTGGCTGCGCATGTGTGGCCTCGTCATGCTGCTGCCGCACGGCTATGAAGGCCAAGGCCCGGAGCATTCGAGCGCGCGGCTCGAGCGCTATCTGCAACTCTGCGCCCAGGACAACATCCAGGTCTGCTGCCCGACCACGCCGGCCAATTATTTCCACGTGCTGCGGCGCCAGATGCACCGGCTGTTCCGCAAGCCGCTGATCCTGATGACGCCCAAATCGCTGCTGCGCTCCAAGCGCTGCGTCTCCTTCCTCTCCGACATGGGACCGGGCTCCTCCTTCCACCGCGTGTTCTACGACCAGGCGCAGGTGGTGCCGGGCGCCACCACGGTGACCTTGGTGCCGGACGAAGAGACGAAGCGCGTGATTCTGTGCACCGGCAAGGTCTATTTCGACCTGATGGACGAGCGCGAAAAGAAGAACGAGAAGCGCGTGCATATGCTGCGGCTGGAGCAGCTCTATCCCTTCCCGGAAGCGGTTCTGGCCGAAGAACTGCAGCGCTTCCCCAAGGCCGAGATCGTGTGGTGCCAGGAAGAGCCCAAGAATCAGGGCGCCTGGAGCTTCGTGGCGCCCCGCATCGAGGACACGCTGAAGCATCTGGGCCGGGGCGCGCGGCCGCGCTACATTGGCCGCCCCGAATATGCCTCAACCGCGGCGGGCCTGATGAGTCAGCACAATGCCGAGCTCCATGCGTTTCTCGATGAAGCGCTGACGTTGTGAGCGGCGGCACACCGTCCAGACACATGAAGCTGGCCTACCGGCTGATCAGCCCGCGCTACTACGTCGGCTACCGCGCTCGTCGGACGTTGCGGCGCGGCGCGGCCGCGCATGAGGGCGAGCTTGCCTTGCTGCCCATGATCGTGCCGCGCGATCGCGTTGCCATCGACGTCGGCGCCAACCGCGGGACCTACACATATTTTCTGTCGCGCCTGGCGCGGCGCACGATTGCCTACGAGCCGGCCCCATCCATGGCCAAATTCCTGCGCGCAGCAAAGCTTTCGAACGTGGAGGTCCGCGAGGCCGGCGTGTCCAACCGAGCGGGCGAGCAGGAGTTCTTCGTCCAGCACAACGAACGCGGCCAGCCGCAATACAATGTCGGCCATCTCGGCGGCGGACACCGGCCAGGCAGGACCGGTGTGCATTTCACGGTCAAGGTGGAGCGTCTCGACGACCAGAATTTCGGCAATGTCGGATTCATCAAGATCGACGTGGAACGTCATGAATGGGAAGTTCTGGACGGCGCGCGCGACCTGCTAGCGCGCTGCCGCCCCAATCTGGTCGTGGAGATTCTGGAGGGCCGCGGCGAACGGGCCGTCGTTTTGCGCAACAAGACGGTGACGCTGCTTGGCGAACTCGGCTATCAGCCCTATGTGTTCGCCGGCGATGCGTTGCGGCCCTTGCGGGACACCCCGCTGGACAGGAATGTCGTGAACTACGTCTTCCTGCCCGACAATTCGGTCGCCGCGACGGAGACAAGCAAATGAGCGTCGACATCAAGGTGCCCGCCATGGGCGAGAGCGTCACCGAAGCCACGGTGGCGCGCTGGTTCAAGAAGGAAGGCGACGCGGTCAAGCGCGACGAGCCGGTGCTGGAGCTGGAAACCGACAAGGTGACGGTGGAGGTGCCGGCGCCGGCCGACGGCGCCATCGAATCCATCTCGGTGGCGGAAGGGGCGACGGTACAGGTGGGCGCGGTCCTGGGCGCCATCGCGGAAGGCAAGGCCGGAAAGCCGGCAAGCGTGGCCGCGGCCAATCCCGACGCCGCTTCGCCCAAACCGGCGGCGCCCAAGCCGGCAGCTCAACCCGCCGCCACGCCTGCGAAAACCGAAACGCCCGTCATGCCGAGCGTGCGGCGCATCGCGGAAGACTCCGGCTTGAACCCCGCGCAGGTCTCAGGCAGCGGCAAAGACGGCCGCGTGCTCAAGGGCGACATGCTGGCGGCGCTGGAAGCGGGCGCGGCGCAACGCGCATCGGCGCCGGCGCCGGTCGAGATCCCGTCGGCCCCGCGCCCGCGCGCCGACCGCGAGGAACGCGTGAAGATGAGCCGGCTCCGGCGCACCATCGCGCTGCGCCTGAAGGAATCGCAGAACACCGCCGCCCAGCTCACCACCTTCAACGAAGTGGACATGAGCCACGTGATGCGGCTGCGCGCGGAATACAAGGACAGTTTCGAGAAGAAGCACGGCGTGCGGCTGGGCTTCATGGGCTTCTTCGTCAAGGCCTCCATCGCCGCGCTGAAGGAGCTGCCCAGCGTCAACGGCGAGATCGAAGGCGACGACATCGTCTACAAGAACTATTACGACATCGGCGTGGCGGTCTCGACCGAGAAAGGCCTCGTGGTCCCCGTTGTGCGCGACGCCGATCAATTGAGCCTGGCGCAGATCGAAGCGGCGATCGCCGATTTCGGCACCCGCGCCCGCGACAACAAATTGAAGCTGGAAGAGCTGCAGGGCGGCACCTTCACCATCTCCAACGGCGGGGTGTTCGGCTCGCTGATGTCGACGCCGATCCTCAATTCGCCGCAGTCCGGCGTCCTCGGGATGCACAAGATCCAGGCCCGCCCCGTCGCCATCGACAACAAGGTGGAGATCCGGCCGATGATGTATCTCGCTTTGTCCTACGACCATCGTCTGGTCGACGGCCGCGAGGCGGTGACCTTCCTGGTGCGGGTCAAGGAGAACCTCGAAGACCCGCAGCGGCTGTTGCTGGATATTTGAACAAAAGGCTGTCATCCCCGGCCGAGCGATGCGACAGCATCGCGCGGGGAAGGGGACCCAGGTGATGACATCGGCGAGCTCTCGAAAGGTCCCATGAAATTGCGTTGCGAAAATTCGACGACCGGTCGGCCCGAACACCTGGGTCCCCTTCCCTCGCCACGCTTCGCGCGGCTCGCCGGGGATGACAATCGGAGTAGATGAATGAGCGATAGCTTCGACGTCGTCGTCATCGGCGGGGGGCCCGGCGGATACAATGCCGCGATCCGCGCCGGCCAGCTC
>DATCOJ010000271.1:0-2470 GCA_036564785.1 Rhizomicrobium sp. | reverse complement strand
ACAGGGAATACAAGGCCCGTCACGCCAGCGCGGAGCGCGAAGCCCAGGATATCGTCGAGAGCGCCAAGGCCGAAGCGGAACGCATCGCGTCGGAAGCCAAGACCAAGATGGAGGATTTCGTCGCCCGGCGCACCAAGACGGCCGAGAGCAAGATCGCGCTCGCCGAAGCCCAGGCCATCGCCGATGTGCGTTCGGCGGCGGCCAATGCCGCGGTTGCCGCCGCGTCCTCGATCCTGTCGCAGTCGGTGAAAGGCCAGGTCGCCGACGACCTGCTCGCCAAGGGCATTGCGGAAGTTCGCGAAAAGCTCAACTGACCGCGCGCCATGCCCGCCACCCGCTGTCGCGGACGGCAATCACGGCTTCAAGATCTGCCGCCTACTTCTTCCTGCGTTTCGCCTTCGGCTCCGGTGTCAGCGCCTGCGGATCGAAACCGATGTAGAAAATGTAGGCGTCGCCGGCCGCGGCCGTCGGGGCTGGATACACCATATCTTCGGCAACCAGGCTGAACGGCGCGCTGCCTTCTTCATTCATCGCCACCGAGGTGCGGTAGACCTTGGTCGCGATGGTCTTCTCCTGCACCCCACCCTGCACCACTGCGACTCGCAGCGGGACTTCGATGCTCGCCGGACTTCCCGCCGGGCCGGCAATGACGCGGCCCAGAATGCCGATACGCGCCGTGATCTGGCCGTTGTTCAGCGTGCAATCGCGCGCGGTGCGGGTGATGATCGCCTGGTAGCGCACGTCGTTGCCGACGGGTTCCTTGCCCGGCGCCGCCACCGTATAGGTGGATGCTCCGGCGCGAATATTGACCGGCGGGCAGGTCAACTCGCTCTCCGCCGCCGGCGGTGGGGCGGCCTCGCCCACAGCCTGCGATTTCGAGCCGAACAACTGGCTGAAGCGGTCTCCGATCGAGGGACTGGAATTCGACGAGCTGCCGAGTGTGCTGCCACCGCCGCACCCGGACAGCACAATGCCAGCCACGGCGAGCATCCACGCGACACGCAGACGGGCCGCCGGCGCGGCGCTCGCCGTGTGCATCCAACCGTTACGCTTCATCCCAAGGTCCCCAAGATTGTCAATCGTTTGCGGCAGCCCTGACGGCGGCGCAGGCCGGCCGCCTTATAGCAGGGCAATGGCGGCGAACCCAAGGCGCCTAAATAGGACTCTATAGCGTTTTCCGGTTCGCTCGAATCATTGTTGCTTGTCCCGAGGCCTCATGGTTCGAGACGCGCGAAGGCGCGCTCCTCACCATGAGGGTCTGAGACCTCATCCTGAGGAGCATCGCGAAGCGATGCGTCTCGAAGGATGAAGCCATTGAGGTGGAAATTACGCTAGCTAGCCGCGAAAATCCTCGTGCAGCAGCCCGAACAGCAGGTGGTCCTGCCAGACGCCGTTGATGCAGAGATAGCGCCGCGCCATTCCTTCGCGGCTGAAGCCGCACTTCTCCAGCACCCGGATCGACGGCGCATTGGAAGGGATGCAGGCGGCTTCGATACGGTGCAGATTGAGCTCGCCGAACAGCGACGGCAGCAGGACCCGCAACGACGCCGTCATGTAGCCGCGATGGGCATGGGGTTGGCCGACCCAGTATCCGATCGTGCCGGCCTGCACGATGCCGCGGCGGACATTCGCCACCGTGACACCGCCGATCATCGCACCGTCGGATTCCCGGAATACCAGAAACGGATAGGACCGGTCGGAGGCGATATCTTCGGCATAGCGGCGCAGCCGCCGTCGAAAGCCCGAACGGGTCAGGTCGTCGGACGGCCAGATCGGCTCCCACGGCGTCAGGTAATTCCGGCTCGATTCGCGCAAATGCGACCATTGCAGGAAATCCGACATTTGCGGTGCCCGCAGCAGCAGGCCGAGGCCACGCGGCGCCAGGGCGGCCGATCCGCTGGATGGCAGGCGAAACAGCGCCATGGGTGATACTCCCCGGTGTCCGAACCTCGTCGCCGCAGGACGGCCCTGAAGACAGGCGCGCCGTTGCGGCGAAGGCGTCATCTCGGCGAAGGTGCGGCCCTAGTGAAGACGTGCCTTGGCCTTCGACCTGGTCAATCCTTCCGCAAAAGCCACCGCCGTGTCCAGACCTCTGCCGCTGCCAAGCGCGACCACCGCCGGCCGGCTGCGCGACAACAGGGCGCGCGCGGCGTTGCGGGTCGATTCCACGCTCACGCCATCGATCCGGGTCACCAGTTCTTCCACCGTCAACGGCCGGCCATAGGCAAGGACATGGCGCGCCAGTTGCTCGGCCCGCGAGCTGCAGCTTTCCAGCGCCATCAGCAGGCCCGCCTTCATCTGCGCCTTGGCGCGCGCGACTTCGGCCTCGGTCAGGGTTTCGACAGCTTCATTGATGACGTCGACGATGACTTCCATCATCTCCGGCGCATCGCCCGGGTCGGTGCCGGTGTAGAGCCCGAAGAACCCGGTGTCGGCGTATGGCGCATGGAACGTGTAGATCGAGTAGCAC
>DATCOJ010000270.1:0-3383 GCA_036564785.1 Rhizomicrobium sp. | reverse complement strand
GGGCTGCCCTGCTAGCCGGCGCGGCTGAGCAGGAACACTCCCTGCTCGCCGAACATGTTCCAGAACCACCAGGGCATGCTGAGGCGGAGCGGGCGGCCGTACAGATCGAGCGCGACGGCGCGCTTATAGAGTTGATTTGGGTCAACGGTGAAGCGGAATATTTTTGCAACCTGGGCTGGACAGGTTTTCGGTGATTTGCCCGTCAGGCAGCCACGCCTCTCCCTGTCATCCCCGCGCACGCGGGGATCCAGTACGCCGCAGCCTTGCGGTTTGATCACTGACGTCTCGGAATACTGGGTCGCCCGCTTTCGCGGGCGATGACGGCTGGAGTGTGTGGTTGCCCAACCGGCTCCGGGCCCGCGCCAAGCGGCGCGTCCCGGAATGACGGGGGAAAGCCTAGGCCGGCGTCACCGATCTGGGGTCGCGGACCGGCCAGCGTCCGGCCTCGACCAGCGCGATGAAGCGCTCGACCATGTCGTTGAACAGCGCCGGCTCTTCGAGGTTGAGCACGTGACCCGATTTCGGGAAGAAGGTCAGCCCGGCGGCGGGAAGCTGTCGCTTCAGGAACAGGCTGGGCTCGACGCAGGAATCGTCCTCGTCGCCGCAGATGATCAGGGCCGGGGTCGGGACTTTGCGGATGGCCTCGGTCTGCGTGTAGATCGAAGGGCGGCCGCCCTGAAAGCCGCGCATGGTGTTGGCGGAGCCCCGGGAATCGTGCCGCGCCAGCGCGCCGTAGAAATCTGCATGGCCGCGCGGGTCCTTGACCAGGAACGGAATCCGGCCCGGCGCCTCGCGCGTGACTTTCGCCACCTCGGCGGAGCCGATGGTCGCGAATTGCTCGGCGGTGGCCCGGCACTGGGTGCGATAGGCCTCGAGGTTGTCGAGGTTGGACCCGGAGCCGACGCCGGCCAGCGTCATCGACAGCGCGCGGTCGGGTGCGTTGAGAGCAATCTGCAGCGACGAATAGGATCCCATCGACAGACCCACCAGATGCGCCCTGGCGATCCCGAGATGATCGAGTACGGCAAGCGCGTCGGTGTAGAAATGCCGGTAACTGTAGGCGTCCGGCGACGGCGGCACGTCCGAGGGCGTATAGCCGCGCGCGGAATAGGCAATGCAGCGGTGGCCGCGCGCGAAATAACGCATCTGCGGCTCCCAATTGGTGTGGTCGGCGGCGAATTCGTGCAGGAAGACGATCGGCGTCCCGCTGCCGGTCTCCTCGAAATAAAGCCGGACATGATCGCTGGTGACGGCATAGGGCATGGGCTGTTCCTTCTCACGGGCAGGCCCCGCGAAAATCGCAGTTAATGCACGCGGCTGCAATGCGGCGATGGCATCGCCACCGCGGCCTCTCCCCGTTGGCGGGAGGCCCTCGGGCGGTGAGCCCGCGCACGAATTTGTGAACAGGCCCCTTCCGTTTTGCGGAGCCTGTTCCCACATTTGCCTCAAGCCGGCGTGAGCGTCGGCGACGACCGCCGGCGGGTTGAGGAATGTCAATGCGGCCTGCGCAAACCCAATGAAGATGCTGTATCCGTGCTTTCGAGGCGGAGCGGCAGGCTGAGGGAAGAGCTATGAACATTGAAAAATACACCGAGCGGGCGCGCGGGTTTATCCAGTCGGCGCAGTCGCTCGCGATGCGCGACGGACATCAGCAGTTTTCGCCGCTGCATTTGCTCAAGGTGCTGCTGGACGACAGCGAGGGCCTCGCCGGCGGTCTGATCGACCGCGCCGGCGGCAATTCGCGCGCGATCCTGAAAGCGACCGAGGACGCGCTCAACAAACTCCCGAAAGTTTCCGGAAGCGGAGCCGGCCAGGTCTATCTCGCGCCGGATCTGGCGCGGGCGTTCGACGCGGCGGAAAAAGCCGCCGACAAGGCCGGCGACAGCTTTGTCACGGTCGAACGGCTGCTGCTCGGGCTGACGCTGGAGAAGGACAGCGACGCCGGCCGCATTCTGAGGAAGGGCGGCGTCACGCCGCAGAACCTGAATGCCGCGATCGAGGCCCTGCGCAAGGGCCGTACCGCGGACAGCGCCACGGCCGAGAACGCCTATGACGCCCTGAAGAAATACGCCCGCGACCTGACCCAGGCGGCGCGAGACGGCAAGCTCGACCCGGTGATCGGGCGTGACGAGGAGATCCGCCGCACCATTCAGGTGCTGTCCCGCCGCACCAAGAACAATCCGGTGCTGATCGGCGAACCCGGCGTCGGAAAGACCGCGATCGTCGAGGGCCTGGCGCTGCGGATTCTCAATGGCGACGTGCCGGAGAGCCTCAAGGACAAGAAGCTGCTGTCGCTCGACCTCGGCGCGCTGATCGCGGGTGCCAAATACCGCGGCGAATTCGAGGAGCGGCTGAAGGCCGTGCTGCAGGAAGTCACCTCGGCCGAAGGCAGCATCATCCTGTTCATCGACGAGATGCATACCCTGATCGGCGCCGGCAAGGCCGACGGCGCCATGGATGCGTCCAATCTGCTGAAGCCGGCGCTCGCGCGCGGCGAATTGCATTGCATCGGCGCCACCACGCTCGACGAGTACCGCAAGCACGTCGAGAAGGATGCGGCGCTGGCGCGGCGGTTCCAGCCGATCTTCGTCTCCGAGCCTTCGGTCGAGGATACCATCTCGATCCTGCGCGGCCTGAAAGACAAATACGAGCAGCACCATGGCGTGCGGATCACCGATTCGGCGCTGGTGGCGGCGACCACGCTGTCGAACCGCTACATCACCGATCGATTCCTGCCCGACAAGGCGATCGACCTGATGGACGAGGCCGCGGCGCGGCTCAAGATGCAGGTCGATTCCAAGCCGGAAGAACTCGATTCGATGGACCGGGAAATCATCCGGCTCAAGATCGAGCAGGAAGCGCTCAAGAAGGAAAGCGACGCCGGTTCGAAGAGCCGGCTGCAGGCGCTGGAAAAGGAACTCACCGGACTCGAGGAGAAGTCGGCAGCGCTGACCGCGCGCTGGAGTGCCGAGAAGAACAAGCTCTCCAACGCGCAGAAGCTGAAGAGCGAACTCGACGGTCTGCGCATTGAACTCGCCAACGCCCAGCGCCGCGGCGAATATCAGCGCGCGGGCGAACTGGCCTATGGCCGGATTCCCGAACTCGAGAAGCGGCTCGCCGACATCGAGGCCAAGGAAAACGCCGGCGAGATGATGGAGGAAGCCGTCACCGCCAATCACATCGCGCAGGTGGTATCGCGCTGGACCGGCGTGCCCGTCGACAAGATGCTCGAGGGCGAAAAAGACAAGCTGCTGCGGATGGAAGACAGCCTCGGCAAGCGCGTGGTCGGCCAGGCCGAAGCGGTGCATGCGGTGGCGACCGCCGTTCGCCGTTCGCGCGCCGGCCTGCAGGACCCCCACCGCCCGATGGGCTCGTTCATGTTC
>DATCOJ010000269.1:0-19902 GCA_036564785.1 Rhizomicrobium sp. | reverse complement strand
CGGCGGCGCAGGGTGCCGAGCGCCAGCCACTTGTTGATGATGATCGTCCACGACCACAGGGAGGCGAGCAGCAGCAGCACGAACACGGCCTTCACGATCCAGTCCGCGCGCAGGAACAGCGAGACCACCGAAATGCCGCTGACTTCAGGCGTACCACCGGTTTGCGTCACGTCGACATTGGTGGTCGGCGCGGCGGCGGGCGGTGCCAGCTGCTGCGTCTGCGCGTCTTGCGAAACCGGCGCTGCGCGCGGGGTGCGCTGAGCGAGCGCCGAGCCGCCGGAAGCAAGCACCAGCGCCGCGGCAAGCATGAGGGCCAGATGTCTCAACACCATGCACAATCCTTCCGTGCTCGCGGGATTCGCGCCGCGCTCTTCTTGCCCGGAACGCGCCGCCTGGCCAAGCTTTAGAGGCCATTGGAACGTGGCCGAATTTGGGCGCTGACGGTTAAGTATCTGTTTCCATTACATAAGGCTCGAGTTTCTGGCGCATCTCGGCGGGCAGGCGGCGCGGCTTTCCCTCCAAGGTGATGATGCAGGCCTCGACCCGGCCACGCGTCAGTTGCTGGCCTCGGCAAAAGATATCCTGTTCCGCACTCATGCGCGCGCCGGTCAGCGAAGTGGCGCGGGTGTGGATCTCGATCAGATCGTCGACGCGGGCGGGCCGCAGATATTCGATCTCCGCCTTGCGCAGAGTCCAAGCGGTCGGCTCCGGCGCTTCCAGCTGCGCCAGGCGAAGGATGCCGGCTGCGCGGAAGAATTCGGACCGGCCGCGCTCCATGTAGCGCAGATAGTTGGCATGATAGACCACGCCGGACAGATCGGTGTCCTCGTAATAGATGCGAACGGGCAGCACATGCACCTTGCCCTCGAAGCGGCCGGCGGCGGGACTCACGGCACCGGCGGACATGGCTGCTTCCTGTCCTTGCCGCAAACCCCTTGCGCCGACGGCGGCGGGACGATGATCACCGATACTTCGCCCGGTGTCTGCTGCGGCGCCGGCTGGGCGACCTTGGTGGCGATGGCGATGCCCATGGCGCTGCCGAGCCTGCCCCAGAATTCGAACACCGCGAGCGTCAGCCCGATGGCGACGGCCAGCATGAGCAAACGGCGCAGATTGGTCATGGCGCGCTCTCCTCACCGTTGAACAGGCCGAATTGCGACGGATCGCGAGGCGGCGTGGGCAGGCCCAAATGCGCGAAGGCCGCGCCCGACAGCACGCGCCCGCGCGGCGTGCGCTGCACGAAGCCCTGCTGCAAGAGGAACGGCTCGACGATCTCCTCGATGGCGTCGCGCGCTTCACCGAGTGCCGCGGCAATCGTCTCGATGCCGACCGGGCCGCCGCCGAACGACTCCGCGATCAGCGACAGGTAGCGGCGGTCGAAGGCATCGAGCCCGCGCTTGTCCACTTCCAGCCGGGTCAGCGCTTCGTCGGCGACGCGGGCATCGATGGTGCGGGCGCCGGAGACGCCGGCGAAATCGCGCACCCGCTTGAGCAGGCGTCCGGCGATGCGCGGCGTGCCGCGGGCGCGGCCAGCGATCTCGCGCGCGCCGTCGGCGGTGAGCGAAAGGCCCAGCACGCGGGCGCCGCGCTCCACGATGGAGACGAGCTCGTCCGCCGAATAGAAGTTGAGCCGGATGGGAATGCCGAAGCGATCGCGCAGCGGCGTGGTGATGAGGCCCGAGCGCGTGGTGGCGCCGATCAGGGTGAAAGGCGCAAGGGTGATCTTGACCGAACGCGCCGAGGGCCCTTCGCCGATCACGAGATCGAGCTCGTAATCCTCCATCGCCGGATAGAGGATCTCCTCCACCGCCGGATTGAGGCGGTGGATCTCGTCGATGAAAAGAACGTCGCGCGGCTCGAGATTGGTGAGGATGGCGGCGAGATCGCCGGCTCGCGCCAGCACCGGGCCAGAGGTCGAGCGGAAGTTGACGGCCAATTCGCGCGCCACAATCTGGGCCAGCGTGGTCTTGCCCAGGCCCGGCGGCCCTGAGAACAGCACGTGGTCCAGCGCCTCGCCCCGCTCCTTGGCCGCCCGAATGAAGATGGAGAGGTTCTCGCAGGCCTGGCGCTGGCCGACGAATTCCGCGAGCCGCCGCGGCCGCAAGCTTGCTTCCAGCGAATCGTCCTCGCTGCGCTCCGGCGCAACGAGACGATCGCCATCAGGTTTCAGCTTCGGTGCGGACATTCTGCTTTCATGCCTCCCACGGGTTGACGACTTTAAGACCGTCGAAAGGAAAATGCCTCACGTTTCGAGTGACGAAAGTGAAATCGTGAGCGAGCGCAGTGGCCGCCAACTGGGCATCCGTTGTCGGCGCCTTAGGATAGGCCGCACGCAGATAGCCCCATTGCCGCGCCGCCAAGTCGTCGAAAACGACTATTCGACTGGAAAATCTCTTTTCCACATCCAAAATCCAGTTTTTCAGTTCGCGCTCCCGGGCCGCACTGTTCAGTTGCGCGACGCCGAAATATAGCTCACCGAGCGTCAGGACACTTATGAACGATTCCGCCGGGCTGTGGAATCGCATCCACCTCTGTACGGACGCGTCTGGTCGCGGCTTGATGCTCTCAGACACAACAACCGTGTCGAGCAAAAACATCAGAACTTGATTTTTCGCATCCGCTCACGTTTCCGCGGCGGCAGCTTGAATTCGGGCACCTTCGGCGCGGAAGCCCACCAATCGTAAAGCGTCTTGGGTTTCGCCTTCTCCGACGCCCTCACCTTGATGAGGCGCACCTCGTATTTCGGCTTCCCTCGATAGGTAATGATCTGGGGCTCCGTATCGGCCTCGCGTAGAACCTCGGAGAAACGTGCCTTGGCATCCTGAACCGGCCAACTCTTTTCCATCCGCGATCTCACTGACTAGTCTGACTAGTCAGACTAGCTTACACGGCCCATACCCCGCAAGCTTTCCCGGATCAGCGCGTCGACCGGCGCTTCGCCCAGATCGCGCACCGAACGGGCCACGGCTTCCGCCGCCTGGCTCTGGGAATAGCCGAGCTTGACCAGGGCCGCGACGGCATCGGCCTCGGGCCCGCGCGGCGCGAGAGCGGCAACCGCGCCGGGCTCGGCATGGCCGCGCAGCATCATCGACGGCGCCTTGTCCTTCAATTCGGTGACGATGCGGGTGGCGAGCTTGGGACCCACGCCCTGGGCGCGGCCGATCGCGGCCTTGTCCGAAAGCGCCACTGCGCGCTCCAGCTCGCGCGACGACAATGCCGACAGCACGTTGAGCGCCACGCGCGCGCCCACGTTCTGCACCGTCTGCAACAGGCGAAACCATTCGCGCTCCTCCGCCGCGGCAAAGCCATAGAGCCGGATCGCGTCTTCGCTGACCTTGGTCTCGATCATCAGCGAGGCGCTGGCGCCCGCGCTCAATTTGGACAATGTGGAAGCCGGGCAATGCACCAGATAGCCGACCCCAGCGACATCGATGATGGCGTGATCCTCGGCCACGGAGTCGACGATGCCGCTCAGCTTTCCGATCATCCTAGTGCCGCCAGAATCTTCGCGCGCGTGCCGGAGAGATGCGCATGCGCGATGGCGCAGGCGAGCGCGTCCGCCGCATCGGCTGCCTCCACCTGCGCGGTGGGCAACAGACGGCGCACCATCGCCTGCACCTGCGCCTTGTCCGCATGTCCGGCGCCGACCACGCATTTCTTGATGTGGTTTGGCGTGTATTCGGCGATCTCCAGTTGCGCATGCGCCGCGGCCAGCAGCGCCACCGCGCGGGCATGGCCGAGCTTCAGCGCGGCCGAGGGATCCTTGTGCACGAAGGCCTGCTCGACGGCGATGGCCGCGGGGTTGAGCCGTGCGATCACTTCGCTCAGCGCGGCGTGCAGCACGAGCAGCCTGCGGCCAAGATCGAGCCGCGCGTCGCTGGCGATCACGCCATGGGCCACATGGGTCAGCCGCGTGCCGGCGAGGTCGATGACACCCCAGCCCATGCGGGCGAGGCCGGGATCGAGGCCCAGGATGCGGATGGTGACCACGTCGCGCCGAAAATAGAATCGCGGCGGACAGTGTCGGGGATTTGCCAGGACGCAACAACCTCCGGCACGGCGGCTCAGGCCGCCAGCCGCGCCATCAAAGCATCGGAGAGCTCGTAATTGCCGTAGACGTTCTGCACGTCGTCATGGTCTTCCAGCGTATCGAGCAGCTTGATCAGCGTCTCGCCCGGCTCGTCGCCCACCTCGACCGTGTTGCGCGGCCGCCATTCGATGCGGGCGGATTGCGGGGCGCCGAGCCTGGTTTCCAGCGCGTCGCGCACGGCGCCGAAATTTTCGATTGAGGCGAGGAATTCGTGACCCTCCTCGTCCGAGACGCACTCGTCGGCGCCGGCCTCGAGTGCGGCCTCCAGCATGGCGTCCTCGCTGCCCCTCTCCCTGGGATAGATGACGACTCCCATGCGGTCGAACATGAAGGTGACGGAGTTCGGTTCGCCCAGCGCCCCGCCAAATTTGGAGAAGGCGGCGCGGATGTCGCTGCCGGTGCGGTTGCGGTTGTCGGTCTGCGCTTCCACGATCAGCGCCACCCCGGCCGGGCCGTAGCCTTCGTAGCGCACCTCCTCGATGTTCTCCGCGCCGGCGCCGGTCGCCTTGTCGATGGCGCGCTGGATATTGTCCTTGGGCATCGATTGCTGCTTGGCGGCGGCGATGGCTGCCCTGAGGCGCGGATTGTGCGCCGGATCGGGCATGCCCTGCCTGGCGGCGACCGTGATTTCGCGCGCCAGCTTGGAGAACAGCTTGGAGCGCTCCTTATCCTGGCGCCCCTTGCGGAACATGATGTTCTTGTATTGCGAATGGCCGGCCACGCGACGATCTCCGGAAGCGGGCGCTGAGATAGCCGGGCGGCCTCGGCCCTTTCAAGAGCGGCGCTACCGCTGGGACGGAAATGACGGCTATTCCGCAGGCTGGGGCTGGGGGACCGTGCTGCCGTGCAGGATATCGCGGTGGCACTGCTGGCTGCCGTGATGGCAGGCATAGACCTTGGTGAATTCCGCCCCCAGCAGGAAAACCTGCGCCGAATAGTAGATCCACAGCAGCAGCAGGATCAGGCTGCCGGCGGCGCCATAGGCCGAGCTGACCGTGCTGCGGCCGAGATAGAGGCCGATGGCCGCCTGCCCGGCGAGGAAGAGCAGCGCGGTGCCCGCTGCGCCCACGCCGACATCGCCCCATTCCAGCGGCCGGTCCGGCAGGATCTTGTAGATGGCCGCGAACAGCAGCGCCGTCAGCACGAAGGAGGCGGTGAAATTGAGCAGCGAGGCGAGCCCAATTCCCATCGGCAGGTAGAAGGCGATGCGGCCGCCCAGCGCCGCCATCGCCGCCGTCGACAGCACCGAGGCGACCAGCAGCAGTCCCAGCGCCAGCACCAGCAGGAGGCTCACCGCCCGGCCGCGCAGCATGCGGTGGAGGAAGCTGCCCTCGGGCTGGGTCCGCCAGATGATGTTGAGCGCGCTCTGGATTTCGCCGAACAGGCCGGAGGCGGTCAGCACAAGGATGGCCGCGCCGATCAGATTGGCCCACCAGCCTTGGCCCGCGCCCATCGCGTTGTGCAACGCCGAATGCACCAGCTTGGCGCCGTCCGGACCCACCAGCCGCACCAGCTGATAAGTCAACGCGCTGCTGGCGGCCTCGTGGCCGAAGGCCAGGCCCGCGATCAGCGCCAGGATATAGAGCACCGGGGCCATGGCGGTGACCGCATAGAAGGCGATGGCGGCGCCGCGGCTGAGCGCGTCGTCCTCGCCGAAGGCCTCGAAGCCTTCCTTCAGCAATTTCCAGATATGCGCGACCATGGCCGGCGAGTTTCCAGACATCTCCTATCAGAAACGCAAGGGCGGGAGATCGGTTCTCACTCGATAGCCACTGCAAGGCTGCTACAGAAACCGAACTGCCGGACGCGTAGCCGGGCGTCGGACGGAGGCTCGCGTATGACTATTCGCGACGACGAAATACCGTCGAGCCCAGACTGACCACAACAGCGGTAATCAAGAGCCAGCCCACCAGCGTCTCGAACGTTGTCCAGATGTGGGTGACACTGACATTTAGGCCAATGCCTCGCAAAATTTTGTCGAAGTGTCGAAGAACGTCGAATGCAATTCCGGCATCGTAGAGGTATGCCATCATCGAGGCGATGAACAGCAAGATGAGAAACACGACGAACGCCGCCGGAAAGAGATAGCCCCAACCGCGCTTGTGATTGAGTACGCGCCGGTAGAGCTTGCTCGCGTTTGCCGCATTGAAATCCCGATCCCGGAAAAAACCTATTGTCATGTCGTAAAATAGCCATCCGAGAAAGATCAGGGCGATCACAAAGAACATTGAGCCTCCCACGAACCTGGCGATCGTTCTTTCCGATAGAAATGGGAGCGTGGCTCTAATCGAAGCAACAGCGTGATGGAGCTTAGTATTGGATCTTTCGACGATCTGGCTCGGAGCAGGGCAGACATCCGCCTCCGGCCGGTCGGGGCAGTGCCGCAAGCGAGTGTCGGTCGGGATCCAGTAGTGCTTTTGCCGCAGGTCCCCGGCAGGGAGCGCGGTGTCGAGTGAAAAGAGGAGAGGATGGAACTTCGGATAGGGCACGGGTGCGCCCGCGTCGTAATCGGTAGATTCCAGCAGTCTCCTCACGAGGCTTCGGTCGGACTGATAGAAGGCTGAGTTCGATTGAGCCGGGACGATGTAGCCATAGCGATAGCCATAGTCGGTGACGATCATGCCCATTCCCACCAGCCAGATCGCCCAGAGAAATGTATAGAAAACCCGATAGCCATGACCCACAAATATGCCCAGAAGGACACTCAATGCCTTGGAGGGAAATGTCGGTCTTCCCTTGATACGAATGAATCGCTGCTGCATGCGATAGAGATAGCGAGCGTCCCGTTGATAGCCGAGCTCGTAGAGCACGCGGGCACACTGTTCCCAGGGCTGCGTCTTGAATCCGCCGCCCGGGTTTCCGGCGCCGGGCTTGGAGAGGTCCCTCATTGGCTGATGCAACAACCAAAGAACACGCTCTTCACCCCGCGTTGGACCTCGGAGAGTCTGATAGGTCAGACCGTTGAGTTCGAACGTGGCTCTTTGATCCTCCCCAACTCGTACGGGTTGGGGCTCGGGCTCGACAGAAGCCTTCGCTCGGCATTGGGGCCAACATTCGAGAGAGTCTTCCCAGCCGCCTGTTTGCATCCCCGCGAAGCTGACGCTCCCCTCGAAACAAACAGGAGGGCGGTCGATTTCCTTGAGGAAAGTCGTCCCCAATACCTGAGCCCGATGAAACCAGCCAATCAGCGGCAGTTCTTTGTGATCAGAGCAGAGACTGAGATTCTCCGGTTTTCGGCTATGCTCAAGTGGCCGCCGCTCAGATGGCTCATTCGGCTCAGGCATAAGCCGAAACTGTCCGCCACCAAGATGTAGGTTTCTTTTGATCTGGGTGCCGCGCAGACGAACTTGGCCGCGGGCGGTGAAAGTCTCGTGCGCACCTAGCGATGGTTTGCCTACGAGAAAGGCGCTCCCTTCGATGGTTGCCCCGGACAAATTCAATGCTTCCGCCTGGCGCTCGGCCTCGCAGTCGAGTGGTTCCTCGCCCGCCTTGAGCCAACAACCGTGAAACTCGCCGCCTTGGCAGACGAAATCGCCATGAATTGTCGCGTTGCGCAGGAGCACACGGCCGAAAGCGCGAAAGCCCGCGTTCAAGAGCAGCGAACTTCCAATCTCGGCTCGCTCCAAATTCAGTGCCAAGTTCACGCGGTGGCGCTCGTTGCGGGCGCGCTTCGCCCCACAGCCCGCAAGCGCACCATCGATTGTGGCACCATCGGCGCGGAACGCCCCCCGAATGTGGGCGCCGTCGAAGCGCACCTCCCCATGCGCGGAGAACCGGCCGTCGAGCCAGACACCGCCTCCGATTTCGGTGCGGGACAGATTCAAGGCAGCCAACAGCACACTATCTTGCGCATGACCGTCGTCGGCAAATGGCTTCAGCTCAAGATCGGTGGCATCGCAGTACGGCGAGTGCATGACTGCATTGGTGCAGATCAAGTCGCCGCCGATGTGGCTGTTTGAAAGGTTTACTTGGCCGCGGCTCTCGAAGCTGGATTCGGGACTAGGTTTTGAGCGCGCTTCCTCGCCCAGGATGACTGCTCCGTCGATGTCGGTATCGGCAGCGCTCAACACAACATTGTTCCAGCGGAGCGATCTTTGCGAAGCAAGCTTGCAGTCGCGCTCAAGCGTTACATTGGCGCACTTCAGAATTCCGGACAAACGGGAGGCATCGAGAAAAATTCTGCCCCTGCAGATCATCCGATCCATCAGTAGCGAGTGCGCGCGAAGACCCCCGCAAAACAGCGCTGCTCCGCGCCGTGCGTCCGGCACGTGCTCGCCTCGCGTCGTCTCATCGCATTCCAGTCTTGCGCCAACCAGCACAACGTCGCTTTGAATGCGGGCTTGGGATAGGTCAATCTGGGAATGCGACTTGCTATCCGTGAAGTCGACGTTTCCCCGGGAGGTCAACGCGATCCCCTCAAAGCTCTTGTGCAAGATGCACTGCTTGAGCGTCAAAGCATCCAGTTCGGCCCAGCGCGCATCAAACCGCTCGGCGAATTCACAATCGAAAAAATAGAGGGCGAAGCCAAGCCGTCGGCTGACCAGCGACACCAGATCTGGAAATATCGCGTGGCGAAAATAGAGGCCGTCCGGCTCGAAGGAAACGGCCCGGTCTTCCGACACGACGGGCTTTGCATCCGATGGACGAGCGTAGCCGGAGATTTCTCTTTCAAATCTCTTCGCGTCGATGACGACTTTTCCCGAGGGACCCGCGCTGGGTTCGGAGGCGGCCGGAAATGGCAGAACGTTCGTGGCAGGTGACAAGAGGTCACCGGCGGATCGATCGCCCGCAAACATCCGCTCCCCGCCCGAACTCCGAGCGTTTCGCCAACGCGACAGCAAAACTAGTCCCCCCGCCAGATGGTAATTTTATAGCGGCAGCGCGACTAGTGCCGCAACGGTGAGTTGCAGCATTTTCGCAACAGCGCTGCCTGAAATCTTGGTCAGTTTTGCGTGAATACTGCGCTGCACAAAACGGAACCAAGGCGGCAGAATGGAGTCGCGAAACGCTTACAGTGATGGCAGTGTTTGCTTCAGCCGGCCGCCGACGCGGACGGGCTCGATACGCAGCGCAAAGCCGTCGGCGCCGGTCTCCACGAACACGGCGCACAAGGTGGCGGGGCCGGAGGCGGGCGTGTAGCGCGCGGTGGAGATCTTCTTGGTGAAGCGCTGCAGCGGCTCGAACTTCTCCATGCCGATGACGGAATCGTAGTCGGCGCAGGCGCCGGCATCGGTCTGATAGGCGGTGCCGCCGGGAAAGATTTGCGCATCGGCCGTGGGGATGTGGCTGTGGGTGCCGACGACGAGGCTCACGCGCCCGTCGCAGAAATGGCCCATCGCCATCTTTTCGCTCGTCGCTTCGGCATGCATGTCGATGACGATGGCGTCGGCGCCTTCGCCCAGCGGACAGGCGATGAGCTCGGACTCCACCGCGGCGAAGGGGTCGTCCTGCGGGTCCATGAACACCCGGCCGATGGGATTGACCACCAGCACGCGCTGGCCGCTTCGCGTCTCATAAAGTCCGGCGCCTTTGCCCGGCGCGCTGGCCGGCAGGTTGCGTGGGCGCAAGATCCGGTCCTCTTCGGCGATGAAGGACAGAATCTCCTTCTGGTCGGCCCAGTGGTTGCCGGTGGTGATGACGTCGACGCCGCTGTCGAACAGCTCGCCCGCGATGGCGCGGGTCAGACCGAAGCCGCCGGCCGCGTTCTCGCCATTGGCGATGACGAAATCGAGCGCGAGCGCATCCCTCAGGCGCGGCACTTCGCTGCCCACCACCTCGCGGCCGGGCCGTCCCACGATGTCGCCGATGAAGAGAATGCGCATGCCTAAGAGAAACGCCTGAGACCCAGTTCGGTCAGCACCATATCAAGGCGCTGGTCATTTGCCTCGTGCGGAATGGCGGCGATTTCCTGGCCGGCATAGGCGATGCCGATCGCGGCTACCGGCCCGGCGGCGCGCAAACCCGCCAGGGTCCGGTCATAGTAGCCGCCGCCATAGCCCAGGCGATGGCCCGTGGCATCGAACGCCAGCAGCGGTACGAGGACAAGATTGGGAATGACACGCTGGGCCTCGGCCGGCGGCTCGCGGATAGCATGGCGGTTGTCGACCAGCGGGTCGCCCTCGCTCCAGCGACGGAAGGAGAGCGCGGCATTCCTGTCCTCGATACGCGGCATCGTAAGCGTGGCGCCGCGCGCGGCCAGTGCTTTCATGAGTTGCCGCGGATCGGCTTCGTCGCGCGTCGGCCAATAGCCGGCGACGACGGCATCCGGCTCGAGTGCCAGATTGTCTGCAAAGCGGATGATGCGCATAGCGAAGTCGGTGCAGCTTCGCACCAACTCTGCGCGACGTGTGCGGGCCCCTTTGCGCAGCGTCCCCTTGTTGGCCGAACTATCGGAAGGAACGGTCAATCGGGTTCGTCAACCTGCTGGTGCCGTACGCCGGTCCAGTGGACCCGGCGCTCCGTGGAGTGTGAAAAATAGACGCCATCGCCGCTGAGCTCCGCGCCGCCCTGCTCCAGTCTCAATTTCGCGTCGCCGTGGTCGAAGGGGCCTTCGAAGCGGATGCGCAGGCCACCGCTGAAGAACATCGAAAAGACGATCTTATCGTCGTGGCTCCCCCTACCGACATGGCCGGTGATCCTGCCGCCGGCTTCCTTCAGGACGAGCGTGACCCTGTCGCCGGTTTCCCGCTCGCTGAGGTTCCACGTGCCCACCCATTTCGCATTCTGGTCCTCCGCTCGTGCCACCGGCATGGCCATGACAGCGAGCATTGCACAGAGTGCGGCTAAAAACAGACGGGCGCGCATGATCCTTCCCCGGTGGTGAAAGTGGACAGGACCGCCGCCGCCGTTGGCATTGGATCCTCACGGGCCTGCAAGTGCAGGTGGGCGCCATATATCCGAAGCCAGGGCCTCGGTCAGGGACAGCTCCCGGTGAGTACCATTAAGGCCCCTGGGCATCGCATTCCTGACGCACGGGGCAGTACCTGTCCGCCTCTAATATAGGTGAAGAAGATCAATTTGTCACTTTCGGATGGGCTCTAAGCTTTCCCACCCTTCCACTTCGTCATGGCCGACCGAGCCGTAGCGGAGCGGAGGCGAGCTGTCGGCCACCCATGAACACCGTGGTCATGGGTCACCCGCCTACGCTTCGCTTCGGCGTGGCATGAGTTAGCTCAAGGCACGCCGTAGCCTTGGCGAAGGCGGCCGGGACCCGCCTGCGCTTCGCTTCGGCGCGCCCGGTGATGACGGGCTTTTAAGTGATTGGTTCATATCTAACGGCGTCAGGCCGCGGCAAGGCGAGCGGCAATGCGCTCGGCGCGGGCGGCGGCTGTATCCAGCGCTTCCGCCGCGATCGCCTCGGACTTGCTCAGGCGCTCGGTCATCTCGCCGCGCGCGGTAGAAAGGTCGTCGAGCGATTTGGCATGCTCCTCCAGGCGGCGCAGGGCTTCCTGATGCTCGTCGGCCATCAACAACGATGCCATCAGCAGCAGCCGCGAATCGCCCACCTGTCCCACGGAGCCGAGCAACTCGCGCACTTTCTCGTCGACAAGGCCGGCGAGGCTGCGCAGATGGTCCTCCTCGCCCTCGTCGCAGGCGAGCGTATAGGCGCGGCCGTTGACCATGACGTTGACGAGCGGCATTGGTGTTGTCCTTTCAATCCGGCACTAGGCAGTAGGCAGTGGGCAGTAGGCAGTAGGCAGTAGGTATTGATTGGTCGCACTTCCACTACGCATTGCCTATTGCCTATTGCCTACTGCCTATCTCCCCAGCGCCGCGCGGATTTCACCGATGGCGCTGTCGAGCCTGGTTTCGATTTCTTCATTGACCGAGACGAGCGAGCGCGATTCATCCTCCAGCTCGGCCAGGCGGGCGAGCAATTTGTCGCGTTCCACCACCAGATCCGCGATGCGCGCCTTCTGCGTCTGCGACTGGGCGCGGGCCTCGGCCAGCGGCAGCGCCTCCTCCTCCAGGCGGGCGAGCGCCGCGGCAAGCCTCGCCGAGGCGGATTCGAGCTTCGACATTGCTCCTCCCTGAAACCAAATCGCTTCGCGAATCTTAGGCTCTAAAAGGGCCCCAGGAAAGCCGCGCCCTTGACGGCCCGCGCACCGGCTCGCTAAGGCCAGCACCCGCCCCCTTGAGGAGTTCCATGGGCAACGCCTCCCCGCTCGACCGCGCCGCGATCAGGCGACTCGCCAATGCGATCCGAGCCCTCTCCATGGACGCGGTGGAGGCGGCCAATTCCGGCCATCCGGGCCTGCCCATGGGTATGGCGGACGCGGCCACGGTGCTGTTCTCCCGCTTCCTGAAATTCGATCCGGCCGATCCTTCCTGGGCCGACCGCGACCGCTTCGTGCTCTCAGCAGGGCACGGCTCGATGCTGCTCTATTCCCTGCTCTATCTGACGGGCTATCCCGGGATCGGGATCGACGACATCAAGCGCTTCCGCCAACTGGGCAGCCCTTGCGCCGGCCATCCCGAGTACTGGCATGTGCCCGGGATCGAGACGACCACGGGCCCGCTCGGCCAGGGCATCGCCACCGCCGTCGGCATGGCGCTGGCCGAGCGCATCCTGAATGCGCGCTTCGGCTCCGACCTGGTCGATCACAAGACCTACGTCATCGCCAGTGACGGCGATCTGATGGAAGGCATCAGCCACGAGGCGATCTCCATCGCCGGGCACCTGAAGCTGTCGCGCCTGATCGTGCTCTACGACGACAACCACATTTCCATCGACGGGCCGACCTCGCTCGCCGACTCGACGAACACGAAGCTGCGCTTCGAGGCGGCGGGCTGGGCCACGCACGAATGCGACGGACTCGACGCCGACGACGTGGCGCGCGCGCTGCTGGCGGCGCAAGCCAGCGACCGGCCGGTGCTCATCCAATGCCACACCATCATCGGCTACGGCGCGCCGAAGAAGGCGGGCACCGCCAAGGCGCATGGCGAGGCGCTGGGCGCGGAAGAAATCGCCGGCGCGCGCAAGAATCTCGATTGGCCCTATCCGCCGTTCGAGATTCCCGACGACATTCTTTCGTCGTGGCGCGACATCGGAACGCGCGGGCGCGCGGCGCACGAGGCGTGGCTGGCGCGGCGCGGCAAGGCCGATGCGGACAGCGCCCGCCAATTTGAGGCGGCGCTGAAGACCGAGCTTCCGGCCTCGCTCAAGGACGCGCTCAACGCGCACAAGAAGAAGCTGTCGGCGGACAAGCCCAGCATCGCCACGCGCAAGGCCTCCGAACTGGCGCTTGACGTGATCAACGCCGAAGTGCCGTTCACCATCGGCGGCTCGGCCGACTTGACCGGCTCCAACAACACCAAGACCAAGGGGATGGAGAACATCGAGGCCGGACAATATGGCGGCCGCTACATCCATTTCGGCATTCGCGAGCACGGCATGGCCGCGGCTATGAACGGCATGGCGCTGCATGGCGGCGTCATCCCCTATGGCGGCACCTTCCTGATCTTCTCCGACTACTGCAAGCCGGCCATCCGCATCGGCGCGCTGACGGGCGCGCATGTGATCTACGTGATGACGCACGATTCCATCGGGCTGGGCGAAGACGGACCGACGCATCAGCCCATTGGCCAGCTCGCGGGCTTGCGCGCCACGCCCAATCTGCTGGTGCTGCGTCCCGCCGATGCGGTGGAGACGGCCGAGTGCTGGGAGATCGCGCTCAACCACCGCAAGGGACCGAGCCTGCTCGCGCTCACCCGCCAGAACCTTGCGACCTTGCGCACCGTCCATCGCGACGACAATCCTTGCGCGCGCGGCGCCTACGAGCTTGCCGCCAGCGAGGGCGAAGCGGCGGTGACGTTTCTCGCCACCGGCTCGGAAGCGGAAATTGCAATGCAGGCCCGCGAATTGCTCAAGGCGGACGGAATCGGCGCGCGCGTGGTCTCCATGCCGTGCTGGGAGCTGTTCGAGCAACAGGACGCAACATATCGTGACGCCGTCATCGGACGCGGCACGCTAAGAGTGGCCATCGAAGCCGCCTCGGGCCTCGGCTGGGACCGCTATATCGGCGAGCGCGGCCGCTTCGTCGGCATGAGCGGCTTCGGGGCCAGCGCGCCCTATAAGGATTTGTACAAGCATTTCGGCATCACCGCCGAAGCGGCGGCCGATGCCGCGCGCGAGGCTTTGAAGATCTGAGTGTCATGGCCCGCGAAAGCGGGCCACCCAGTTGACGAAAGACTCATTCGCCCGCGTGACAAACGGGCCGGATGGGTGGCCCGGTCAAGCCGGGCCATGACATTTTCTGTTTGTGTGAGGCCTAGGCCTCGCGCCAGGGAGGTGAGGAATGACTGTACGCGTCGCGATAAACGGGTTCGGCCGCATCGGGCGGCTGGTGCTCCGCGCCATCGTGGAATCCAAACGCAGCGACATCGTGGTGGTCGGCGTCAACGATCTGGGGCCGGTGGAAACCAACGCCCATCTGTTGCGCTACGATTCCGTGCACGGCCGCTTTCCTGGCGAGGTGAAGGTGGACGGCGAGCACATGATCGTCGACGGCCACAAGATCCGGGTGACGGCGATCAAGAATCCGGCCGAGCTCCCCCACAAGGAACTGGGCGTCGATATCGCGCTGGAATGCACCGGCATCTTCACCTCCAAGGAAAAGTCTGCGGCGCACCTTCAGGCAGGCGCCAAACGCGTGATCATTTCCGCGCCGGCGGACGGCGTCGACCTCACGGTGGTCTTCGGCGTCAACCACCAGGCGCTCACCAAGGATCACGTGATCATTTCCAACGCGTCGTGCACCACCAACTGCCTGGTGCCGGTCGCCAAGGTGCTGCACGACAATTTCGGCATCGAAAAGGGCTTCATGACGACGATCCATTCCTACACCAACGACCAGCCGGTGCTGGATCAGCTGCACAAGGATCTCTATCGCGCCCGCGCCGCGGCCATGTCGATGATCCCGACCTCGACCGGCGCGGCCAAGGCGGTGGGGCTGGTGCTGCCGGAGCTGAAAGGCAAGCTCGACGGCATCTCCGTGCGCGTCCCGACGCCGAACGTGTCGGTGGTCGATTTGAAGGTGGTGACCAAGCGGGCCACCACGGCGAAAGAAATCAACGACGCGATGACGCGCGCAGCCAACCAGGAGCTCAAGGGCGTACTCGAGGTCGTCGATGCGCCGCTGGTCAGCCACGATTTCAACCACAATCCCGCGTCGTCGAGCTTCGCGCTCGACCAGACCAAGGTGCTGGAAGGGAATCTGGTCAGTGTGATGAGCTGGTACGACAACGAATGGGGCTTCTCCAACCGCATGGCCGATACCGCCGTGGCGATGGGCAAGCTGATTTGATGTGTGTAGGCACCCCCCTTCCGTCTGGCTTCGTTGCGCTGACGCGCAACTTGCCAGCCACCTTCCCCCACAAGGGGGGAAGGAGAAATCCTAAGTCTTCCGCTTCCCCCCTCCGTGGGGGAAGCTGGCCGCGACGCGCTAGCGGCGCGGACTGAAGGGGGGCGCGAGCAATGGCCTTCCGCACGCTCGACGATCTCAACGTCAAGGGAAAGCGCGTGCTGGTGCGCGCGGACCTGAACGTGCCGATGAAGAACGGCAAGGTGGCTGATGCCTCGCGCATCGAGCGCCAGGCGCCGACCATCCGCGAACTCGCCGACAAGGGCGCCAAGGTGATCGTGCTTTCCCATTTCGACCGGCCGAAGGGGAAAGTCGTCCCGTCGATGTCGCTGAAGCCGATCGCGCCCGCGCTCGCCAAGGCGGTGGGCAAGCCGGTGGTCTTTGCCAGCGATTGCATCGGCGAGACGGCCAAGGCGGCAGTGGCGAAGCTGAAACCCGGCGGCGTCTTGCTGCTGGAGAACACGCGCTTCCATGCCGGCGAGGAGGCGAACGACTTGAAGTTCGCCAAGCAGATCGCCGCGCTGGGCGATATCTATGTCAACGACGCGTTCTCCGCGGCCCATCGCGCGCACGCCACCACCGAGGCGCTGGCGACCTTGCTGCCCTCCGCCGCTGGCCGCTCCATGCAGGCCGAGCTCGAGCATCTCGCCAAGGCGCTGACCAATCCGGCCCGACCGCTGATGGCGGTGGTGGGCGGCGCCAAGGTCTCGACCAAGATCGCGCTCCTGGAGAACCTCATCTCCAAAGTCGACGTCATCGTCATCGCCGGCGCCATGGCCAACACCTTCCTGGCGGCGGAAGGCCGCAACGTCGGCAAGTCGCTTTACGAGGAAGACCAGCTCGATCTCGCCCGCAAGATCGTCTCCGCCGCCACCGGCGCCGGCGTCGTCATCATCCTGCCGAGCGACGCAGTGGTGGCCAAGGCGCTCAAGTCCAAGGCGCGGCACCGCACCACCGACGTGTTCGGCGTCAAGGACGACGAGATGATTCTGGACGTTGGTCCCGCCACCATCGCCGAGTTCACCAACCGCCTGCTGGGCACGCGTACCGTGGTGTGGAACGGCCCGTTCGGCGCCTTCGAGACGCCGCCCTTCGACAAGGGCACCGTCGCCGCGGCCAAAGCGGTGGCGGCCCGCACCAGGGAAGGCCGGCTGATCTCCGTGGCGGGCGGCGGCGACACGGTGGCGGCGCTCAATCATGCCGGCGTGGCGGAGGACTTCACCTATGTCTCGACCGCAGGCGGGGCCTTTCTCGAATGGCTTGAGGGAAAGGAATTGCCGGGGGTAGAAGCCCTGGCCCATTCCAAGAGGTAGCACCATGAATATCGACGCGTTGAACGCCATCGCCAGGAAGATGGTGGCCAAGGGCAAGGGCATTCTGGCGGCGGACGAGAGCTCCGGCACCATCAAGAAGCGCTTCGACAAGATCGGCGTGGAGTCCACGCAGGACAATCGCCGCGACTACCGCGAGCTGCTGTTCCGCTCGAAGGAGGGCATGCAGCACATTTCGGGCGTCATCCTGTTCGACGAGACCATCCGCCAGAAGGCGAAGGATGGCACGCCGCTGGTCAAGCTGATCGAGGACGCGGGCGCCGTGCCGGGCATCAAGGTCGATGCCGGCGCCAAGCCGCTTGCCTTCTCAAAAGGCGAAACCGTCACCGAAGGCCTCGACGGATTGCGCGAGCGCCTGATGGAGTATCACAAGCTCGGCGCGCGCTTCGCCAAATGGCGCGCCACTTACGATCCGACGGAAGGCCGGCCGTCCTACAATTGCATCAACGCCAACGCCCAGGCGCTGGCCCGCTATGCGGCGCTGTGTCAGGAGCAGGACATCGTGCCCATCGTCGAGCCGGAAGTGCTGATGGACGGCGACAACGACATCGCCGCCTGTTCTGCCGTGACGGAATGGGCGCTGAAGGAAACCTTCCAGCAGCTCTACTTCGCCAATGTGGCGCTGGAAGGCATGGTGCTGAAGCCCAACATGATCATCTCCGGCCTCAAATGCGCCAAGCAAGCGAGCGTCGAAGAGGTGGCCGACGAGACGGTGAAGATTCTCAAGCGCTGCGTGCCGGCGGCCGTGCCGGGCATCGCCTTCCTTTCCGGCGGACAATCCGACGAAGTGGCGACCGCGCATCTGAACGCGATGAACGCGCGGCATCCGAACCTGCCCTGGGCGCTGACCTTCTCCTATGGGCGCGCGCTGCAGGCAGCCCCACAGAAAGCTTGGAGCGGCAAGACAGACAACGTCCCCGCCGCGCAATCAGCCTTCGCCCACCGCGCCAGGATGAACGGGCTGGCGACAACCGGCGGCTGGAAGACGGAGATGGAGAAAAAGGCGGCGTGACCTGCCGCCTCTATCTCGTCACGCCGGCGACGCTGGAGCCGCGCGCGTTTGCGGAGGAGCTGAAGCGCTCGCTCGGCGCGGGCGATGTCGCAAGTTTGCAGTTGCGCCTGAAAGAGGTGAGCGATGACGCGATCGCGCGCGCGGTCGAGACGCTGATGCCCATCGCCCAGAAGCACGGGGTCGCTTTCCTCCTCAACGACCGCCCCGATCTCGCGGCACAACTCGGCTGCGATGGCGTGCATATCGGCCAGCAGGACGCGAGCTACGTCGAGGCGCGCGCTGCGGTGGGGCGCGACCGCATCGTCGGCGTCACCTGCCACGGCTCGCGCGATCTCGCCTTCGACGCAGGCGAGGCGGGCGCCGACTACGTCGCCTTCGGCGCGTTCTATCCGACGGCGACGAAAGAGGTGCGGTTCACCGCCGATATCGAGTTGCTCGAATGGTGGGCCGAAACCATGACCGTCCCCGTCGTCGCCATCGGCGGAATCACCGTCGACAACGCTGCGCCGCTCATCAAGGCCGGCGCCGATTTCATCGCGGTCTGCTCCGGCGTGTGGAACTATCCCTCCGGCCCCGCCGCCGCGGTCAGGGCCTTCAACGCGCTGTTCTGAGCGAATTGCGCCGGCGCAGGCAGACTGCTATCACCCGGCCGCTCTTTGAACTCGACCGAACGAAGGAAGCGCGCCGCCGCCCCGGCGCCCACCACACCATGTCCAAGATCGCAGGCAACGAAATCCGCCCCGGCGCCCTGATCGAGCATCAGGGTGGATTGTGGGTAGCGGTGAAGACCCAGGCCGTAAAGCCCGGCAAGGGCGGCGCCTACAACCAGGTCGAGCTCAAGAACGTCGTCACCGGCACCAAACTGAACGAGCGCTTCCGCGCCGACGAGAGCGTGGAGGAAGTCTATCTGGAGAAGAAGGATTTCCAGTTCCTCTATGCCTCCGGCGAGACGCTCACCTTCATGGATATGGACAGCTACGAGCAGATCGAGCTGGCCGCGGAGTTCGTCGGCGACCAGGCGCAGTTCCTCCAGGACGGCATGAAAGTGCTGGTGCAGCTCCACGAGGGCCGGCCCATCGGCATCAAGCTGCCGCTGCAGGTGGTGCTGGAAGTCGTCGAGGCCGATCCGGTGCTGAAGGGCGGCACCGCGGCGCCGTCCTACAAGAGCGCGGTGCTGGAAAACGGATTGAAGGTCCAGGTGCCGCCGTTCATCAATGCCGGCACCAGGATCCTCGTCTCGACGGAAGACGGCAGCTACATCCGTCGCGCCGAATAGCATGGCTTATCTCTCTCCCGCCCTGAACGTGATGATCGCCGCCGCGCGCAAGGCCGGCCGCCGACTGATCCGCGATTTCGGCGAGATCGAGAATCTGCAGGTGTCGCTGAAAGGCCCCGCCGATTTCGTCTCGGTGGCCGACCAGCGCACCGAAAGCATCCTGGTCAGCGAACTTCAAAAAGCGCGGGCCGGCTATCCCATCCTCACCGAGGAAGCGGGCCTGATCGACGGCCCCGACAAGTCGCATCGCTTCATCATCGATCCCTTGGACGGCACCACGAATTTCCTGCACGGCATTCCGCATTTCGCAATTTCCATCGCGCTGGAGCGCGAGGGGCAGCTGGTCTCCGGCGTGATCTACAATCCGGTGATCGACGAGATGTTCACCGCCGAGAAGGGCCACGGCGCCTATGTCAACGACAAGCGCATGCGGGTGGCGGTGCGCAAGCAGCTTCAGGTGTCGGTCAGCGCCACCGGCATTCCGTTTCTCGGCCGCGGCGATGAGGCGGGACACCGCCGCTTCCTGGCCGAGCTCAACGCGGTGATGAACGCCAGCGCCGGCATCCGCCGTTTCGGCTCGGCCGCGCTCGACCTCGCCTGGGTGGCGGCGGGGCGCTTCGACGCCTACTGGGAGCACGGGCTCGCGCCCTGGGACCTGGCCGCCGGCATCCTCATGGTGCGCGAGGCGGGCGGCGTGACCACCGATCTCGACGGCCGCGACCGCATGCTTGCTTCCGGCGAAATCCTCGCCGCCAACGAGAATCTGCATCCGCAATTGCTTAAGCTGCTGAAGGCGGCGGAACGGACCTAGACGGCCGGCCCCTCACAGC
>DATCOJ010000268.1:0-16162 GCA_036564785.1 Rhizomicrobium sp. | reverse complement strand
TGCGGTCGTGGCGGAACGGTAGACGCACTAGCTTGAGGTGCTAGCGGGGCAACCCGTGGAAGTTCGAGTCTTCTCGACCGCACCACCCTGCGCTGCGCAGCAGCGGAGGGTGGTATTTCCCGAAGCGCAAAGCGCGTAGGGAGACTGCCTGACATCGCGCAGCTTCGGGTGGCAGGCCCTGCGAATCCAAGGGAATCGTTCGGGCTGGGGACGAACGAGATGAATCCGCAAATCGAGACCTTTTTCGATCCGGCGACGTTCACCGTCAGCTATCTGGTGAGCGATCCCGCGAGCCGGCACGCGGCGATCGTCGATCCGGTGCTGGATTTCGACGTCAAGTCCGGCCGTACTTCCACCGCTTCGGCGGAGCGCGTGCTCGCCGCGGCCAAAGCGGCGGAGCTGACCGTCGACTGGATCCTGGAAACCCACGTGCACGCCGACCATCTTTCCGCGGCAGTCCTTCTGAAGGAGCGGACCGGTGCAAAGGTCGCCATCGGCGAAAAGGTCCGCGCGGTCCAGGAGACGTTCGCGCCCATCTTCAGCGCCGGGGACGTGAGCGGCGACGGCCGGCCGTTCGACCGTCTGCTCGAAGACGGCGAACGTATCCCTCTGGGCCAACTTGCGATCGAGGTGATCGAGACGCCTGGCCACACGCCGGCCTGCGTCAGCTATCGGATCGGCGACAACGTCTTCGTCGGCGACACGCTGTTCATGCCGGACTACGGCACGGCGCGGACCGATTTTCCCGGCGGCGACGCGCGCACGCTCTACCGCTCCATCCGCCGGCTGCTGTCGCTGCCGCCGGAAACGATCTTGTGGATGTGCCACGACTACAAGGCGCCGGGGCGCGATGACTTCGCCTGGAAAACAACGGTGGCCGAGCAGCGCGCCGGTAACATCCACATCCACGACGGAATCGACGAGGAAGCCTTCGTCGCCATGCGGGAGGCACGCGACGCCACCTTGGAGATGCCGGCGCTGCTCTTGCCCGCGGTGCAGGTGAACATGCGTGCCGGCCACCTGCCGCCGCCGGATGAGGACGGAAACGTCTATCTGAAATGGCCGCTCAACCGGCTTTAGTTTTTCACGCGGTCTCAAATAGGTAGAGTCGTCATCACCGGGTTGCCGAAGCGAAGCGCAGGCAATCCCGGTGACCCATGCACCCCATTTTGAAATGTAGCGAACTCGTCGACAACGAGCGCATGGGTGGCCGACAGGCTCGCCTTTGCTTCGCGCAGGCTCGGTCGGCCATGACGGGAATTGGTGGATTTGTGCGGCTTGTGCTTCTAAATCCCGTCGCCGTCGGTGCCGGTGTGGATGCCGCATTCGTCCTTGTCGAGACCGGACCAGCGTCCGTCGCGATAGCCCTCGCCGGCGTGCAGGCGCCGCGTGCAGGGGATGCAGCCGATGGAGGGATAGCCGTCCTCCGCCAGCGGATGGCGCGGCAAAGCATGCTCGGCGAAATAGGATTCGAGATCGCCGGCGCTCCACGCGGCCAGCGCATTGAAGCGGAAGCGGCTCTCGAAATATTCGACCGGCGCCATGGCGGCGCGGGCATGCGTCTGGAAGCGCTTGCGTCCGGTGACGATGGCGTCGAACCCGTCGAGCGCGCGGCGCAGCGGCCGCACTTTGCGCAGGCTGCAGCAGGCGTCGGGATGCGTCGACCACAGCACGCCGTCGGGATCGTCGCGCGCCCGCTCGAGCGGATGCGGTCCGATGGCGCGGATGTCGGTGAGGCCGAGCAGATCCTGGAGGCGGTCGCGATAGCGCAAGGTCTCGCCGAACAGCTTCCCGGTGTTCACGAACAGGATCGGCGTGGTCGGATCGATTTCGGCGACGAGATGCAGCAGCACGGCCGACTCCGCGCCGAAGGAGGAGACCACCGCCGTGCGCCCGGGAAACACCTGCTGCAACGCGAGTTCCAAGATGCCGCGCGCGTCCCGGCTGGCGGCCAGTCCTTGCAGCCGCGCGAGCTGGGATGCAGCCGCGGGCTCCAACGCTCGCGCTGGAGCGGCAGCGCGAAATCGATAGTCACGATCGATGACGGTGACAGCGTTCATGCGAGCCAGCCCCGCTGCTCGACCAGCGCGGCGGTGCGCCGCGAAACCTCCGGCGGAGTCACGCCGGACTGGCGCCAGCCGACGCGGGCCGATGCCACTTCTGCGAGGTGTTCATCCCACTCGAGACCCAGGCGCCGCTCGATCCATTGGCGGAGCAGCTTTGCCAGCCCCGGTGCCTTGCCGCCGGTTGAGACCGTGACAAGGAGATCCCCGCGGCGGATGGCGGCCGGGACGTGGAAATCGCACAGCGCGGGTTGATCCTCGACATTGACGAGGACGCCGGCCGCGCGGGCCCTGGCGGCCAGCGTCCCGGACCGCGCAGGCGAAAGTCCGGCAACGAAGAGTATGGCAAGTCCCTGAAGCTCGGCTTTGCCGGCCTGCGGGGCGATATGGACCGGCTCAACGCCCGCCTCGGCCAGCATCGCTGCCCTTCGGGCCAAGCCTTCACCGGCGCCGGCGAGACCGATCGCGTTCTTGCCAGGATTGAGGACCAAAGGCAGCACCGCAGCTCCTTTGGAACGCCACAAGGGGTTCCACAGGAGAATTATAAGGCTAAATTACAAAATGCAAGATCGTGGTGGTAAATTGTTTTATATACACTATTTGTATAGTGTAATTACTGCCAGCCCATCAGCAGGTCGGTGATGGAGACGCCGATGCGCTCGCCCTGGATGACGATCTCGCCCTTGGCCACGGCCCGGTCGTTGGCCAGCACGGTGACCGGATCGTCCTGCTTGGAGTCGAGTTCGATGACGGCGCCGCGCCCCATGCGCAGCAATTGGTGCATGGGAATGACGGAGCGGCCGAGCACGACGGAGATTTCGACCTTGACGCCTTCGAGGTTGGAGGACATGAGCGGACCTTTGAAAGACTGCGCGATCCTGCCGCGCGTATGCTTTCGGCGAGGTTAATCATGCTGCCGGCCACGAATCCGGAGGCGCCGACCACGGAATGGGTGATCCATCCCGGATTGCTGCCCTATCCCGAAGCCGTGGCCGCGATGGAAGAGCGCGCCAATGCCATCGCCGCGGGCCGCGGCGCCGAGCGCGTCTGGCTGGTCGAACATCCGCCGATCTACACCGCCGGCACCAGCGCCGATGCCGCCGATTTGCTCGACGCGCGCTTTCCCGTGTTCAACACCGGCCGGGGCGGGCAGTTCACCTATCACGGTCCGGGGCAAAGGGTGGCCTATGTGATGCTCGACCTGAAGCGCCGCAAGCCGGATGTCCGCGCCTTCGTGCGCGATCTGGAGGCGTGGCTGATCGGCGCGCTGGCCACGTTCGGCGTGAAAGGCGAGCGGCGGGCGGATCGGGTCGGCATCTGGGTCGACCGCGGAGGAGGCCGCGAGGACAAGATCGCCGCCATCGGCGTGCGCATCCGCCATTGGGTGACCTATCACGGCGTGGCGCTGAACGTGGCGCCGGATCTGTCGCACTTCTCCGGCATCGTGCCGTGCGGCGTGCGCGGCCATGGCGTCACCAGCCTCGCCGATCTCGGCATTGGGGTCTCGATGGCCGAGGTCGATGCCGCGCTGAAACTATCCTTTGAAAAGGTGTTCGGGCCGGTGGGATGATTTGTCCCCTCGTCAAGCCGCCAGAGCGCCAATAACGTTCAGCGCGAAATTCACGAAGGGGCACATCATGCCACGCGTTTCGGCCGCATTCTTCACCCTCGGCGCCCTTCTGCTACTGGGCGGAATGATGCTCGGCGAATACATGGGCAGCCACGAGGACTTCGTCCTGGCGCCGTTGCACGCGCATATCAATCTGCTCGGCTGGGTGACGCTGGCGCTCTACGGCACCTTCTACGCGCTGACCAAGGAGACCTATTCGCCCCGCCTGGCGTGGCTCAATTTCATTCTTTCGGCGGTCGGCGTGCTGGCGATGATCCCGTTCCTGCACTTGCTGCTGACGACGCCGGATGGCGCCAAGACATATGGCCCGATGGCTGGCGCCGCGGGCGGCATCGCCATGCTGGGGCTGCTGGTGTTCCTGATCTCGGTCTTTCGCGAGTTGCTGCGCAAACGCGGCTGACGAACGCGAGAGTACAATTTTGTCTAGGGGGATTGGTTCGGCCTGGGATCAAGTACTATAGTTGGCTCTTGGTGGAGACTTTGATGAGCGCATCAACCACGAATGTGCCCGCTTCCGATCCGTCGAATCTTGTGGATGGCGAAGGCAGCATCGCCGAAAAAGCGCGCAAGATGTTTGCCTCCCCCGCCGAATGGCTGGCGCAGAAGCATCCGATGTTGGGGGGGCGTTCTCCGCAAGAGTGCCTAGATGCCCACGATGAGCAACCTGTTAGAGATCTCTTGCGCCGCATCAAGTATGTGGGCCAGACGTGAACCTAGCCGCAATATCGCTATTGCCTGTCCAACCTGAAACCTGAACCTGGTATCGAGCAGTCGACGCACAGTTCCTGACTTCGGCAATCGCGACCAATCATACCCGCACCGTGCCGTCACGCTTCTACGATCCGTACAGCGCGAGTCCGCAATTTCCTTCGCTTTATCTCTCCGACGACGCTCTAGTGGCGATGTTCGAGGCGCAAGCCTTATATGGTTCGCCAACGCAACCAGGGGGATTTGTTTCAGCCCCAAAAGGCACATGGACGATTCTCACCGTCCAAGTGCAACTGCAATCCGTCGTTGATCTGTCCGATGTTGTTTCCCAGTCGATCCTGGGCGCGACCGCTCAAGAACTCACCGGTGATTGGCTTGGCTATCGCCAGCGGTCCGTACGATCCAACGTTTCGGCTCCGATCGGTGTCGCGCCAACACAAATGCTTGGCGAGGCGCTTCACCGCGACCCGCGCGCGCTCGAGGGATTTCCAACCCTGTCGGCCAAAGTGCCTTACAATCGAAATCTTGTCGTGTTTCCAACACACCTCGGCGCAGGAGCCTACGTTAAATACGAATGGCAAGACGTCCACGGAGTCACAATGCGGTTTCGTGTTGACAGAGGCAGTCCAGGGGGCGCTCCGGTCCCTTAAATCCGATCAGACCGACGGGCGGCGGTGAAAGCCTTTCTCCGCCGGCGGCTCGGTGTTTTCCAGATCGATGTTCTTGACCAACGAGCCTTCGGGGCCCTGCATGCAGGCCGCAACGAAGGATTCGACGGCCTTGGTGCTGCCGGAAACCAGCGCCTCCACCGTCCCGTCGGAGCGGTTGCGCACCCAGCCGTCCAGCCCGAGCCTGCGCGCTTCCAGGATGATGAAATTGCGGAAGCCGACGGCCTGCACGAAGCCCTCGACGCGGACCTTGAGGCTGGTGAGATCCTCGTCTTCGCTCATCTGCAACCTCCCTGTGCCGCCGGTTATTAACTGCTACTCCCCTCGGCGCAAGCGAGACCGCGCTTGCGAGGGTACTGATGTTTTGAGATGCGTGTGCGCCACAGGGGAGCCATGCGTTTGCGTATCGTTTTTTTGTTAGGACCGCAGGCTCCATGTTGAGTGATGTGACCGCAGAGGGGTATTGGCGTGCAGCGTATCCGGCAGATCGGCTTGGCGGCGGCGGCTTTGGCTTGGGCAACGGCCGCCCAGGCCCAGCCAGCGCCGGCCGAGGCCCAGCAGGGCAGCGTGCTCGTCTACCCCGCCAGCTACTTCGCCGATGCCCGTCCGAACACCGCCCTGGACATGATCGGCCGCCTGCCCGGCTTCACCTTCGATGACGGCAACAGTGCGCGGGGCTTTGCCGGAACCGCCGGCAACGTGCTGATCGACGGCCAGCGGCCGACTTCGAAGACCGACGACCTGCAGTCCATTCTCCTGCGCATTCCCGCCTCCGACGTGGAGCGCATCGAGCTGATCCGCGGCGGCGCGCCAGGCATCGACATGCACGGACAGACGGTTCTCGCCAACGTCATCCGCAAGAAGGTCGATTCGACGAAGATCGTCGCCGACATTTCCGACAATCTGTTTCTTGGCGACCATCACACCATCCCGAGCGCCACGCTTCAGTTCACGCAGCATTCCGGCGACAGCACCTACGAGGGTTCGCTCACGCGCATCGGCAATTACGATGACTCGGTCGGCAAAGGATTCCACAAAGTGACGGACGTGGCGACCGGCGATGTCATCCGGCAAAGCGCGAGGTCGAACGGCCAGGGCTTCGGCGGCCAGCTTACCGGCGCCGCGACCGTCCCCCTGTTCGGCGGCCAGTTCAAAGCCAATCTTGCGCTCGTGGAGTCGCCATTCGATTCCGACCTGTTCTACACCGGCGGCCTGCAAAACCAGGCCATCACCGACAAGTACAATACCAACAACGGCGAACTCGGGCTTCATTGGGAGGGGCCGCTCGGCGGCGTCCAGCTCGAGACGCTTTTCCTGCAGCGGCTCGGCCACGCCACGGATCTCAACGCCTCGCGCCAGATCGGCGACGTCGAGGTGTTCCATTCGCGCGCCAATACCGGCGAGTCGATCCTGCGCGCCACAGCCCGCTACCAGATGACGCCGTCACTCACCTTCGAAAGCGGCGGCGAAGGCGCGTTCAATTTTCTCGACGGCGAAAGCACTTTCGTCGACAACGGCGTGGACATTCCGCTGCCCTCCGGCAATGCCTATGTGGACGAGAAGCGCGCCGAAGTCTTCGCCCAAGGCACCTGGAAGATATCGGATGCATGGCTGCTGGAAGCGGGGGCACGGGCGGAAGCTTCGATCATCAGCGAGACCGGCGACATTTCCCAGACGCGGCGCTTCTTCTATCCCAAACCACGTGCCGTGCTGACCTGGTCGCCCGATCCCGAGACGCAGGTCCGCGCGCGCTACGAGCTGGTGCTGGGCCAGCTCGATTTCAACAATTTCATCGCTTCCAGCAATCTTTCCGGAACCGGGGTCAGCGGCGGCAACGCCAATCTGCGGCCCGACCAGCACACCCAATACGAGATCTCGGCCGAGCGCCGCTTCTGGGACAAGGGCGCCTTCGTCCTCACCTACATGCATGAATCGATCAAGGACGTGGTCGACCTGATCCCGGTCACCAATTCCAACGGCGAGACCTTCGACGCACCCGGCAATATCGGCAACGGAACCAACGATCAGATCAACATCAACCTCACGCTGCCGCTCGACAAGATCGGTATCCCGAACGGGCTGCTCAAGGCGACGAATGTCTTCAAGATCACCAACGTGAAGGATCCGGTGACCGGACGCGATCGGGTCATCTCGGGCGCCAGGCCGCAGGACATCGAGGTCAAGCTCACCCAGGACATCGACAGCCTGAAATCGACCTGGGGCGTCCTCTACTACAATTGCTGGGACGAGCATTACTACCGGCTCACCCAGGTGCGGCATCGCCGCGTCATTCCCCCCTTCTTCGAGGCGTGGTGGGAGTACAAGCCAGAGGAGTCGCTGAGCCTGCGGTTCGAACTCGATAATTTCGGGCGCTTCGTCTACGACGACCAGTTCTTCAACTATACCGGTCCGCGCGACAAAGCCCCGCTGTCCTCGATCGAGGAAATCCACATCAAGTCGCAGCCGCGGCTGTTCTTCGAGATCCGCAAGACCTTCGGCGATTGATCGCGCGCTTTGATCGTGGAGATCAGCGCAGGCCGGCCTCCTCCCTCGCCAGGCGAGGGAGGAACCCGTTCAGTGCGTCACGACGGCGTCGGCGTCCGCGCCGGGAAGCTTGGGCGGCGCAACCACCTCGGCCGGTTCTTCCCAGTTGATCGGCTCGGGCTGGCGCACCAGCGCCACCTTCAGCACCTCGTCGACGTTGGAGACCGGGATGATCTTGAGCCCCGCTTTCACGTTCTCGGGAATCTCGGCCAGGTCCTTCTCGTTGTCAGCCGGGATGAGCACCGTCTTGATGCCCGCGCGCAAGGCCGCCAGCAGCTTTTCCTTCAAGCCGCCGATCGGCAGCACGCGGCCGCGCAAGGTGACCTCGCCCGTCATCGCCACGTCGCGGCGCACGGGAATGCCCGTGATCACCGAGATGATGGAGGTGGCCATGGCGACGCCGGCGGACGGCCCGTCCTTGGGCGTGGCGCCTTCCGGGACGTGGACGTGGATGTCCTTGGTCTCGAAAATCGGCGGCTTGACACCGTAGCTCGTCGCCTTGGAGCGCACATAGGAGCGCGCCGCGTCGATCGATTCCTTCATCACGTCGCCGAGCTTGCCGGTGGTCTGCATGCGGCCCTTGCCGGGAAGCATCACGGACTCGATCTGCAAGGTCTCGCCGCCGACTTCGGTCCAGGCGAGCCCGGTGACCACGCCGACGTAATCCTCGCCCTCCATCTCGCCATAGCGGAACTTCCGCACGCCGGAATAGGTGCCGAGGTTCTCGGGCGTGACTTCCACCGACGTGGCCTTGCCCGAAACGATTTCCTTCACCGCCTTGCGCGTCAGGTTGGCGATCTCGCGCTCGAGATTGCGCACGCCGGCTTCCCGCGAGTAGTAGCGGATCAGGTCGCGCAGCGCCCCGTCGGAGATCTTCCACTCGGCGTCCTTCAGGCCGTGCGCCTTGATCTCCTTGGGGATCAGATGGCGCTTGGCGATCTCCACCTTCTCGTCCTCGGTGTAGCCGGGGATGCGGATGATCTCCATGCGGTCCATCAGCGGCTGCGGCATGTGCAGCGTGTTGGCCGTGGTGATGAACATCACGTCGGAGAGGTCGAAGTCGACCTCCAGATAGTGGTCGTTGAAGGTGTGGTTCTGCTCCGGATCGAGCACCTCCAGCAGCGCCGACGACGGATCGCCGCGCCAGTCCGCGCCCAGCTTGTCGACCTCGTCGAGCAGGAACAGCGGATTGGCCGCCTTGGCCTTCTTCATCGACTGGATGATCTTGCCCGGCATGGAGCCGATATAGGTGCGCCGGTGGCCGCGGATTTCCGCTTCGTCACGGACTCCGCCCAGGCTCATGCGCACGAACTCGCGCCCCGTGGCGCGCGCGATCGACTTGCCGAGCGAGGTCTTGCCCACGCCCGGAGGCCCGACCAGGCAGAGGATCGGCCCCTTCATCTTCCCGGCGCGCTGCTGCACGGCGAGGTATTCCAGGATGCGCTCCTTGACCTTCTCAAGGCCGTAATGGTCCTCGTTGAGGATCTGCTCGGCGTGGCCGATGTCCTTCTTGACCTTGGACTTCTTGCCCCAGGGCAGCGACAGCAGCCAATCGAGGTAGTTGCGCACGACGGTGGCTTCCGCCGACATCGGCGACATCTGCCTCAGCTTCTTGACCTCGGCAGTGGCCTTGTCGCGGGCTTCCTTGGAGAGCTTGGTCTTGCGGATGCGCTCTTCCAGCTCGTTGAGCTCGTCGCGGCCTTCCTCGCCCTCGCCCAGCTCCTTCTGGATCGCCTTGAGCTGTTCGTTGAGGTAGTACTCGCGCTGCGTCTTCTCCATCTGGCGCTTGACCCGGCTGCGGATCTTGCGCTCGACCTGCAGCACGCCGATCTCACCCTCGATCAGCGACATCACCTTCTCCAGCCGCTCGCCGGTATTGAGCGTCTCCAGGAGCTGCTGGCGCTCGGAAATCTTGACCGAAAGGTGCGAGGCGACGGTATCGGCGAGCTTCGCCGGATCCTCGATCTGCGCCACCGAGGCCAGCGTCTCCGCCGGGACCTTCTTGTTGAGCTTGATGTAGTTCTCGAAATTGGTCTTGACCGAGCGGATCAGCGCTTCGGTCTCGCGCGCCTCGCCGCCGGTATCGGCGATCTGCTCGATGGTCGCCTGGAAGAAATCGTTGCGCGGCACGAAGCCCGTCACCCGGGCGCGCACCTTGCCCTCGACCAGCACGCGCACCGTCTGATCGGGCAGCTTGAGGAGCTGCAGCACGGTTGCCAGCGTGCCGATGCGATGCAGGCCATCCTGCGTCGGGTCGTCGTCGGCTGCGTTTTTCTGGGTCAGAAGCAGAATCTGCTTTTCGTCGTTCATCACTTCTTCGAGGGCGCGCACGGATTTCTCGCGTCCCACGAAGAGCGGCACGATCATGTGGGGGAATACGACGATATCCCTGAGCGGCAGCACGGGCGCCACAGGGCCGCCTGCTTCGCCTTTGTTTTCAACGCCTTGTCCGGACATTCTGTTCTCCCGGCCGGGCGCTCAGGCCCGGCTTTGCATGACGAACCGTACCCCCTTGAGGCTTACGGTTCCTTGATTTTTGTCGCCCAAATGGGCCGACTCCAGTGCGCTAACGTGGCCCTGCCCGGCGGCGGTTTCAAGGCAATAACCGGCGACCGCCCGGTTCGTTGCCGCCAGTGGTATTTCCTCGACAGGAAATGAGCAGGGTGAACGGCCGTTCAGGATGCCGTTTGCTCGCGGGCCTGGCCCTTGTCGGAATAGGTGTAGAGGGGTCGCGAGCGGCCTTCCACCACGTCGGAAGTGATCACCACCTCCTGCACGCCGTTGAGCGTGGGCAGCTCGAACATGGTCTCGAGCAGGATGCCTTCCATGATGGAGCGAAGTCCGCGGGCGCCGGTCCGGCGCGCGATCGCCTTGCGTGCGATGCCCTTCATCGCCTCTTCCTGGAAGCGCAGCTTGACGCCTTCCATCTCGAACATGCGCTGATACTGCTTGGCGAGCGCATTCTTGGGCCGCGTCAGGATCTCGATCAGCGCGCCTTCGGAGAGATCGCCGAGCGTGGCGATCACCGGCAGGCGGCCGATGAATTCCGGGATCAGGCCGAACTTGAGCAGATCCTCGGGCTCGACCTCGCGCAGCACCTCGCCGGTGCCGCGCTCATCGGCCGAGCGCACGGTAGCGCCGAAGCCCATGGACGTGCCGTGGGTTCGCTGGGAGATGATCTTCTCCAGCCCGGCAAAGGCGCCGCCGCAGATGAAGAGAATGTTGGTGGTGTCGACCTGCAGGAACTCCTGCTGCGGATGCTTGCGGCCGCCCTGGGGCGGCACGCTGGCGACGGTGCCTTCCATGATCTTGAGCAGGGCCTGCTGCACGCCCTCGCCCGACACGTCGCGGGTGATCGAAGGGTTGTCCGACTTGCGGCTGATCTTGTCGACCTCGTCGATATAGACGATGCCGCGCTGAGCCCGCTCGACATTGTAGTCGGCGTTCTGCAACAGCTTGAGGATGATGTTCTCCACGTCCTCGCCGACATAGCCGGCTTCGGTCAGCGTGGTGGCATCCGCCATGGTGAAAGGCACGTCGAGGATGCGGGCGAGCGTCTGCGCCAGCAAAGTCTTGCCGCAGCCTGTGGGGCCGATCAGCAGGATGTTCGACTTGGCGAGCTCGACATCGGCGTTCTTGGCGGAAGCGTTGATTCGCTTGTAGTGGTTGTGGACGGCGACCGAGAGCACCTTCTTGGCGTGCTGCTGGCCGACCACGTAGTCGTCCAGAACCTTGAAAATCTCCGACGGCGTGGGCACGCCCTCGCGGGACTTCATCAGGGAGGTCTTGTTCTCCTCCCGGATGATCTCCATGCAGAGCTCGACGCATTCATCGCAGATGAACACGGTCGGGCCCGCGATCAGCTTGCGGACCTCGTGCTGGCTCTTGCCGCAGAACGAACAATACAGCGTGTTCTTGCTTTCGCCGCCGCTCGCTTTACTCATGGGCTCTCCTGGGACACACGCCCACCCTTGGCCGGCCGCCTTGACGGCCTCATACCCCTTTGCATGAACCGCGCCAGGGGATTCGTCGCTCCCCGTCGGTCATTCGACCACGATAGAGGCGCGTGGATCAAGATTTGTTTAATCCGGCTCAATTCCGCCAATTTCCGGCTCATGACGCCCGTTCAGGCCGCCTCGCCCGTGTCCGGACGGCGGCTCAGCACCTGGTCGACCAGCCCGAACGCCTTGGCCTCCTCGGAGGTCAGATAGGTATCGCGGTCGAGCGCTTTTTCAACCACCTCGACCGGCTGGCCGGTGTGTTTGGCGTAAATCTCGTTCAGGCGGCGCTTCAGCTTGATGATCTCCTGGGCATGGCGGGCGATGTCGGCCGCCTGGCCGTAATAGGAGGCGCTCGGCTGGTGGACCAGAATGCGCGAATTGGGCAGGCAGAAGCGCTCGCCCTTCTTGCCGGCGCACAACAGGAGCGACGCGGCCGAGGCCGCCTGGCCGACGCACAAGGTCTGAATGCCGGGCCGGATGTACTGCATGGTGTCGTAGATCGCCATGCCCGCGGTGACGATGCCGCCCGGCGAGTTGATGTACATGGCGATCTCTTTCTTGGGGTTTTCGGCCTCGAGAAAGAGAAGCTGCGCGGTGATCAGGCTGGCGACGTAGTCGTCGACGCCGCCGGTGATGAAGACGATGCGCTCCTTGAGGAGTCGCGAATAGATGTCGTAGGCGCGCTCGCCGCGGGCGGTCTGCTCCACCACCATCGGCACCAGCGTGTTCATATAGACGTTGCGGGGATCGCTCATGAATCCCGTTTAACCCGCTTCGCGGGTCCTGTCGAGCCTTTGCCGAATCACGTCCCGGCCAGCTTTTCCGCCGCTTCGTCGGGATCGAGGAACAGCGTGTCGCGGTCGACCTTACGCTCGTCGACCTCTGCCAGCTCGGCGATGAAATCCACCACCTTGTCCTCGAACAGCGGAGCGCGCACTTCCGCCATGGCCTGCGGATTGCCGGTGAGCATCTGATAGGCCTGCTGCTCGGTCAGCGGCTCGCCCGGATTCTGCATGCGGCTCTGGGCGGCGAACTGGCGGGCGCGCAGCATGGCGGCGCGGTCGACCTCGTCCGGCGAGATCTGGATGCCGTTCTGCTCGCCGATGCGGGCCAGCACCAGGCCCAGGCGCACGCGGCGCTCGGCGATCTCGCGATATTCCTGCTTGAGCGAGTCCTCGTCCTTGCCTTCGTCGGCGGCGGTCTTGCCCTCGCGCTGAAGCTCGGCCTCGACGGCGCGCCAGATGGCCTGGAATTCCTGCTCCACCATGGTCGGCGGCAGCGGGAAGGAATGGGCCTGGTCGAGCGCATCGAGAATGCGCCGCTTCAGATGCATGCGGCCGGCGCGGCCGAAATCGGTCTTGAGCTGGGTGCGCACCCGCTCGCGCAATTCGCCGAGCGATTCGAGGCCGAGCTTCCTGGCCAGCTCGTCGTCGATGGCGATGGGATCGGGGCGGCGGATCTCCTTGACGGTAACCGAGAACACCCCTTCCTTGCCGGCGAGCCTGGCTTCCGGATAGTCGGCCGGGAAGGTGATCTTCACGTCGCGCTCTTCGCCCGGCTTGGCGCCGATCAGCTGGTCCTCGAAGCCCGGCACGAACTGGCCGGAGCCGAGCACAAGATTGAAACCCTCGCCCCTGCCGCCGGCGAATTCCTCGCCGTCCATGCGGCCGACGAAATCGATGGTGACGGCGTCGTCCTTCTCGGCCGCCTCGCCGTCCGCTCTCGGCGAGTAGCCGCGCGACTGCTCGGCCAGGCGATGGATGGCGTCATCGATCTCCTTGTCGGTGACCTCGGCCACCAGCCGCTCGAGCTTGAACTTGGAGACGTCGGCGATCTCGAAATCCGGCATCAGGTCGATCTTGACGGTGAATTCGAGATCGGCCTTGCCGTCCAGCACCGGCTCGATGTCGCCGTCGAGCTCCACCTGCGGCTGGAAGGCGGGCTTCAGCGAATTGTCCTCAACCGCTTTCTTGGCGGATTCGTTGAACACCTGATCGACGATCTCGCCCATCACCGACTTGCCGAAGGAGCGGCGCAGGAAGGAGGTGGGCGCCTTGCCAGGGCGGAAGCCCTTGAGGTGCACCCGCGGCTTCATCTCCTCGATGCGGCCGGTGAGGCGGTCGTCGAGGTCCTGGCGGCCGATGACGACCTTATATTCGCGGCGCATGCCCTCGGAGACGGTTTCGGTGATCTGCATGTGACGTCCTTATCGATATCAATCTGGTCCTGGCGTGCCAGGCGAAGCTGCGCGAACCCAAACACAGCCCGGCGTCGCCCTGCGGGCTATGCCGGGCAGTCTCCGCCGCTGCGCAGCGTAGACTGGTGCGGGCGGAGGGACTTGAACCCCCACGACTTGCGTCACTGGAACCTAAATCCAGCGCGTCTACCAGTTCCGCCACGCCCGCGTCCGGGCCTCCCGGCGGAATCCTGAGCTTGGACGGGCACCCCCGGAAGGCGGGCCGTATAGCAGGGGAACGGCACCGGGGCTAGGGCTATGGACCAGGCCTGAAACGGGAGAATTCGGCTCCCGCGCGGCGCCGGCCCTACTCCACTATTTCTCCGCCGGCAGCGGCAGTGAGGCCTGGCCGAAGATGTAGCGCCAGCCTTTGGACGTGCGGCGGTAGGTGTCGCTGAACCAGAGCTTGCGGTCGAACGGCTTACCGCCGCTGACGCCCTTGAGCCAGAGGCGCGCGGTCACCACGGCGGTGTCGTCCCACACCCGCACGGTTTGGGTGCCTGCATCCTCCTCCTGGCGATCGTAGATCGTGTCCTGGTTGCGCGCGCTGTCGAGCAGTTGTTGGGTCGTGTAGATCGTGCCACTGCCAAGCACGAGCACGAAATCAGGCGCCAGGATCTGCGCCATGGTGTCCGCATCGTTTGCCTTCACGGCCGCCTGGTATCGGGTGTCTAGCGCCGCCACAGTCTTGATGTCGTCGGCTGGAGAAGCGGATGCTGGTGCACAGCCGAGCAGCATGACGGCGGCAATCGCGTATCTCATCATCGTAACGTCCCTCAATCGAACCTCCGCATGAACAAGGCCGTGTCCCAGAAGCGGCCGAATTTGCGGCCCACTTCGGGATAAGTGCCGACCAGCCGGAAGCCCAAGGAATTGTGCAAGCCCACCGAGGCATCGTTGGGCAGTGTGATGCCGGCGAAGGCCTGGTGGATGTCCTGGCCCTCGAGCGCCTCGAACAGCGTCTCGTAGAGCCGGCGCCCCAGGCCGCGGCCGGTCGCGTCCGGCGCCAGATAGACGCTGGTCTCGATGGTGGTTTCGTAGGCCGCCTTCTCCTTGAAGCGGCCCGAGCAGGCCCAGCCCAGCGCCCCCGTGCCGTTCGCCGCCACGAAGCATCGATAGCGGCCGGCGCCAGAGAACTGCGCGAACCACTCGCGGCGCTGCGCCAGCGTACGCGGCTCGATGTCGAAGGTGATGGGGGTGGTGGTGACGTAGTGATTGTAGATATCGGTGAGCGAGGGCAGATCGTCCTGTTCCGCGCGGCGGATGGCGATTTCGGTCATGTTATTTCGCTACCTTGCCGGAAACGACCAAAGCATCAGCCCGTATTGCGGACGCGGTCGCAGCGTTCCAACTACACGCTGATTCCATATGCCTCTGTGAACGCATCTTTGGCATATTCTAAAGTTGCGTAGCCGAAGCCTTCATCTCCCCAGGTGTCGTTCCAGCTATTCCGGATAAGGAAATGACCCGCATCATAGCCCACAATCGCAACAAAATGACCTTGCCTACGCCAGTACTTCTTCGGATAGGGGCGGTAGACATCGAGCAAACCATCTTTTTTTACGCTGTCGAATGTCTGGTCAAAAACGAGGCGTGCAGCAAGCGGACCGTTAAACGCGACCCATTGTTTCCATTCGGACAAATTGACCGCCAAGTTGAAATAGCTTGCAATTTTCAATTGCGATGCAATGGCATAAAAGGTGTCCAGTTCATGCGCATAGAGGGTCGGCGGTTCAAAGGGAAGTACACTTTCCCGCACTACGCCGTAGACACGAGCCACATCGAGGGCGGCCTTAAGCGTGGTTCCTGCTTCTTCGATGAAACTAGTCGGCTGTGATGTGTCATCGTCCGTTTCCTTCGCCGCCATCCAGAGATAACGCGGCGACAAGCGTTCATCCTTTGCAATTCGTCCAGCCTTGACAAAGTGCCAGCGGCAAACGCCGTCGCCGACGGCCCATCCCACACAAGACCCGGTATGCTTCTGGTTGCCTACGTCCCACCACGGTTCGCGTAGATCTTTCGATTCAGGTATTACATCGCGACTAACGATTCCGGCGCGAACAGCAGTTTCAAAGCGCCAATCATTTTCTACATTCTTTGATGGCAGTCCATTTAGTATCCAACCAGTCTCTGGCATCGCCTTTTCCAATCAGGTTGCAATATACCGGTAGTATTGGAGCATAATTATATCAAGGACTATACGCAAGAGCAAGGATGGAGAATCTAGGACCTTAGTTTTGCAAGAATAGATGGTATAGTCTCTGGCAGATCCTCCGCGATCAATCCGGGCCCGAACCGGGACGCTGCCTCCC
>DATCOJ010000267.1:0-1574 GCA_036564785.1 Rhizomicrobium sp. | reverse complement strand
CGATCGGCCAGATGAAACCGACCATCTCGCGCGCGATGGCGACGTTGACGATATTTGTGGTTTTGCCCCGGGCCTTCAGCCGGCGATATCTCGCGCATAGGCGGACCTGCGCCTCCCAGGCGATGTCGCGGATGGTTTTCTCGGTAGGGCATCGATGCGGGCGACCTTGTGCCTCCTGACGCGCGCCTTCGTACGTGAAAGCCGAATCGAATATTGATGGCGGTCGTCGAAAAACACCCCTGGAAGCCCTGAAGGTTTCTTCTCAGCTCCTTCAACTGGCGCATTGCCTTGGGGCTGACGAGAACGCGTCCGCGCTGATCCGCGATGAGGCGGAATTTCATCTCGGCGCTTCCGAGAAAATGCGCAGCGTTTTTTTTAGAATCTCCCGCTCCATGCGCAGGCGCTCGTTCTCGCGCCGCAGACGGGCGTTTTCAGCCGCCAAATCCGCACCGGCAGGCGGGATCGCCGCCTGCGTACTGGAGCGCCGCGGCGATCCCGCTTGCCCCCCGTCACCCCTATTCCGCCAGGCGCGCAGCCTCGAAGCGGCAATCCCCAGCTCCTGGGCAATCTGGCTCAAAGGCCGGCCGCTGCTCGCCAGCAGTCCCACCGCCTCCCGCTTGAATTCATCCGTGAATTGCCGACGCGCTATACCCATCAAACACCTTCCTGCTCCCACAGGAGCTTATCAGAGGTGTCCACCATTTCGAGGGAGGATCATTTTTCCCCGCGGCGAAGACGTGGATGACCGTGACAAGCACCACTATGACGGGGAGCGTGGGTCAACGCTAGCGGAATGGGACACGAACTTCGCCGTGACCGGCGATAACGCTAGTCCGGCTCGGAGGATCGCCCATGATTGACAGCCGGGCCACAGCCCAACGACAGATCGAGAACTACGCGCTCATCGGCAATTGCGAGACGGCGGCGCTCGTCGGCCGTGACGGATCTATCGACTGGCTGTGCTGGCCCCGGTTCGATTCTGGCGCGTGCTTCGCCGCCCTGCTTGGCGGACCGGAGCACGGAAGATGGCTCATCGCGCCAAGAGACCCGGGAGCCCGGGTTACACGACGCTACCTCGATGGCTCGCTTATCCTCGTGACGACCTTCGAGACAGCAGATGGCGCGGTCGAGCTCATCGACTTCATGTCGCCGCGCGATGACGGCGCCGATCTCGTGCGTCTGATCCGCGGCGTGCGAGGCCGTGTCGAGCTGCGCACCGAGTTCATTCTACGCTTCGACTACGGTTTCAGTGTGCCGTGGATCGAGCGTCTCGAGGACGCCGGCCTGCGCGCAGTTGCGGGGCCAGACATGGCGGTGCTGCGCACGCCGGTTCCTCTCCAGGGGCGTGACTTCACGACCAACGGCGAGTTCACAGTTGGCGCTGGCGACACGGTGCCTTTTGTATTGAGCTATAGCCCGTCACATCTACCGCCGCCCCGGAGGAACGATCCCGAGCGCGCGCTGCGCGCGACCGAAGCATTTTGGCACGCCTGGTCCGATCGCTGCGCGCCTGCCGGTCGCTGGACCGATGCGGTCAAGCGATCGCTTACAGTTCTCAAGGGGCTGACCTACGC
>DATCOJ010000266.1:0-12687 GCA_036564785.1 Rhizomicrobium sp. | reverse complement strand
GAGCCGCTTCAGCGCCACCACTTGGTGCAGCCGGGCGATCTGCTCGGGGCCGTAAGCGCGCCAGTGGCTTCTCGTGCGCAGCGGCTTGACGAAGCCGCGCTGCTCATAGAGGCGCAGCGCCTTGACGCTGACGCCGAGACGCTTGGCGGTCTCGGCGGGACTCAAGTAGCGGTGCGGTTCCGGCGCGTTCACGGGCTTGGCTTTCTCATCGACGTTGTCGACGTCTCATCGACCCTGGGGCTTGTGAGGCCGGACCTTGGGTCCGGGTCAAGAGGGAAGATGCGGGCTCGGGCTACCGGGCTCAGTAATATTTCTCGTATAAGATATATTATGGGAAATACTGATAAGATGTTTTCTGGGAAATGAGCTCGCTTTGGCATTGGCATCGGCCAGAGCAGCCGAGACGGTTCCGATCCCTCAAGCCGTCAGCGAGATCGTCATTCCGTCATAGGCGGGTTCGACGTTGGGCGGGAGTTCGCGGCGAAGAGTCTCGTAGTCGAGATCGAGATGCAGGTTGGTGAGCACGGCGCGGGCCGGCTTGACCCGCGCGATCCAGCCGAGCGCGGTGGCCACATTGGCGTGGGTGGGATGCGGCGCATGGCGCAAGGCATCGAGGATCCAGACCTCGATGCCTGCGAGTGCCGCGAGCGAGTCCTCGGCGAGCGCGCTCACGTCGGGCGAATAGGCTAAGCCGCCCAGCCGGAAGCCCAGCGAGTGGATGCGGCCGTGCTGCTGGCGGAAGGGAAGCACGGGGACGCCGCCCCCTGCCCCGGCCAGCTCGAGCGCCTTCAATTCGTGGATCTCGTGCGCGTTCAGGATGGGCGGATATTCGCTGCCGGCCGGCGTCTCGAAGGCGTAGCGGAATTTGTGGCGCAGACTGTCGAGACAGAAGCGGTCGGAATAGACCTCGACGCGGCGGCGCATGCCGTAGGCGACCGCGCGCAGGTCGTCGAGGCCGTGCGTCTGGTCGGCGTGATCGTGGGTGATGAGCACGGCGTCGAGGCGGCCGCAACGCGCCTCCAGCAGCTGCTCGCGCAGATCGGGCGCGGTGTCGATCAGCACCGCGGTCTCGCCGCCCGGCCCGCGTTGCCGCAACAGGATGGAGCAGCGCCGCCGGCGGTTTTTCGGGTTCGACGGATCGCAGGCGCCCCAGTCGCCGGCGCCGTCTGCTCCGCCGATGCGGGGTACGCCGGTGGAGGAGCCGCAGCCCAGGATGGTGACGTCGAGGGTCATGCCGGCCGCGCCGCGCGGGTGAAAAGGGAGAAGAAATTGTCCGTGGTGGCGCGCGCGAACTCGTCCGCCGGCACGCCCTTGAGGTCCGCGAGCGCGGCGGCGGTGTGCGCCACGAAGGCCGGCTCGTTGCGCTTGCCGCGATGGGGCACCGGCGCCAGGAAGGGCGCGTCGGTTTCCACCAGCAGGCGGTCAAGCGGCACCTCCTTCAGCACGCCGCGCAACTCGCCCGAATTCTTGAAGGTCATGATGCCGGAGGCGGAAATATGGAGACCGAGTTCCACCGCGGCCTCGGCCAGGCGCCGCGTGCCCGTGAAGCAGTGGATGAGACCGGTGAAGGGCGCGCGCGCCATCTCCTCGTGCAGGATGGCGATGGTGTCGTCCTCGGCGTCGCGAGTGTGGACGATCAGCGGCAGGCGCAGTTCGCGCGCGGCCGCGATGTGGGCGCGGAAATTGGCGATCTGCGCCTCGCGCGGGCTGTGCTCATAATAATAGTCGAGGCCCGTTTCGCCGATGCCGACGACCTTGGCATGTTGCGCGCGCTCGAGCAGCGGCGTGGCATCGGTGAGCGGCTCGACCTTGGCCTCATGCGGATGGATGCCGACGGAGCAATAGACACTGGGGAAGCGCTCGGCGATGGCCAGCACACGGGGGAATTTCGCCAGGGTGGTGCCGATGCTGACGCAGGTTCCCACCCCTGCTTCGCCCGCGCGCGCCACCACCGCTTCCAGCTCGGGCGCGAATTCGGGAAAATCGAGATGGCAGTGGCTGTCGACCAGCATGGCAAATCGCTAGAGGGCGCTGCGGCGGGCCAGCGCTGAAATCGCGCGGGCCGAGGAAAGGATGGTCTGGCGCGGCTCCAGATGCAACGCATCGGCGCGGACGAAGTTGGAGCCGATCTGCTCCCAGGCTTCGGTCCAGCGCTGCAGCTGGAGCGCGCTTGCCGTGGCGGCGCGGGCGCGAATGCGGTCGGCCAGCGCTTGGGCGAGAAAGCCGCCGAACATCTCCAGCCCATCGCCGATGCGCGCGACCTTGTCGGCGAGCGCCATCAGCGACGGAACATCCGGAGAAGCGGCAGTCTCGATGAGCGTGTTGGCTTCTTTCGCGAGTGCCAGGCCGTCCTCGCCGGCGAGCGCCAGAGCGGCGCCGATCGAGCCGCCGGCCAGCTTGGCGAGCGCTTGCAGTTCGCGCTGTTCGGTTCCCGGCAGATATTCATGCAGCGCTGTCGCCAGATCGGTTTCGCTCAGCGGCCTCAGATCGAGCCGTTGGCAGCGCGAGCGGATGGTGGGAAGCAGCCGCCCGGGCGCATTGGCCAGCAGCATCAGGATGGAGTGCCGCGGCGGCTCCTCCAGCGCCTTGAGCAGGGCGTTGGCAGCGGCCTCGTTCATGTCGTCGGCGGTGTCGACGATGGCGATCCGCCAGCCGCCGGCGCCCGAGGTCATGCCGAAGAAGCCGGCCAAGCGGCGGATCACGTCGACGCCGAGCACCGTCATCATGCGGCCTGTGTCGGGATTGACGCCGCGCTTTAACACCAAGAGTCCGGGATGCGAATTTGCCGTCACCTGGACGGACACCGCATCGTTGGCCGGAACCGACAAATCCTCCGGCCCCTCCCCCGTGGCGCCGTAGCGCAAGAGATAGCGGGCGATACGATAGGCCAGCGTCGCCTTGCCGATGCCCGGCGGGCCGGCGATCAACCAAGCCTGGGGCGGCCGGCCCGCGCGGATGGCGCGGGCGGCGCGCGCCAGGGCCGCGTCCTGGCCGATCAGGCGAAAGCTCCCGCGCGGATGGGGGAAGCCGGCGAGCCGGTCGGTCTCCTCGATCTCTTCGCTGCGGACGCGCTTGGCCATGAGCGTCAAACTCCGAAGCGCTGCGAAACCGCGCGCCAGATCGTTGCGGCCACGGCATCTTCGCTCCCGCTGGCGTCGATCAAGACGCAGCGCTTGGGCTCGCGGCTCGCCAGATCGCGGAAGAATTGCCGGAGCCGCGCATGAAAGCCGGAATCGAATTTCTCGAAGCGGGTCTCGGCATGCGTGCGCGAACCGATGCGATCGACGGCGACGTCCGGCGGCACGTCGAGGATGAGCGTGAGGTCCGGCGTGAAATCGCCGATGGCGCTCGATCCAATGCGCGCGATGGTTTCGAGGGGCAGGCCGCGCCCTGCCCCCTGATAGGCGCAAGTCGAATCCGTGAAGCGGTCGCAGATCACCCATTTGCCGGAATCGAGCGCCGGCCGGATGGTGCGCGCGACGTGATCGGCACGGGCGGCAAACAGCAGCAGCGTTTCGGTGACGGCGTCCCAGCGGCCGGGCTCGCCTTCCACCAGCAGCTTGCGGATTTCCTCCGCGCCAGGCGAACCGCCGGGCTCCCGAGTCACGATGTTGGCGATGCCGCGCTTGCTCAGCGCTGAGGAGAGGCGCGGGACTTGCGTCGATTTCCCCGCGCCCTCGCCGCCCTCGAAAGTGATGAAGCGCGCGGGACTGCTCATTGAGCGGGAGCGGCGCGGCCGGAAAACATCTCGCGCAAGCCCAGGAAGATGCGGCCGAACAGCCCTGCCCTGTCGACGGCGTTGGCGGAATAGACCGGCGCCGTTACACCGGGAAAGCCGGGCGCTTCCACGTTCAGCGTTCCGATCTGCTGACCCTTGGCGATGGGCGCCAGCACCGGACCGTCGTACGTCAGCGTGACTTTCATGCCGGGGCGCGAGTCGGGATTCATGGTGACCGCGAGATCGCGGCCGAGCTTCAAGGGGACCGTGTCGCGCGCGCCATGCCAGACGTGCGCCTCGCCGACAGTGTCGTCCGCCGCGAACAGCTTGTAGCGGCGGAATTCATGGAAGGCGACGCCGAAGATGCGCGCGGCTTCCTCGGCTCGGCGCTGCTCGCCGAACCAGTCCTGCGCCTTGGAATCGCGGCCCGCCAGATCGGGATAGCGCAGGCCGTTCAGCACCAGGATCAGCCGCTGGCCGTTCTGCACCGCCGAGGCGGTGACGCCGTAGCCGGAGGCGTCGGTATGGCCGGTCTTCAATCCGTCGGTGCCGGGAAACTTGTCGAGCACCAGATTGCGGTTGTGCTGGGTGATGTTGCTCCAGACGAAGCTGCGCTCGCTGAAATAGTGATAGAGGTCCGGGTAGTCGCGGATCAGGTGGCGCGCCAGCTTGGCCAGATCGAGCGCCGACATCAGCTGGCCCGGGGGCTGCGGCAATCCATCCGGATTGACGAAGTGTGATTGCGCGAAGCCGAGCTGGCTGGCGCGCGCGTTCATCAGCGCCACGAAATTCTCGACCGTGCCGCCGAGGCCTTCCGCCACCACGATGCAGGCATCGTTGCCGGACTGGATGATGATGCCGCGGATGAGATTCTCGACCGTGATGCGGTCGCCGATATTGACGAACATTTCCGAGCCGCCGCGCTCGCGCCAGGCGCGCTCCGACACCGGGAAGGAGTCGGTGAGCTTCACCCGATGGTCCTTCAGCCGCTGGAACAGCAGCTCGAGCGTCATCAGCTTGCTCATGGAGGCGGGGGGCATCGGCGAAAGGCCGTCCTTCTCCCACAGCACCTGGCCGGTATCGCCGTCCATCAGCAGCGCATGCTCGGCTCTGGTGTCGAGCACGGCGGCCGAAGCCGGCAGCGCGAATGCGGCAGCGGCGAGCGAAAACGCGAAAACGGCAAGGGAGCGGATACGCCGCATCGAATGGGAACTCCGATGAAAAGAGACTCTACTGATCGACCACGATCTGGGCGTCGTTATTACCAAGCCCGGTCAGGCGCGCCAACGCCGCATCCGCCGATTCGAGGTCGTCATAGGGGCCCGAGCGCACCCGGTAAAGCCTGTGGCCGTTGCGATCGACCGGTGAAATGAACAGATCGCCCGCCAGGCGCGTCTTCAGCCGGCTGGCGTTGTCATAAGTGCTGAAGGCGCCGGCCTGCACGTAGAGATGGGTGACCGCGGGAACCGGAACGCGCGTCACCTCGCCGGTGGGCGCCGGCGCGCTGACGGGAACTTCTGCCGAGGGGGGCGGCGCCGGCAGCTCCTCCGTGCGGACGGGGGGCGCAACGCGCGCGCCGGGAACCGCATCCAGCGAGGCCGTCTCGATCGTGCCGGCCGGAACCGGCGGCAGCGCCTTGGCGATGGCGACCGGCGTGTCGGACGGGGGCGGCTGGCCGTTCGGCATATCGGCGCGGCCGAGATAGGTCACCCGCACCTTCGCGGTGCCCTGCCCCAGGAAGCCCAGCAGCTCGGCGGCGTGGCGGGACACGTCGATGATGCGGCCCTTGGCATAGGGTCCGCGGTCGTTCACGCGCAGCACCAGCGACTTGCCGTTGTCCAGATTGGTGACGCGGACGTTGACCGGCATGGGCAAGGTGCGATGGGCGGCGGTCAGCCCGTCGCCGTCGAACAGCTCGCCGTTGGCCGTCGACTTCCCGTAGAACGTCGGCCCGTACCACGAGGCGACACCGGTCTCGTCATAGTCCGGCTGCTCGCGCGGGTAGTACCAGGTGTCGCCGATCTCGTAGGGCTGGCCGACCTTGTAGACGCCGCCGCTCGAGGACGAGCCACCGCCGGCGTGGTGCTGCGGCGGCGCGGTGGCGCAACCCGCCGCCAGCGCGGCGAGCGCAGTCACAGTGAGAACGCGACACGGTGTCTGAAGCATCGAAAGCCGATTCGACGAGCCCGGCGGCGGAGGCTAGTCGACGAAGGCGACGCTCTCAACCGCTTTTGTTTTTCCGGACGGCATCAAAACATCCGCGTTGTTAAGACTTTATCAACCAGGCTTTCCGCAAGCGCCTGCCGCCTTTGCCCGGCGGTGTCTCCCGACAATTGTTGCGCTTGGACCGCTTCCGGCTTACCTGCTGGACGACCGGATGGGTGGCCGAGCGGTTGAAGGCACCGGTCTTGAAAACCGGCAGACCCGCAAGGGTCTCGTGGGTTCGAATCCCACCCCATCCGCCACCCTTCGTGGGCGTACAACTGGGAGAGCGCGGCCGGAGATGACTGTGCAGATCTTGTGGAACGCTTGCACTCAAGAGCCAGCATCGTGGCTCCGCTGGATCGAGTGCCACCCAAGCACTAGCCAGACCGTGTTCTCCGTCGTAGCGATAGTTGGGGCGGCAGTCATACCGACCGCGTTGTATCTTGCGCAACGGCGGGCCCGAAAACTGGAACGCCTCGAAAAATCTGGAAGCTTGGCTACCGGACTGATCGGCGCGATCTGGCTTCTCGAAACTGAGATCGACAGGGTAGAGCGCGAACTTGTTCGCTACCACGATGATCCTCCCTCTACCGACGCCTGGAATGCGTGGTTCGGCGATCTTATTCTGAACATTCCGCAGCCACTTACGGCTGCGCTGCCGCAAATGCTCGAAGCGCAAGAGAATATCATTGGGCCGTTCAGGCAGAGTGAGATGCTAGCTGTGACATTCAATGGATATGTCGCCAAATTTCAAACCTTGCGCGACCGGCTGCAATCCAAAGACTGGCCCCAGTTGCACGAGCGAATATCGAGCAGCTTGCATTTGACAAGGAAGGCCGTCGGCGAAGCGCAAAACATTATCAACAGTGCGCGCGTTGTGAAGAGCCAATAGCGGTTATAGAGAGTTTCGATTGCCTGTGCGCAGGGCGCATGCCCGTCACACGTTCGCTAACGCCGCGTCGATGAGGTCGGGTGGCAGCCCGTCTCCGATCTTCTTTTTACCTCCCCCAACGCGGGGAGGTCGAAATTCGCGAGCGACAGCGATGCGAATTTCGGGTGGGGGGCGACCGAGCAAGATTCCCCCCCCCACCCGCTCCATCTTCGCTTCGCTCAGATGGAGCGACCTCCCCGCGTTGGGGGAGGTGAAAGTAGGGTGCGTGCGGCGTTGTTGCGTCACACACACCCGAACACCGCGTCGATGAGGGCGCGGTTGCGCGGGTTCTGCCAGCGCGGGCCCATGTCGCAGGTGACATAGCCGAAGGCGATGTCCGCATCGGGATCGCAGAAGCCGAGCGCGCCACCGGCGCCGAAATGACCGAAGGCGCCCGCGTTGGGTCCCAGCGGACGCTCGGGATGGGTGAGCTGGAAGCCGAGGCCGAAGCAGGTCTGCCGCCCCGAAACCAGATCGGTGCCGTTGGAGTGCTCGATCAGCGCGGCGTGCAACGTCGGCTCGTCCAGGATGCGGATGCCATCGATGGCGCCCCAATTCGCCAGCGCGGCATAGACGCGCGCGATGCCGCGCGCGGTGGCGTGGCCGTTGGTGGAGGGAATCTCGGCGAGCCGCCAGGCGGCTTTGTTCACCCAGTTCGAGCCGGAGATGCCGGGGGGATTCCAATAGGCGTTCCAGCGCATGAGATCGAGGTCGGTTTCGATCGACGGGCGTGGCAGCGTTCCCGACGGCCAGAGGAATTCGGCGACGCGGCTGTGCTCTCGCGCAGCCAAGCCGATGTGGATATCGGCGCCGAGCGGGCGCGCGATTTCCTCGCGCAGCATGGTGCCGAGAGTCTTGCCGGTGACGCGGCGCACCACCTCGCCCACCAGGAAGCCGAAGGTGTTGACGTGATAGCCGTGCGCGCGGCCCGGCTCCCACCACGGCTTCTGCTCCGCCAGCGCGCGGGTGATCGTCTCCCATTCGAGCGCGGCGCCGTCCGGCAATTCGCGGCGCACCGCCGCCATGCCGGCGCGATGGGAGAGCACGTGACGGAGCGTGATGGTCTCCTTGCCGCACGCCGCGAATTCCGGCCAGCATTCCGCCAGCGGCGCATCGAGATCGACGAGACCGCGCTCGACCAGGCGGAGTGCGCAGATGGCGCAGAAGGCTTTGCTGACGGAGAAGACGTTCACCAGTGTGTCGCGCTGCCACGGCGTACTGCGCGCGCGATCGGCCCAGCCGCCCCACAGATCGACGACCGGGCGGCCGTCCAGCGATACCGCGAGTGCCGCGCCCGGCTCGCCGCGCTTCTCGAAATTGTCGCGAAACGCCTCGCGCACGGGTGCGAAGCGCGGATCGCAGAGGCCGTCGATGGAGGCGGAAGCGTCGCTCATCAGCCGCTCAGCCTGCGGCCGGAATGTCAGACTCAGGGTTGGTATTCAATTGGAACAATCGTCCCTCGGTGTCATGGCCCGCGGCAGCGGGCCACCCAGGTGATCGTAGAGTCATATCGGCGCGTAGACACGCGCCGGATGGGTGGCCCGGTCCCGCCTACGCCAAGGCTTCGGCGGGCGAGAGTGCGCACACTTGGCCGCCGTAGCTTTTAGCGAAGGCGGCAAGCCGGGCCATGACAAGGTGTTACCGCGCGCGGCGGGTCACGCCGCTGCCGAGCGAGGCCACTACCGGCGCCGGCTGCAGCGGAGTCTCGTATTGCCGGTATTCCGGGATCTGGTCTATGCGGACGAAGCTGTAGCCCTCTTCCACCAGCACCGGCAGCACCGCCTGCACCAGCTCGGGCGAACGGGTGTGGATGCAATGCATCAGCACCACGCCGCCGTCCTTGCGGCGAATCTCGCGCAGGTAGCCTTTGGCGCAGGTCGCCGCTTGCCAATGGCGGTGCCAGCAATCCCAATCGGCGGAGCTGAGGATATAGCCGTCGCCGTCGAAGCTGATGTCGCCGCCCTCGTCCCAGTAGATGGGACCGACATATTTCTTCAGCACCGGATCGGCGTTGAGCACCGCGGCGTGCGGCGAGCGCCAGGAGCCGTAAGGGGCGCGGAAATAGAATTTCGAACCCGGCGGCATCAGCGGCGAAATCTCGTCATCCACCTGGCGGATCTGCGCGAGCAGCAGCTCGGGGTGGCGGACGTAGCGGCGGCCGAGCAGCGGATGCGACGCGCTGTGATTGGCCAGCAGATGGCCCTCGTCCACGATGCGCTTGAGGATATCGGGATAGGCCCGCGCCATGCGGCCGACGATGAAGAATGTGGCCTTGATGTTGTAGGCCTTGAGCGCTTCAAGCACGCCCAGCGTGTTGGTGTTGGGCCCGTCGTCGAAGGTGAGCGCCACGGTGTGCGTGCCGCGCAGGCCGGAATGAAAGATGCTGCCGGTCTGGAAGTACGCCACCTGGTTCGAGGAAGGTGCCGGCGATTGCGCCCATGAAACAGCCGGCACCAGCATCATTGCCAGCGCAGCCAAACCTGCTCTACGCATCCAAGCCATCGGAGTCCCCACTCGCGAAGCGGGAAGCATAAGCCTCGTCCCATTTCAGAACAAGCCGCTCCAAGGCTTTGAGCCGCAGAGTTAATTTCCGGCCGGCGACTGTCCGGCGGAACCCTTCGACGGCGCTGCCAGGCCTGCCATGGCCAAAGGATGATTCCGGATCGGCAGGTCGCGGATGCGGGTGCCGGTTGCGGCGAAGATGGCATTGGTCACGGCCGGAGCCACCGGCGGCGTTCCCGGCTCCCCTGCCCCGCCCAATGGCGCGCCGGTCTCGACGATGTGCACCTCGATCTGGGGGCAATCGCGCAATCGTATCATTTCATAGTCCGGGAAATTGGCCTGCACCACCGCGCCCTTGTCGATGGTGATGGCGCCGTTGAGCGCCGCCGTCAGGCCATAGATGATTCCACTCTCGATCTGGGCCCGCAGTCCGTCAGGATTGACGGCCATGCCGCAATCCACGGCCGAGACGATGCGGTCGACTTTCAGCTTGCCCTCCGGCGTCACTTCAATTTCCGCTACATGCGCCACCACCGTCTCGAAGCTTTCCACCATGGCGATGCCGCGCGCCTTGCCGGCGGCAAGCGGCGTCGACCAGCCCGCCTTCTCCGCCACCGCCTTCACCACGGCATGATGGCGCGGACTGCCCGCGAGCAGCGCCAGGCGATAGGCGACGGGATCCATCTTGGCGGCATGAGCCAACTCGTCGACGAAAGACTCGACGAAGAAGCCGTGCCAGGAGGCCTCGACGCTGCGCCACGGGCCGGTGGGCACATGCGTCTTGACCTGCGCGGCGCGGATTTCCTGATTGGGAATGCCATAGAAGATGTGGGCCTGCGGATTGGGATCGTCGTCCGTGGTGTAGTCGTTGACCCAGGCAACGGGCATGCCGCGGCCGTCGAGCGCGGCGCGGAAGCGGCTCATCACGTTGGGCCGATAGTAGTCGTGCTGCATGTCCTGCTCGCGGGTGAAGATCAGCTTCACCGGCACTCCGGGCATGGCCATGGCGGTGCGCACCGCGTAGTCCAGATAGTTGAAGAAGCCGGGCAGCCGCCTTCCGAAGCCGCCGCCCATCGGCAGCAGGTGATAGGTCACCTTCTCCATCGGCAGGTTCGCGGTCTTGGCGCAGAAGGCGCGCGCACCCAACCCGTCCTGCGTGCCCGACCACACTTCCAGCGCGCCATTTTGATAGAGCGCGGTCGCGTTCATCGGCTCCATGGTGGCGTGCGCCAGATACGGCACCTGATAGGTCGCCTCCACGAACCGGCCGCCCGCGAGCGCGGCGGCGCCGTTGCCGGTCTTCACATCTGTTTTGAGGTCGGTCCCCTTCAGTGCGGCGGCGCGGCGCGCAGTGATCGAGGCCGAGCTGACCTGCCCGTTGGCGCCGTTGTCGAACACCGGATTGAGGACGGCCACGGCATCGCGGGCCCGCCAGAAGCGGTCGGCGACCACCACCACGGCGTCGTCCAGCCGCACGATCTGCTTGACGCCGCGCCGGCTGGCCACGTCGCCGACGGAGACCGCTTTCAGCTTGCCGCCGAACACCGGCGAGATCTTGATGGCCGCATAGGCCATGTCCGGCAGCTGGACATCGAGGCCGTACTTGGTGGCGCCGTTGACCTTGGTGGGGATATCGAGCCGCGCCACCGGCTTGCCCATCAAGGTGAACTCGGCTCTCGACTTCAGTTTCGGATTGGAAGACGGCTCGTAAGCGGCGGCTTCGGCTGCCAATTCGCCGTAGCTGAAACTCTTGCCGCTGCCCGCGTGGAGCACGCGGCTGTTCCTGGTCGAGCATTCCTCGGCCGAGACGTCCCAGCGCGCGGCGGCCGCCTTCACCAGCATCTCGCGCGCGGCGGCACCGGCGATGCGCATGCCGTAGAGGCCGGTGGCGCGCACGGCGGAGGAGCCGCCGGTCACCTGCAGGTCCATGTAGGAGGCAATGGTGCGGAAGGTGTTGGCGGCGGTGCCGCGCAGGAAGGCCGGGATTTGCTCGAGCCCCATGTGGCGCTCGCCCAGCAGGAAGCCTTCGGCCAGCGCGCCGTTGGCGAACAGCGGATCGGAGGGCGCCGCCTCGACCTTGACCTTGCTCCAGTCGGCGTCCAGCTCGTCCGCCGCCATCTGCGGCAGCGAGGTGAAGATGCCGGTGCCCATGTCGCAATGGGGAACGACAACCGTGACGCTGTCATCCGAGGCGATCTTGATCCAATTGTTGAGGAAGCGCTCGCCCGGCTTGGCGTCAAGCTTGTTGGCGCGGGCGATGCGATCACTGGGCCACAGCGCGTAGCCGACGACAAGCGCGCCCGCCGCGCCCAGCACGCTCAACACGATCATCCGGCGTGAAGGCATGGTCCGCTCCTTCACGCGCCGGCGACGGAGCGCACCGCCGCGCGAATGCGCGGATAGGTGCCGCAGCGGCAGATATTGGTGATCGCCGCAGCGAGCTGGTCGTCACTTGGCGCCGGGTTGGTCTTGAGCAGCGCGCTCACCGCCATGATCATGCCGGACTGGCAATAGCCGCATTGGGGAACCTGATGGTCGATCCAGGCCACCTGCACCGGTGTCAGGCCATTGGCGCCGAGGCCCTCGATGGTGGTGATCTCGGCGCCCGCCACCGAGCCGACGGGCAGCATGCAGCTTCGCCTGGCCTCGCCGTTCACATGCACCGTGCAGGCGCCGCACTGCATGATTCCGCAGCCGAATTTCGTGCCGGTTAAATTCAGTTCATCCCGGATCACCCAAAGCAGCGGCGCTTCGGGCTCGACATCGAACTCATGGCTAACGCCATTGACTTTCAGCTGGATCGTCATTCGCCCCGCGCCCCTCGTTCCGGCGATCTTAACACATTCCGCCCTCGCCCGCATTCCGCAATGCAGCATGGCTAGTTTGAACCTGCACGAGTGCGCTGCCCCAGCTGTCACAATTGCGCATGGCTGATCTCGTTGTCTCACGCCCTTGTGACGCCACATTCCCTGGTCAGTGAGGCCAAGCTGATCGCGTGGTGATTTGCCAGTGAGGGACCGATGCGGGCGCTAACCCAGGCCAGCATCCGAAGCCCGGCTGCGGTGGCAGTCGGCGTTGCGGTCACGATTCTTTTCGGCGTGTTCGCCCTGAACGCGCTGCCCGTCCAGCTCTTTCCGGACATCGACCGGCCGCAGATCGGCATCGGCACCAATTGGCGCGCCGAGACGCCGCGCGAAATCGAATCGCAGATCGTGCAGCCCGAAGAAGAAGTGCTGCAGGGCATTCCCGGCCTGCAGGAAATGGACGGCTTCGCCGGCGCCGGCGGCGGCTACATCCAGCTGACCTTCGCGCTGGGCACGGACATGAAGGC